>NZ_BAFS01000435.1 GCF_000308415.1 Nocardia asiatica NBRC 100129 | reverse complement strand
CGCGGCCAACTTCGCCGAAGCCTTCGACCTGGAGCTGGGCAGCGGGATCGCGGTGACGGTGATCGCGCTGGTGTTCATGGCGGTGGTCGCGGCGGTCAATCTGCGCGGCGTGAGCGAGGGCGTGAAACTCAACGTGGTGCTCACCTGCGTGGAGCTGACCGGTCTGCTGATCGTCATCGCGATCGGCTGCTGGGCGCTGGGCGTGGGCGACGGCGACTTCTCCCGCATCGTCGAATTCGAGACCGGCGAGCGCAACGCGGTCGGCGGCGTCATCGTGGCCACCACGCTCGCGTTCTACGCGATGGTGGGATTCGAGGACTCGGTGAACATGGCCGAGGAGTGCAAGGAGCCCAGCCGGATCTTCCCGAAGGTGCTGCTCGCCGGGCTGCTCATCACCGGCCTCATCTACATCATGGTGTCCATCAGCGCGGTGGCGCTCGTGCCCGCCGACCAGCTGGGCCAGGGCGATACGCCACTGCTGAAGGTGGTCGAGGCAGGCGCGCCCAGCTTCCCCACCCACATCTTCGCTTACATCACCATGTTCGCCGTCGCCAATTCCGCGCTGATCAACATGCTGATGGCCAGCCGCCTGATCTACGGCATGGCCCGGCAAGGAGTGCTGCCCCGGCCGTTCGGCCGCGTGCACGAGAAGCGCCGGACGCCGTACAACGCCATCGTCTTCACCACGCTGCTGGCGCTGGGGCTGATCCTGTTCGTCGGTGAAGTGCCCGAACTCGGCGGCACCACGGCGCTGCTGCTGCTCGCGGTGTTCACCGTGGTCAACGTCGCCGTGCTGGTGCTGCGCCGAGACCCGGTGGCGCACAAGCACTTCAAGACGCCGACGCCGCTGCCGGTCCTCGGTGCGCTCACCTGCGGCTTTCTCGTCACGCCGTTCACCGACCGCAATCCGGCGCAGTACGCCATCGCGGGCGTGCTGCTGGCCATCGGAATCGCGCTGTGGGGCGTGAACTATCTGGCCCTCCGTTCCATCCGGGCCCAGCCGTTGGACACCAAGTCGAGCGCCGACTGACCGACCGGCCGCGTGTCCGCCGGTATGTCGGATTTCTGCGGATGACTAGTCGCTGCCCGGTAGGTACAGTGGGCGCCGATGACCAGCATGGAAGCCCGTTTCGGGGATGCCACCCGGACCGTGCCCCTCCCGAACCCGTGGAATCTGACCGCTTATCTGGCCGCGGTGGCCGCCCATCGCGGACGCTCGATCAGCCTGCACCCCGTGCCCAAGGCGATGCTGACCGAAACGGGCTGCGGCGGAGGCGGCCTGTGGGTGGCACGCAAGCACGACGACATCGTCGTCTACGACGCCGCGGCGACCGGCCGCAACGCCGATCACGTCATCCTGCACGAGATCGGGCACATGCTGCTGGGTCACCACAAGGATCACGAACGCGGCGATCCGCTGCCGCCCTCGCTGGCCGTCATCCTGCCGTCGATTTCGCCGCATTCGATCGAACACGTCCTCGGCCGTGCCGAATTCGGCGTGGATCGCGAGCGGGAAGCCGAGGTCTTCGCCGACATGACCATGGTGTACGCGACGCTGCCGCGCCGCCGCCGACGGTCGTTCCGGCTGTTCGGGCGAGGCCGCTAGCTACCAGCGGTCGTAGCGTCCCTCGGGTAGTCGTCGCGCGCCGGTGCGCAAGTCGTCGATGAGATCCTGATAGCGGTCGGCCAATTCGTCGATCCGCACCCACGCGTCGTAGAAGACCGACTCCGGTGCGTGGGACAGCGCCGCGAACGCCTGGGCGGCCAGCACGGCCAGGCGATCCACCATGTGACCCACCGTCTCGGTGTGTTCGGGCGCGGCGGGCGGCGGTATCGGCATGGCCAGCGTGACCCAGCGGTCGATGCCGCGCACGAGTTGCGCCCGGCGACGGTCGAGCTTGTCACACTGACTGGCCGGGGTGCGTTCCCGAGTCTCGTGCAGCTGAGCCAGTTCTCCGGCCGCCTCCAGCATCGGATGATCCAGGTGCGGCAAGCCCCGAAACGCCGCCAGCAGAAGTTCTTTGCCGGGGACCACCCGGGCCTCGGACACCTGATCCACCTTCCGCACCCCCATCTCGACCAGGGTGGACGCGTCTCGGTCGCGTCCTCGATGCCTTGCCTCGCCGGTGTCCCGGCACTGCCCGAACATCCACATACCCCTAGCGTGACCGAGGACGCAGGCCCCCGTGCCGGATTCGATCACTTCGGCCCGAGCGACACGCCCATCGATCGAATTTCCGGGGCCGACACCGGCGAAACACACACGGCAAACATCTAGTGACCTCGCCCTTTTCAACGATAGAGCCGACTTTACTGCGACTATTGCCAGCCCAGACGACACGCCAGCCACTCGACAGTGATTCGAGCAAACGCCGACTGATGTTCGCGCAAATGCGGCGATCGCGGCAACCCCGGCTTCCGGCAGGCCACTGCCCAGTAGCCGGCCAGCGCACAGACGAACGCGTCGACCGCCGCTGGATCGACATCGCGCGTCACCGGATGGGTGGCGAGAACAGGATCCGGATCGACACCCGCGGCGCGGATCGACGGCGCGAGAGCGACGAGGTCGACCCAGGCCGCGCCGCGGCAGGCCCACGCCCAATCAACCGCCACCACCACACCGTCCGCGCGCCGCAACAAGTTGTCCGGCCGTAGATCGGTGTGCAGCAACGTATCCCCCATCGCAGCCGCAGGCCATGTCGCTTCCAGACCGGCCAGTTTCGTCAGGTGACGTGAAGACCAACCGTCCAGGTCCGCCGGAGGCCCGTCGATCGCGAAAGTGCGCCAGCCGACCAGCTCCGGCCCATAGGCTCGTGCCACCGTCGGCACATCTGTCAGAGGGCTCGGGGTCAATTCCCTCGCCAACCGCGTCACCAGATCGAGGGTGTCGCGCAACTCCCCCGGCTCGGCGAGTCGCGGAAACGTCCCCTCGACATCGTCGAACCCGGCGACGAACCATCCCGCGATCTCGCCCGAGAACCGGCATCGCGGCGCGGGCGCCGTCACGGGCAGGCGCGCCGCGATCCGCGCCTCCTGCCGATACACCGGAGCGAGCGCATCCGCCATCGCGATAGCTTTCACGAATGCGGCGCCACCACCGACCATTCGCACCCGCGCCGCCACGCCGTGGCTGAACCCGCCCCGCTGATCCACAGCCGCGCACACCGCATCCCCGAGCATCCGCTCCACCTCCAACCGCACCGGATGCGGCAGCTCGGCGAACCTGATCCTCGACGCGGTGTCCAGGTAATCGACCATCGCCCTATGGTCCAAGTCCGCTGGGCCGGTCACCACCGAATTACCTGCCGACCCGCTCGGGATTCTGGAACACGCACCGCGTCGCCAGCGGAAGCGCGCACCGGAGGCGCAGCCGCGAACTGACGGCCGGGCCCGACACGGACTGCCGCACGCGTTGTTTTCAGCTTCGGTCCACGACGCAGCGGTGCTTCCGGTCCACCACTGCCCGGATCAGCAGATCGTCTCGTGCGTCGCCAGGTAGTCCTGACCGCCGACGTAAGTGGTGTGCCCCGGATCGGCCGGGGCGGTGGTGGCCTGAGCGACAGCGGTGGCGAACTCGGTGACGGTGGGCAGGGCGCCTTGGTCGCGGCGCGCGGCAACGGCGTCGGGATTCCGGCGTTCCAGCAGCTGGACGATGATCGTGCCATCGATCATGTCGCCGGAGACCACGTGCAGGGCGACGCCCCGGCCGGTGAGTTCCGGGATCATGGCCCGCAGGACGTCTTCGCCCGCGCGCTTGCTCGCGGCGATCGGTTCGTAGTCGGCGGGAACCGGCTTGCGGCCGTGGAAGTGCGCCTGATGACTGGTCACGAAGACGATCCGCGCACCGGACGGCATGTGCGGCAGGGCGAGCCGGACGAGTCGCTCCTGCGCGTCACGATTGAGGGCCATCGCGTATCCGGGCCGGGCATTGCGCTCCAGCCCGCCGGAAGCGTTGAGCACCAGCACGTCCAGCCGCCCGAACTCCGCCACGACCTGCGCGATCAGGGCACCGGCCGCATCCGCGCCCGCGATGTCGGCGCCCGCGGTGGACGCGCTACCGCCCGTTCGCCGGATCGATTCCGCCAGCGTCTCGGCCCGCTTGGCCTTCTCCCGGTAGTTGATCACCACGTGGTCACCCCGCGCGGCGAGCACTCGCGCGGTCTCCGCGCCGATGCCGCGGGAGGCGCCCGTGATCAGAACGATGCGCCGTCCGATCGTGTCGTCCACCGTCATCCTCTCGGTCCCGCCCGGCGACCCCGGGCCGATGCTTCTAATTCAGAATCACTATGCTGGTTCTAAATGAGAAGTGCAAGCGAACCGAGACCGCCGCGCGGCCGGGAGGACCCGGCGAACGCGCCACTGCTGGCCACGATGGACCTCCTCGGCCAACGCTGGATCCTGCGCATCCTGTGGGAACTGGAAGCCGACCGCCTCGGCTTCCTCGAACTGCGCCGGCGCATGGGCAACTGCTCCTCGAGCATGCTGTCGGTGCGCCTGCAACACCTGCAATCCGCGGGCCTGATCGCGAAGAATCCCGACAAGTCCTACGAACTGACCACCGCGGGCAGCGAACTCGGCGCGGCGTTCGGGCCGGTCTGGGACTGGTCGCGCCGCTGGCGGGTGACCCCCACCGAAGCCGGCGCCGATTGACCGCGCCCGCGTGCTCGGCGACTTTCGCGAGCCGACACCTCGCCCAGGGCACAGATCGAACAGCCGGGTTTGACCTTCGAGTTGGTTGAGGCCCCATGATGGCCGGGTGGCGAGTTCGGAGTCGACAGGGTTGATCACGATCGGCGTGCTGGCGCGGGCCAGCGGGCTCACGGCGAGCGCGCTGCGGTTCTACGACGACTGCGGCCTGCTCGCCCCGGCTCGGGTCGACCCGCTGACCGGCTACCGCTACTACACCGAGACGCAGCGCGAGCGCGCGACGCTCATCCGTCAACTGCGTGCGATCGATCTGCCGCTGGAGTCGATCGCGGAGATTCTCGCCGGTGACAGCGAGCGGGCGCAATGCCTGCTCGATCGTCATGTGACGGAACTGGCTCGACGGGCGGCCGAGGCGGCGCGGGTCGTCGCGGTGGTCAAACAGTCGCTCGCGGCTCACGTGGCGGTCGACGCCGCGGTCCTGGCGCAGGCGCTCGAGCAGGTCCGCGCCGCCGCGGCGCGCACTCGCGAGATACCGGTCCTGGCGGGCGTTCTGCTGGAAGTGGGCGCGAACGCGGTGACGCTCACCGCGACCGACCGTTACCGCCTGTCCACCCGCACCATGGTCGCGAACCGGCAGCACGGCGGCGATTGGTCGGTGGTGCTCGATCCGAACGGCCTCGAGTCGATCACCGAGCGGATGCGCGACATGGATGAAATCGTCGTCACACCGGCCGGCGACGGATTGATGCTGAGCGGCGACGGGGCCGAACTCCGGGCTACTGCCATCGATGGCCCCTTCCCGGATCACCGCGCCCTGCTCTCGGGGCTCGCACCGGTCCGCACCAGGGCCATCGTCTCACGGCGACTGATGCTGGAAACTCTCGAAAGCAGCGAGGCCCCAATGGAGTTCGCTGTCGATGCGTCCGGGATCTCGATATCCGCGCAAGGCGGAGTGCGCCGTCTGCCCGCGACGGTCACCGGCTCCGCCATCACACTGTCGTTCGAGCCCGCGACACTGCTGCCCGCCGCGCGGACCGCGCTCGGCCCCGAGCTCATGCTCGACATCAGCGCCGCCGACCAGCCGGTTGTCCTGCGCTCCGCCGTCGACGGCGACCTCACCACCCTGGCCATGCCCCGGCGGGCTGTCGACCACCACGCCGCGAAATAGTCACCGGACACCGACGAGTCGGCCCGAGTCCCGCACAACTACGCACGCCCATCCCGGCTGGGCGGATCCAGTCGCGCGATTGCGATCCGTCCCAGCTCCTGCGATGCCCGGCCCGGCAGTCGAGCCAGCCGGGCGGAATCACCCAACGAACCTCTCCGTCCACGCACTCATCAAAGGAGCCCCGATGAACCCATCCCCCGACCTCACCATGGAAGCCATCACCAGCGCAGTCGCGCTCGGCCACGAGGGCCGTCCGGACGCCGCACGGGACGCACTGCTCGCCGTGTGGGCCGCGCTCGGTCCGCAAGGCGACCCGCTGCACCGCTGCACGCTCGCGCACTATCTGGCCGACTTGTACGACGACGCGGCCGAAGCGCTCACCTGGGACATCCGCGCGCTCGACGCCGCCGACAGCCTCTCGGACGATCGCGCGCAAAGCTATGACGGTTCGCTGCGAGTAGACGCCTTCTACCCGTCACTGCACCTCAACCTGGCCGACGACTACCGCAGGCTCAGCTCGTTCAGCGCCGCACAGCGCCAAATCGAAGCTGCCCGCGCACGATTGCACACGCTCGCCGACGACGGCTACGGAGCGACGATCCGCACGGCGGTGGACGAAGTCGAGTCGGCGATCCGGGAACGACGCACCGAACGAAGGGCCTCGGCGCCGACCGGTGGCCGATAACGCGTGAGCGGCCCGCACCGGTCCGGTGCGGGCCGCTCGCTCAGCGGGTCTACTTCAGGCGGAGCTTGCCGAACAGACCGTCTTTCTCGTCGTCGGGTCCCGCGGTGAAGTACAGCGAGTCGGCGTCGCCGAGGCTCTCACCGTTGCCGAACATCAGCGCCCACAATCCCTCGATGGCGACCGGCTTGCCGTCGGCATCGCGCAGGTAGTCGGCGAACTTGCCGGTGGTGTCGTCGTAGGCCAGCACGTGCCCGGCGCCGCCGAAGTTGCCGACCAGCAGTTTGCCACTGAGCGGACCGAATCCGTCCGGCGCGATCGTCACCGCCCATGGCGCGTTCAGGCGCTTGCCGTCATCGATGATGCGCACCAGCTTGCCGTTGGCGTCGAACTCGGCGAGCTTGCCCTTGTCCGGCTTGCCGCCCGCCTCTTGCTCTTTGTCCTTGTCCAGCGAATCCTCTTCACCGGCGTCGAACTTGGTCTCGTCCTTCTCGTCCGGCTGCGTGGTGGCGTAGGCGACGAACACCCGGTCGCCGATGGTCGAGACGTTGAACGGTGCGGGATCGCCCGGCTCGGCCTTCTTACCCTTCTCCGGGGCGGCCGGGTCGATCGCGTCACCGGTGGCGAACGGGTTGGCGAAGCCGGTGGTCGGAATCGGCTGCCAATTCTTGTCGAACGTCCGGACCTGCGGGTCGGCGCCGAAATCGGCGGCCAGCAGCTTGTCCCCGGACGGCGCGAGCGCGATGCCGAAGAACTGCATGCCCAGCGGCTCACCGTCGAAGACCAGATTGGCCGGGCCGTCGTGGCGCACGATCCGGCCCTCGAAGCCCTGCTCGGTCCACGCGGAGATCTTGCCGGAGTCGGTGGCGAAGATGAACCGCGCCGAGCCGTTCAGGGGCCCGCCTTCCGCCTCCACCGGCTGGTCGTGGACGACGAACAGATCGGAGGTGATCGGCGCCGGATTGAACACCACACCGGTGGTCTTGCCCGCGCTCTTGTCCGAGGTGTCGGCGTCCGCGCCGGGAATGGTGACGATCTTCAGCTGGTCCTGGAAGAGCTTGTGCATCTTCTCGTCCGCGGACTTGGTCACGTCACCCACGAACTGGAACGACTTGCCGCCCGCGCCGACCCAGAAGTGTCCGCCCGCGCCCTTGGGGCGGTCGGCGAGCCCCCAGGCGTTCACCAAGTCGGGGAAAACGAACTGCGCCTTGTATTCCGCGTTGTTGGCCGCGAGGTTGGTCTGGACGTATTTGTTGCCGTCGAGCGCGGGCACCTCGTCCGGCTCGGCGTCCGAGCAGCCCGCGGCCAGCGCCAGCGCGACCCCAAGCGCCGACGCGCGCAGCAGACCACTTCGGGTCCGCGACCGCGGCACACCGCCACGGCGCGACTCATTCCAGCGTCCGTTCAACTTCCTGTTTCCTTTCCGACCACACCACATTGGTGATAAGGCGAAGCTAACCTTAGCGCGAGCCGATTTCCGGAGTACGCGAACGGCGGGTGAAGGCCGGGTTTAGGCTGTTCGCCGTGGTCGAACCCCAGCCTGCAATTGCCCTGCATCCCGATATCGCCCCGCTCGCTCCACTGCTCGGCACTTGGCGTGGCAACGGGCAGGGTGAATACCCGACCATTCAGCCGTTCGGCTATGTCGAGGAAATCCGGTTCGGCCATCTCGGCCGCCCGTTCCTCACCTACCGGCAGAAGACTCGCGCCACCGACGACGGCCGGCCGCTGCACGCCGAAACCGGCTATCTGCGTTGCCCGCGCCCCGACCGCGTCGAATTGATCCTCGCCCATCCCACCGGAATCACCGAAATCTGCGAGGGCTCGCTCGCCGTCGAGGACGGCACCCTGTGCCTGGAATTGGATTCCACCGACATCGGGCGCAGCACCACGGCCAAACTGGTGACCGCCGTCGGCCGTTCGCTGCGCGTGTCCGGCGACACCATCGACTACACGCTGCGGATGGCGGCGGTCGGCGAACCCCTCCGGCATCACTTGGCCGCCACCTTGCGGCGGGATTGAACCGGCCTCGCTAGTAAGCGCTCGGCAACCGTCGCCGCCCACTCGTCAGCTCGGCGACCAGATCCTCGTAGGCCAGGGCCGCTTCGGCCAGCCGCTCCCACGCGAACCACAGATCCCATTCCTGATCCTCGGCCATGGCCGCGTACGCAACCGCGCTGAGCCGAGCGAGGCGGTCGACCACCGAGCCGAGCGATTCGGTGTGCAGATAGGCTCCGCCGCGCGCGGCGGGCAACCGGGGCGCCACCCAGCGGTCGACGTCGCGGATCAGCCGGGCAGTGCCTGCCTCGGTATCGCGAGAACTCCCCCTTCCCAGGCGCAGCCGACGAGCATGCAGTTCGGTCAGGGCACGCGCCCGCAGCAGTACCGGATGGTCCGACGGCGGCGCGTCCTGGTGGCAGGCCCGTAACAGTTCACCTCGCGTCGGCAGACTCACGGCGCACCCTTTCCGCCCGCGCGGGCCAGCACGCAATTCACGATCACCATGCCCGACGGGCGGAACGTGTCTCGCGGAGCCACCACCCATCGGCGGAAGACGCCGTTCGCGTCGGCGGGCGAAGGCAGCGCGATTTCGCTGCCGAACGGCACGACCGAAACGTCGATCCGGAACAAGGCCGCGAACAGCCGCACATCATCGGGCAGATCGGGCCGGCACAGGAAAGTCCACCGGCGCGAACGGATATGCCCGACTATCGGACCGAGCGGTAGCCCACGAAAAAGCATGTCCTCGCGCACGCACTGCCCCAGCCTGTCCGGCATCGTGATCCCACCGACCACGCCCGCCTTCACCACGATCCGGCCGATCTCCGGGTGTATCCCGGCGGGCAGCCCACAGGTGCGGCGGTAAAACGCGCAGCGGGACGCGGGTGTATCCGCGAATGCCGCATGATTCATTCGCCAGCCTCGATTCACATAGTTCGGAATACGAAAACACCGGTCGCTGGACCTGGAACCGTTGGCGCGGTTAAGGTTTCAGCACTTCTTCGATCGGACCGGTCGCGTTCAGTAGAGCACCGGGCATCGCTGGGCGGGAATGTTCTCAGTGGTGGAATCGGGCGGATAACGCCCAGGTTCCAAGGCCCCCCGCCAAAAGGTTCCAGTTAGCAACCTGGCCACTAGTTCGGCTACGAAAGGGATTCGTCGTGAGTTCAACAGGTTCCACCCTGCCCCGCCGGATGCTGGGGCGGCAGCTGCGGGCGCTGCGGATCAGCGCGGGTATCAGCGCGGAGTACGCCCGCGACGCGATCGACGTGAGCAAACAGACCCTGTGGCGGATCGAGACCGGGCAGCCGGTCCGGCTTCATTCCTTGGTAGTCGAAGGGCTGTGCAAGTTGTACGGGGCGTCCGACGAACGCACCTCCACCTTGCTCAACCTGGTCGAGGAAACGAAACACACCGGATGGTGGCATGCGTTCGATGACACGATTCTCGAGGACTTCAACCTCTTCGTGGAGTTGGAGGCGACAGCTAAACGCATCGTCTCCTTCCAAACGACCCTCCTTCCCGGGCTACTGCAAACCGACGAGTATCGGCGCGCCTTGATCTGGGTCCGCTTCGCGGCGATGTCCGGGACGGAGGTCGAACGGAAGTTGGCCGCGTTCCGGCAGCGGAAGTCACGCCTCGACAACGACTCCGACCGGGTGCGCTTCGAAGCCGTCATCGATGAATCCACACTGCGCCGGGCGATCGGCGGACCCGCGGTAATGGAAGGCCAGCTCAGGTACCTGCTGCGAATCGGTGAACGCCCCCATGTGTCGATACGGGTGATTCCCCTTGCAGCGGAGGCATACGCTGGGCTGAACGTCGGCTCGTTCGTGATCCTCGACTTCCCTGAGCACCCGATCGCCCATCTCACCGAGCCACCGGTCGTTTACATGCAGGGATTCACCGGCGACCTGTATCTTGAAAAGCCTGACGAGGTCCGGCAGCACCGTCAGGCGTACGCCGATATCCTGCGATCGGCCCTTGACCAGGAGGGAAGCCGAGCCCTCATCCGCAAGATCGCCGAGGAGTATGCCGAATGAGCGCCAGCCTATCCAATGCCATCTGGGTCAAGAGCAGCTACAGCAGTGCGGACAGGGACTGCGTGGAGGTCGCGTTCCTGGGCGAAGGCGTGGGCGTACGGGACTCGAAGAACCCCACCGGCCCGGCTCTCGTGTTCACACCGAGTGAGTGGGACTCGTTCACTGCCCACATAATCAGCAGCTCACTGGATTTGCCCTAGTCCCGGCCGAGCCGCTGGCGCACCCCCGGCCTCCTCCTCGCGCGAGGCCGGGGCACTCGCTGAGCTGGTCGAGTTCATCACAGGCAATGGATCTCAGGTCGCTTGCACCCAGAAAACTCCGCAGGTAGCGTCAACATTCACTGCAGGGGGCGGAGGAGCCGGTCCGGCCCTGGACAGGCCAGGAGCAATACACCGGTGTGCGAGGGGAACCAATGACAGCAGGGCGAAATTCGTGGCGACCGACCATCCTCGCCCTCGGTGCTGCGCTTGTTCTGACAGGCTGCGATTCCTCGAGCAACGATGCCGCGCCCACCGGAGCTTCCTCCGTCACCCCGAGCGTTGCTCCTGACGCGCCCACCGGCTACGACCCATGCGCCGACATCCCCCAGAGCGTGCTCGATTCAGAGAACCTGCGCCATAAGACCAACGAGGATGCCAACGCATCAGGAGGGATCCACTGGCGCGGTTGCGGATGGGTTCAGCCCGACGGATACGCACCCGCGATCCGAACAACGAATCTTACAGTTGACATGGTGCGGGACAAGAAGTTTGCGGATACCCGCGAATACACGATCAACGGCCGCCGTGCCATCTCCACACGACAGGTCGAAGAACACCCCGACGCGGTATGCACAATCAATGTGGAAATGAAAGGCGGAAGCCTCGAATTCTTCCTAAGCAATCCGCCATCGAATCGCAAGACGGGCAAAATCGACACATGCACGCTCGCGAGGGCCTTGGCGGAGAAGGTTGTGCCGACAGTGCCTGCCACTGTTTGACCTACGCTGATGCGATTGAACTCACCGGGAGGGAGTAGCACATGGGTGACGACAACACACAGCCATCTCGGCCGATGGGGAACATGCTTGAAGCGGCCAGAGAGGGGAAGCTAGGCATTCAAATGTCCGCAGAGGACTTCATCTACATAGACCGAGACTGCGAATACTTCAAGAACGCCATCCGCACGATCCAGAGGTCCATGGACCTTGTATCGCAACAGGAACGCTGGGGCCTGGGCGAGGGTATCGACGACATGGTCTCGGGACAAACACTGGTTGATAGATTCAAGAAAAAAGCTCGGGGGGCCGAAGATCGCAACAGCGTCCATCAGGTCATGGAAGATCATTATCGCATCGTTGAGGACATCCAAGAAGTGCACCGGATCGTCCGTGATCGGATGATGCAGGCAGACAGTGACTTTGCCGCAGACTTCACCAGACTGAACACCTCCTTGCCCGAGCGCCCGCCCGCCGGGGTCCAATTCGCCCCGCCCAGGCTCCCGATTGGACCGAACGAATGAGCGGCTACGAGAACAAGCGTATTCCGAATGGTGGCGAGCACGCCGACAGTTGGGAGCACTCTCGGATCAACGACACGTTCAAGCCGCTCGATCCCACCGACGCGCTCACTCAAGCCGACAAGTATTGGCGAGCCCGCAACGACTGGGAGCAAGGCGTTGAAACCTTCGCACGCTCGATCCAGACCTCCATCGCCCAAGCCTGGTCGGGCCCCGCAGCGGAGCAGTCCAAGAGTTCCATCGCCAAGTACACCAGCGACGCGCAGAATCTGACGTTCTCCCTGGAGGAGCTGTACTACCGCGTCCGCGACGCCGCCACCGCCATCTCCAATACGAAGAAGGCTCTCCCCGACACCGTCGACTACTCCTGGAACGAGCGCGTTTTCCATCCGACGCGTTGGATTCTGTCGGACGACCGGTCCGAAGCCGAGCAGGCCGCGCGGGTCGCGATGAAGGAATACTACGTTCAGCCGTTCAGCGAGATGGACGGCAAGATCCCCGTGCTGCCCACACCGGTCGGCCCGACCGCGTCGGTCGACATTCCAGCGCCTCCGCCGGGCGGGTATCAGAGCGACGACAGCGGCGGCCCCAGCGCGAACGACACGGGCACCGGTCCGACCGCCACCGATCCGGGGACCTCCGAAGACGCGGCCGACGACGGCACGCCAGACGAGACGGCTACCGAGGAACCACAGTCCACCGACGAGTCGACGCAGGACCAGCAATCCTCCGACACGACAACGACGGATACCTCACCCGCCAGCACGAACCCGACGTCGACGAGTCCGGCTTCTACCACGGACCCGACGAAGACCACCCCGGCCGGAACCCCGACTCCGCACAGCCCCGGAAGCACACCGGGCAGCCCGGGTTCTCCCGGCACGCCGAGCCAGCCGCAACCGGGACGCAGTGTCGCGGGCGCACCGGGCATGCCGAGCACAACGATGGGTCCCGCCGCTGCCGCCTCGGCCTCCACCGCCGCGCGCGGAATGAGCGGTATGCCGGGCATGATGGCGCCCGGCGCGCGCGGCGGCGGCAAGGACGACGAATCCGAGCACAAGACGCCGGACTACCTGATCACCCAGGAGAACACCGACGAATTGCTCGGTGAGGTGCCGAGAACGGTGCCCGGCGGCGTCATCGGCGGCACGCCTACCTGATCGGGCGGCGCTCCTTCTCGACTCGGCGCCCGCCCGCATCGCTACCGGTGCGGGCGGGCGGACAGTGGCCGCCCCGACGCGGCCGGATTGGATCTCACATGGCTGAATGGACTTGGGAACCGGACGACTTCGCAGCCCTCTGGTACGGCGACGCGCACGATCGCATCCCCGGCCCATTGCGCTACACCAGTCGTTTCGCCTTCCGCGACGACTTCGACGCGCACCGCGCCGCCGTGTGGCAGCGCTATTCCGCGGACGAGTTGGACGATATCAACGCGGCCTTCCACACCCTGGGCGGTTCCGACCTCCGCATCGAGATCCTCGGCGGCACGTGCAAGCACAAGAACACCACCGGTCCCCACGACATTCGTGAGTACCGGATCCTCGGCGCCCGCGATGCCTACCGCGCGGTCGTCCTCAGCCAAGCGGGCAATCAACGCGAACACGGCCCGATCCGAGTGCGCATGTTTCCCGCCGAACAGCTCCCGGCACGCCTGGTGAACGCGATCCCGCCCTGCGCGCCCGGCGGCGAGAAACCCGCGATCTTCCATCCTCACGACCTGACCCCCCGCCGCGACACCTACCTCCAGGACAACGCCCGCAACACCCCTCGCGAGCAGTACCAGCGCCTCCTCGGCCGCCCTGTCGACGGCGGCGGCACCGCCGTCCTCATCACCGCTCCCCTGCACACCCGCACAAAGCCGACCAAAGTCCTCCAATGGCACGACATCTCCGACGACGGCCGCTACACCGAACACCGCGCCGACCACATCACCATCCGCCCCACCACGCCCACCGACCTGACCAACCACTTCTCCACGTGGATCAGCCGAGCCCGCCAACCCCTTGAAGACTCCCACCTCGAAACTTGGTAGGAGCGTGTCCAGCCCGTCCACGACCGCTTGTCGGCGACTCGGTGCGACGGTAGTGTCGGGAGCCTGGCGGGGGAGTTGATCAGCCCGCGGGAATTGTCGACGGTCGTTGTGAACGTGCTGGTCACCGAACGCGGCCGCTGGGGTACCGGCTCGCACGAGCCGGGGCTGAGGTGCGGCGTTCCGACTGGATGCGCCCGATGCGGACCGGGCGTTCGCGGTCGGCCGCCGTTATCGCAGACACTGCTTCGAGTCGGAGCATCAGCAAGGAGATTCGCGCCATGGGGCAACCGTTCCAGCTCGGACCGCCGCCGCATGATCCGGCGCTGCCGCCAGGTTCGACGTGGGGAGCGCCGACCGGCCCGCAGTTCGGGCAGTCGTTGCCGGGCTATCCGTCCGGCCGTGGGCGCGGTGCGGCGGATGCGATAGCCGCAGCCGGGTCGGCGTTGGCGGCGATGCTGTATCTCGCCCGCCGGATCTGGTCCTTCATTCAGTTCGACAAGTTCTTCTGGAGCGACGTCGTCCTGCTGTTCTCCGTCCTGTTCACGCTGGTCGCCGCGGTTCTGCTGATCACCGCGCGTAAGCACGCGACGGCCCGGATCGCCGGTGGGATCGCAGCCGGGATGATGCTGGTCCCGAATGCCGCTTATGTCTTCGGCGCTTTCGATCGCAGTTTCCGGGCCGGCCACAGCGCGTGGGAAGGTGGTGGCTGGCTGTCGATCCCGGCGACTCTCCTCACGCTCGCCGCCATCGGCGCCCTGTTCGCGGCGTCGTCCACCGCGGGACCGCAGCACGTCGCAGGGCCCGGCTTCCAGCCTCCGAACCCCCCGCCTGCGAGCCCGTGGCCCTATCCCCCGATGGGCCAACCGCCCGCCGCCTACCCCGGTCACTATCAGCCGCCACCACCACAATGAGCCTTCCCCACTCATGGAGGGAACGAGCGGCAGGATTCCCGGCACCTTATTCACCGGTCCCGCGATTCTGAGCTTCGAAGCCATCGCAACGACTTTCACAATCGCCTCCGCTACGTAACCGCTCTCGTCCCAGCCGGGCCTACGGGGTCACTGCCTTCGGCGGAACCAGCAAAGAGGACACCTACGTCTGATCGAGTCCGCACCTGGTCCGTCGCCGGTATTCGGCGGCGGCCCGAACGCGTTGTGTCATCCGCGGTCCGAGAACCGGCCAAGGCGCACGAGCCGGATCGAAGCCGCCGATGTTCACGCAGCCAGACCGGAAAGCGATAAACACTGCGCCCGTTCGGTTTCGGTCCAGTGGCCTCCGTAGCCGGAATCAGCGGCGCGAGGGCCGCTGCTCCACGCCCGCGAGAAGCCCCGCACGGCAACGCCGGACGGGCGCCATCCGCCCACGGCGGCGTGCACCGGTCAACACCTGGCAACGATCCGGAAAACGGACAAAAACGGATGCGGGGACGCGTTGCCGAAGCGCTGTTCCTGGGGCATTAATGGATATTACCGGGCCACATACAGAGTAGGGCGCCCCCCGGTATCGAGGATCCAGCAAACAGGGAGGCAGCGATATGCCTACTTTCCTCTCCCCTTCCTCGGGGCATGACTGGTGGCGTCCCCGTGTCCGTGTGATCGGCATCTCGATCGAGGACGCCGCTTCGGTACCCGCGGGCGCGGCACACCACGAACCCTCGTCCTTCGCATACGGGTTCAGCTAGTTCGTCGGCGACCCGACGTCCCAGCGCGATCCGAGTAGCGGGCCCGGCTGCCTATCGAGGGGTGCAGTCCGGCTACCCCGCCACTCGATTCGACCCATCCTCGGCGACCGTTGGTCGCCGCACCGCAATCCGATTCATCGGGAGGCACGACGATGATGCCACCGGAATACACCGAACTCGCTCGCATGGGCGCCTCCGGCTCCTCGCGCCACGGCGCGCGGATCACCAACTTCCTGTTGCACACGCAGGAGGGCGACGGCACGGCCGAGAGCCTGGCCAGCTACCTCAACGATCCCGGCCACGGGGTCAGCTACCACTACACAGTGCGCGACGGCGTCGTGTGTGACGTCGTCGACACCGACCTCGCGAGTTGGTCGGTGCTGGACGCGAATCCGTACACGATCAACCTGTGCTTCGCCGGAAGCCGCGCGGGCTGGGGCCCTGACGACTGGGCACAGATCGACGGCGACATCCGGATCGCCGCATGGCTGGCCGTCCAGGACGCGCGGCGATACGGCTTCGCCACCGACGTCATCCCGCCGCCCTACGAGCAGCGCGAGGGCTTGAGCGACCACAATTACGTCACCGAATGCCTCGGCATAGGCACCCATACCGACGTCGGCTTCAACTTCCCGTGGGACCGGTTCATGTCCTACGTCCAGGAATACGCCTCCGGCGCGCCTACCGGACCACCGCCGAGCGCGATCGACGACACCTACGCCGCGAATCCCTGGCTCGGTGAGCGGATCAGCGGCAGCTCCGTGGCCGCGGACCGAGTGGGCCGATACGCCCAATTCGCGCACGGCTATATCTACTGGCATCCCGCCACCGGCGCGCATCCGATCCCGCACACCTTGTGGTCGAGGTTCGGCGAGTTGGGCTGGGAAGTGGGCCCGCTCGGATACCCGGTCACCGACTGCACCGTGCTGACCGGACCCGACGGCTTCGAATGGGGGGAGGTCCAGGGCTTCCAAGGCGGCGCGCTGTACCGGCGTGACGGCACGAAGACCTACTGGATGCGCGGCGCGATCCGCGCCCGCTGGCATCGCAGCGGCTCCGAGAACGGCCGCCTCGGCTGGCCGACCTCCGACGAGATTCCCTGGGACACCGGTACCTACCAGAACTTCGAGAACGGTCTCGTCTATTGGACGCCGCGCCAGACTCTGGCCACGGTGACCGCCGACGGAATCGATGAACCCCTGCACGATTCGCACAACTGAGAAAGGGAAAACCGATGAACACAGTAATCACCGTCCTGCGCAGTGAGCCCGTCCGCGCCTTGCTCTACCCACTGCTGGTAGCGCTGATCGGGTACGGCGTCACCAAAGGCGTCCTCTCCTCCGACCTCTCCGGTTTCGTCCTCGCCATTGTGGCGGCGGCGCTGGGCCTCCCGGCGGTCGAGTCGGCCCGCCACCGGGTGAGCCCGGCGCCACCGGACAGTGGTGAACCCGCATGAAAGCGTCGAAAGGCACGATCCGCCACGACCCCTTCGAGGTGGTGCTGTGCGCCGTCTTCGGCATCTCGATGCTGTTGCAGTGCGTCTACGGGCCACCGCCGGGCTCGGCCACCGCGGCCATGCCGTCCGGATTCCGCACGTTGTGGCTGGTCCTCATGCTGGTCGGCTGCACCGCGACGCTCGTCGGCGTGTTCGCCCGGCGTGTCTGGGGCTATCTGGTCGAGCAGGTCGGTCTAGGGGCGCTCGGCTGGTCACTGGTGGCCTTCGGCGCGCAGCTGATGCTGCTGCAGATCCAGCACGGCACCCTCGGGCCTGCCACGGTTCTCGGGGGTCCGCTGCCGATAGCGTTGGGCGTCGCGTTCCTGTGGAAGCGCCGACAGGTGCTGCGGGACGTCCGGACGCTACACGGGGTGAAGATTCGGGAGGCCTCATGAACATCGTCCAGCAGTCGCCGATCTTCGCGGCGCTCGTGCTCATCGCCAGTTCATCGGTGCTCTCGGCGGCCGTGACGGCGTGGTTCAAGCGCGGCGACGTCGACGCCACCATGACCAAGACGAAGGCAGACGCCGCGAAGGTCCTCAGCGACCTTGCCATTTCGCAGACACAGCAGATGTCCGAGCAGATGGGCGCGTTCCGTATGGCACTGCGGGTGCACCGCGAGTGGGACCGGAAGATGGTGACCCGGGCGCGGCAGGCCGGCATCGAATTCGACGACCCGCCGGAGCTGTTCCTGTGACGCGGAAGGCGACTCCCGGCTTCGGACGCTGACCAACACTCCGGGTGGTCGCCAATCGTTCGCCGAGACCGCAGCGCTCGGCGGGCTGCGCGGTGCCGGTGTCCCTGCCGGCAGCAGCGCAGCACTGTTGAAAACAGTGCTGCCACAACGCCTGCCAGGACGTTCGCGCCGCAACGTGCCGCACCGCTACCGATCCGAAAACGGACCAAAACGGATCACGAGACATGTTGCCAGGCAGTGATTCAGAGGCGTTAATGGAGATAGCCGGGCCGTTGAAGAGCGGCGGGCGCCCCCCGGTGCAGAGGAATCATCACCACGGCAAAAGGAGGCAGCGCCATGCCTACCATCACTTCCCTCTCCCCGACATCAGGGCCCGTAACGGGCGGAACCAGTGTCGTGATCACCGGCACCGGATTCGGCGGTCCGACGACCGTCCGGTTCGGTAGTACGGCGACCACTTTCACGATCGACTCGCCCACCCAGATCACGGCCATCGCGCCTGCCGGTTCGGTCGGTACGGTCCAGGTCACCGTTACCGACCCGGGGGGAACCAGCAACGGCCTCCCCTACACCTACGTCCCGGTTCCCGCGTTGAACAGCATCAACCCCAACCAGGGATCCACCGGCGGTGGGACGACGGTCACGCTCACCGGATCGGGCTTCACGGGAGCCACCGCGGTCAATTTCGGCAGCACACCGGCGACGTCGTTCGTGGTCAACTCCGACACGCAGATCACGGCCGTCACGCCCGCCGGAACCGGGATCGTGCCGGTCACGGTCACCGGGCCGGGAGGCACCAGCGGTGCGGTGCCGTTCATCTACGTGGTCGTCCCGACGATCACCGCCATCTCTCCGACGGCCGGGCCAGCCTCGGGTGGTAACACCGTCACGATCACCGGCACCGGATTCACCGGCCCGCTGACCGTCCGGTTCGGTAACACCGCAACCATTTTCACGGTGAACTCCCCCACCCAGATCACCGCCGTCGCGCCTCCCGGCTCGGGGAGCGTGCAGGTCACGGTCACCGGCTCGGGTGGGACCAGCAACGGCGTCACCTACACCTACGCCGGGGTTCCCGCGCTGACCAGCCTCGCCCCGACAACCGGCCCGACAACCGGCGGCACCACGGTCGTCATCACCGGCACGGGCCTGTCGACCGCCACCGCGGTGAACTTCGGTGGCACACCGGCCACCTCGTTCGTCGTCAACTCCGACACCCAGATCACCGCCGTCGCGCCGGCGGGAACAGGGACCGTGCAGGTCACCGTCACCACACCCGGCGGAACCACCAACGGCCTTCCCTTCACCTATGTGGCGGTGCCCGCCATCACCACGCTGGTGCCGAACGTAGGACCCGTCACCGGCGGGACGACGGTCGTCATCACGGGAACGAATCTGACGGGAGCGACGGCGGTCAACTTCGGCGCCACACCGGCGAGCTCGTTCGTCGTCAACTCGGCTACCCAGATCA
>NZ_BAFS01000436.1 GCF_000308415.1 Nocardia asiatica NBRC 100129 | reverse complement strand
GACCACCATGCCCGACCATCGCGCCATCGGCCGTGCGCTGAATCTGTTCGACACCGACCCGCTGATCGGCTCCGGCCTGCCGTTCTGGCTGCCGGACGGCGCGATCGTGCGCCAGGCATTGGAGGATTACATCCGCGCTGCCGAACGCCGCGCGGGCTACCGCCACGTGTACTCGCCGGTGCTCGGCAAGCGCGAACTCTACGAGATTTCCGGCCATTGGCAGCATTACCGCGACGATATGTTCCCGCCCATGGACATCGGCGGTGAGCAAGTGGTGTTGCGCCCGAGCCTGTGCCCGCACCACGCGCTGCTGTTCCGTTCCCGCGCGCACAGCTATCGGGAACTGCCGTTGCGGATCGCGGAGCTGGGTGGCATGTATCGCTCCGAACTGTCGGGCGTGCTGGGCGGATTGGCCCGGGTACGCGGGATCCAGCTCAACGACGCGCATATCTTCTGCACCCTCGATCAGGCGGCCGCCGAGGTCGCCGCGGCGCTGGCGATGATCGCCGACGCCTATACCGCGCTGGGCATCCGTGCCGCCCGCTACCGGTTGTCGCTGCCCGGTCCGGATGGGAAATACGTCACCGCGCCACGCATGTGGGAGCAATCGACTGCCCTGCTCACCGCTGCCCTGGACGATTGCGGCCTGCGTTACGACGCGGTGGAAGGCGAGGCGGCGTTCTATGGCCCCAAGATCGACGTGCAGGTCCGTGACAGCGCCGGACGGGAGTCCACCTTGTCCACTGTGCAGGTCGATTTCCATCAACCCGAGCAGTTCGACTTGCGCTACACCGGCGCCGACGGCGCGGCGCATCGGCCGGTCATGGTGCACCGCAGCATCCTCGGCAGCGTCGAACGGGCGGTGGCGCAGCTGATCGAATGCCACGGCGGCAGGTTCCCGGCCTGGCTGGCGCCCACCCAGGTGGTCGTGCTGCCGGTGACCGATGCCCAGCGGTCGGCGGCCGCGGACCTCGAGCGCCGCTGCCGCGACCTCGGGCTGCGCGCGGCGGTGTCGCCGCCGGATCGCGGCAGCCTCGGGGCCCGCATTCGCGATCACCGCTTGGTGCCGTATCAGGCGATCATCGGCGCCGAGGAGGCCGCCGTCGGCGAGGTGGCGCTGCGCCTGCGCGACGGCCGCCGCCGGGCCTCGTTGCCGGTCGCCGAAGCGCTCCGGCGCATCGAAGCCCCGCTCGCCGTGCACAGCGCCGAACTGTGGGATGCCGCGTGAGCTGAGGGTGTCCGGCCGACGGTGGCCGGCTGTGCCCGAAGGGCTGTGTAACCCTTGTCACAGTATGGTACAGGCGCGTACCGTACAGGTGGTACATCGGAGTACCACACGAGGAGGTGGGCACATGCCCGCTGTGCGACTTCCCGACGGGCCATCCACCCCGGCGATCGTGCAGAACCTGGAAATCCTGACCGGGCGCACCCGGACCTGGCGCCGCATGCACGAGCGTTACGGATCGGCCTTCCGCATCCAGATGCCCCGATTCGGAGACTGCGTCGTACTCGCCGACCCGGCCGAGATCAAAGCCCTGTTCACCACGAGCACCGACCTCGTCGACAACATCGACGTCAACCTCGGTCAATTCCTCGGGCCGGGTTCGCTGTTCGCGCTCACCGGCGCCGAACACCGCAAGCAGCGCAAACTGCTCACCCCACCGTTCCACGGCCGCAGACTGGCCGTGTACGAAGCACTCGTGGAAGCCGAGGCGGTCCGCGAGATGGCCGAGTGGCCCTCGGGCCGCGAGTTCGCGACGATGGACTCGATGATGCGGATCACGCTGAACGTGATCCTGCGCGCGGTCTTCGGCGCCGAGGGCGCGGAGTTCGAGGAACTGCGCCGACTGCTGCCCGAACTGGTCCTGATCGCGTCCGCCCTCGCCGCGATCCCGGTTCCCCGGCGAGCCCTGGGCAGATTCGGCCCCTGGGCCCGCTTCGCGGCCTACCGTCGCCGCTACGACGAGATCGTCGGCCGACTCATCGACCGCGCCACCCGCGACGGACTCGAGGAGCGCGACGACGTACTGGCGATGATGCTGCAGGCGCGCTACGACGACGGCACGGCCATGTCCCGCGGGGAGATCGCCGACGAACTGCTGACCTTGCTCACCGCAGGGCACGAGACGACGGCGACGACGCTGTCGTGGACGATCGAACGGCTGCGCAGGCACCCGGATGTCCTGCGGCGCTTGGTCGCCGAAGCCGAAGCCGGCGGTTCACAGCTGCGCGAGGCGACGCTGCTGGAGGTGCAGCGCGTACGGCCGGTCATCGACATGACCTTGCGCCAAGTGCGGGCCGAGACTCTGCGATTGGGCCGATGGACGTTGCCCAAGGACCAGAAGATCGTGGTCAACATCCGGTTGATGCACGACAACGAGGAACTCTTCCCGAATGCCCGCGCCTTCGACCCCGACCGGTTCGTCGGGGTCCGTCCGGGCACGTTCAGCTGGATACCGTTCGGCGGTGGCAGCCGCCGCTGCATCGGCGCCGCGTTCGCCACGATGGAGATGAACGTCGTGCTGCGCACGCTGCTCCGGGACTTCACACTCGAACCCACCACCGCCCGCGACGAGCGCACCCACTTCCGCGGCGTCGCACTCGTCCCGGCCGAGAAGGGCCGCGCCGTGGTACGCCGGCGCACGCCGCGGCCCGGCGAGCGAACGCTCGACCGCGCCGTCGAGGCGGCACCATGAGCGAACACTTCGACGTCCTGATCATCGAGCGACTGCCGCCGGGCTACGACGTGGACACCCGCTTCAAGCCCGTCTACCAGCCGTGAATCAGCGCCTGTGCCCGGTACCGGACGGAGACCTGTTCGGTGCGATCCGCGACGGCCGCGCCACGGTGGTCACCGATCGCATCGAACGGTTCACCCCGACCGGGCCGCGCCTGGCCGCCGGACGCGACCTCGAGGCCGATGTGGTGGTGACCGCCACCGGCTCGCGGCTCCTCGCGCTCGGCGGCATCCGTCTCACCGTGGACGGGCAACAGGTCGCGCTGCCACGAACCATGACCTACAAGGGAATGATGACGACCACCACACCGTGGCATCGGGACACGACGAGCGCTCGGCCACAGGTCCGGGCACAAGGAACCGAACGGGGTAACTAACCTGACTCTCGTGACCCGCGCCGCTCCCGTATCCCGCGTCTCCCCCGACAACGGCCCGGAGTCGGGGTTCCGCCGTCGCCTGCTCGACGCCATGGCCGTCGCGGTGCGCGAACGCGGCTACCAGGACACGACCGTCGCCGACGTGGTCCGTCACGCCCGCACCTCGCGCCGCACCTTCTACGAGCACTTCAGCAGCAAACAGGACTGCTTCATCGCCCTGCTGAGCGAGCACCACAAGGAGATGATCCAGCGCATCGATTCCGCGGTCGACCCGCGCATGCCCTGGCGCACACAGGTGCGCCAAGCCATCGAAGGGTGGATACGCACCGCACGCGACGAGCCCGCCCTGACCCTCAGCTGGATCCGTGTCGTCCCCGCCCTCGGTGACGACACGCGGCAGTTGCAGCGCGAGGTCGGCGAGGCGTTCGTGGCACTGATCCAGAAGCTGGCCGACACACCGGAATTCGCCGCCGCCGGACTGCGGCCGCCGTCTCGCCAGGTGGCGACGATCCTCTTCGGCGGCTTCCGGGAACTCATCGCCACCACCGTCGAAGACGGTGACGACATCGCGGGCATCGTCGACGTGGCGGTCGAATCCGCGATCGCGCTGGTCGGATCACACCGCTAGCGTGGTCTCGATGACCGCCGCGGCTCACCGGACGGCGTCGGCGAATGCTCCGCCGGTCAGCACCGGCACCACCTCGCTGCTGTCGAGTTCGGTGGCCACCGCGACATCCTGCGCGAACCCGCCGCCGGAAAGTTCCCGACCGGAGGCGCAGTCCCGGATCAGCGCTGAGAGGTCGGCGACCCCGTCGTGCGCCACGGCCGCGGCATGTGCTTCCGGAGACAGCGGTCCGGCTCCGATACGCGCCAGCGCCCCGGCGACCGCTCCCGCACCGAGCCAATCCTCCACCGCGGGCCGCAGTATGTCGCGTCCGGGCCATTGTTCACCGGCGGCGATCACGGCGACCGGTCGCTGCGCGCTGCCCCATCCCTGCCGCACGATCCAGCGGGCGACCGCGCTCGCGTTGCGCAGGCACGCCGCGACGACCGGCACACCGCGGACGGCGGCGGAGATGGCAGAGCCATTGGGTGAGGGCAGCACGAGCCGCTCGGCGACCGGCGCGGCCCGCAGCGCCGCCGGAGACAGCGACCACGGCTGTCGCTGCGACACCGCTCGCCGCCCCACCGCCAACCGCGCGTCGTGCCTGGCCGCGAACTCCGTGGCCCCGCCGTCCCGCCACGGGTAGGGCAGCACTCGTGTCCCGGCTTCGACCGCGACCGACACCGCCGTCGTGAACGACAACACGTCGACCACGACCACGCACGCGCTGGCGGGTCCGAGCGCCATCGCACCCGCGCAGCCCCACTCCAGACCCACACCCCAGGGCCGCTGCCGCGCCCACTCGGCGATCTCCCGCAAGTTCTGCCTCCCATCCGAAGACCGCGACGCTGCGGTCGGATACTCACCACACCGAAAACCTGATGGCGTCCGCGCCGTGCGACGGGAAGGATGGCGGTCACGCCGGAAAGCCCCGTCGCAGGAAAGGGACACATGGAGGACGCCGACCTCGTCGTCGACCGGATCATCGGGTTCGCCGCCGCACATCCCGGAATCTCGGCGGTGATACAGACCGGGTCGCGGGCGCGAGGAACCCGAGTCGACGAATTCTCCGATCTCGACATCGAACTCATCGGCCCCGGCACCGGCGAACTCGTCGGCGCCGACGACTGGCTGCCCGCGATCGGACCGGTACTGGTGAACATCCACCTGGCCAACGACCAGCCGCACTGGCCGACCTGCCTGGTGGTCCTGGCCGAAGGCCGCAAAGTCGACTTCACCCTGGCCGGTCCCGCCCGCCTCGACGGCCTGATCGCCGACGGCTTCGACGAACTGTATCAGCGCGGCTACCGCGTGCTCCTGGACAAGGACGGCAGTACCACCGCGTTGCCGCCCGCCACCGGCAGCCACACCCCCGCCCGGCCCACCGCCGCCGAGATCGAGGCGACGCAGCGGGAATTCTGGTTCGAAGCCACCCAGATCCCCGTCTACGTCGCGCGCGACGACTTGTGGCCCGCGATGCTGCGCTCGGCCGAGCTGCGCGATCTACTGCTGGCGATGGCCGAATGGCACACCAGCGCCCGATCGGGCGGCCGCATCGACCACTGGCACAACGGACATCACCTCCACGAGTGGCTCGATCCCCGTTTCCGCGACGACTTACCGGCGTTCTTCCCCCGCTACAACGGCGCGGAGATCCTCGCCGCGGTTCACGCCATGGCCCACACGTTCACCCACCTCGCCGCCGACGTCTGCCGCGAGAACCATTGCAGATACTGGGATCTGCGTGAGCGCGTGCTCGCCCACGCCGAGCGGGTCACCGCCGCCCGGCCCGGCACCGGCTGACCAGCTCCGAAAAATCGCCACGTGATCGGGATCCGCCGACTCCGTACGTTCACCGTTGCGACAGCCGCGGCGGCGCGGCGCCGTGCGGCAGAGGCGGGCCCACCGCGACCAGACTGCCCGGCCTGCGACCGCGACACCAGCCGATCTCCTTGCGGTAGCGACCGATATGGTCGTCGCGCACCGCGTCGTGATCAGCCAGCGGAGTCGCTTGCGGGTCGACGTACAGCGCGTCCGTAGGACAGTAGGCCTCGCATATGAAGCAGGTCTGGCAGTCGGACTGCCGCGCTATCACCGGGATGCCGCTGTCGGTGCGGTCGAAGACGTTCGTGGGGCACACGTCCACGCACTTGTCGCAGGCGATGCAGCCGCCCGCGCGCAGCGGTACTGTCCGGAACAGTAAGGCGCGTGGCCGACGCACAGAATGATTGCGTTCACCGCGATCCTGAAACTACCTACGGACCACCGATGCGTTCGGGTCGACGGCACACCGAGACTTATGTCCTTGCGGCTGCACGATGGCGGCTCGCTTTCCCCCGGCTCGGCGCGGCGGGTCGGCGGAGTCCTCGGATGCGGCCTTCCAGGGTGATCCACGGGAGGGATGTAATGCAGGTCGAGTTCTCCGGGCGCGACGATGCCGACTACGTCAGGATGACGTCCGCGCATCGTCCCGGGCCACCCTCGTTCGGGAGTGTCCTGGGCTGGTCTGTGGCCGTGATACTGGCCGCGGCTGCGGTCGTGGTGGCCCATGCGGTCGAGGTGGCGGGAGACTGGCGCAACTATCAGCTGTTGCTCGACTACGAGAACGATCTGTCGAGCACCGAGGAGTACCTGCGGAAGCTCCAGGACCAGACGGCTTCGTCCTGGGGATGGTCGATCGCGTTGCCTGCGCAACTGGTGTGTGGCGTGCTGTTTGTCATCTGGACCTATCGGTCCAGGCGCAACGCCGAAGTGCTCTGCGCCGCACCGCATCGGCTCCCGCGCGCGTGGGCGGTCGCCGGTTTCCTGCCGATCGTCAACTGGTTGCTGCCACCGCTGGTCATCGATGACATCCAACGGGCCAGCGACCCGGCGACGCCGACGAACGCCCGGAGACTCGCGGCGAATTCGACGACTCCGCTGGTCGTCTTGTGGTGGATCGGGTTCATCACAGGCTCGATCCTGCTGTTCGTGGCGTATCTGCTCGGCGTCGCGCCCCGGTTGGGCACCGCCGGGACCGATCTCGCGGCTCTGGGGATGCTGGCCGGTTTCAGCGGGATGCTCTCGCTGGGCGCGGCGGCGGTGACGTTGGCCGTGATCCTCCTTCGGGTCACCCGATGGCAGGAGGCCCGCGCCCCGCTGGCCGCTACAGCGGAGGACGGTGCCGAAATGGAGCCGCCCGTATCGGTTCGACCTGACCTCGCCCAGCACGCCGCTCCGCCTCCGGTGCGCCCGCTCGAGCCCGTCGGGGTACTCGGGACCGTGGCCGCGGGGTTGTCGCTGGCATCCGTTGCCGGACCCGCGATAGTCGCGATGGCTGCCTCCGGATACGGCGAGGGGGGCAATGCGAAGAAGGGCACGCCCGAGTACGAAGCAGCAATGGACGATTGGGCGCCTTTGATGCTGTTCGGTCTGCTGACTTGGACGCTCACCGTGTTCGTGGCGGGCTCCCTATTCCTTTTCTGGCTCCTGCGCGCCAGGATCAATGCCGAGATAGTGAATCCGGCGGCGCAGCGTCTCGGCAGGGGGTGGGTCCTCGGCGGCTGGTTCGTGCCAGTGGGCAATACGATCATCCCCGCCGTCGTCGTCGACGACGTGTACCGCGTGAGCCACCACGGCTCGACATCCATCCGCTGGCCAGTGGTGGTCTGGTGGCTGGCTTGGGTCGCCGCTTGGACGGTCGCAGCGATCGGCCTCGCCTACCTCGTGCCGGCGATGCTGTGGACCGCCACAGCGCTGTTCGCGCTCGCGGCGGCGCTGCTGACGACGGTCGTCATGCAGATCGATCGGGGCCAGCAACGAGCGGCGCTCGCGCACAGCCGCGTCGCCTCCCCAGAGTCCGGGTCGCCGCTCGTCGGCCGGAGCACCGCGTGACGACCCGGCGATCGGGCGAGATGGACCCGGCGGTCGATGACGACGACGGGCATCAGCGGTACGCGCGCTACCGCCAGGAACTGGCGTGGGTTCTCCCGGAGGGCGAAAGCGGCATGATAGAGGTCGTCCTCGGTGATCCGGACACGGCGATGGCGGAGGCGGCGGTGGTCGAACACCTCGACCGGCGGGCCACCGAACTGCTCAGCGCCTCAGAATTCCTCGATTGGGCGCACACCATCGGGCAAGTGATCGGTGAGCGCGAATACCTCGTCCGCAGGCTGCGCGAATGGGCTCTGCTGAGATCGATCCGCACGGGCGAGGCGTGGACTGCCGATCAGATCCGCGGGGCCTCCGACTGGTTCCAGCGCAAGGCCGTCGACCTCGCGACCTCACCCGCTGTCCTGGCGCTGCTCGCCGACCAGGGAAGAACTCGCCGCGTGCGCGCCGCAGCCGCGCGTCGGACAGCCCGACCGAACCGCTAGCCGACCACCCTCGCTGGTGCGCCCTTCCGGGCTGTGTCATCGCCGGCGGCGGGACGGACGGCGGGCGGCTTCGGTGTCAACTCGGGCGGAGAGTTGATCGGGGATCGAGACGATGATGTGTTCCCGGGAGGACACTGAGAGTTTGCGCAGGATGGCCGCGACTTGCGCGTCGACGGTCTTGGGCGCGCTCCCGCGGCGTATCGCGATCGCGCTGTTGGGCCAGCCCGCGGCGGCGAGCACCGCCACCTCCTGCTCGGCGCGGGTCAACAGCTGCCAGGGCGCGGCCTGCCCGCCGCCGAGCGCGGTGGACACCCGGTCGGGCGGCAGCGTGCCCATGGCGAGGTGGTGGACTTCGTGCGATTGCGGCCGCAGACTCCCGCCGCGCGCTTCGGCCTCGGCGAAACGTCCGGCGCCCAGCACCTTCCGCGCGACCTCCACGGCGTTCGCGGTTTCGTCCTGGAACGGGCCCAGCCCGGTGATATCGATGCCCAGCTCGCCGCGCAGAGTCGAGGTACCGCCGATGAGCTGGGCGATCTCGGTGGCGAGCGCGACCTTGCCCACACGGTCGAGCGTGCCGCGGCCGCTATCGGCGTCCAGGATTCGCGCCAGTGCCCAGGCGCGCGCTTGCACGGCCCACAACGCACCCCATTCATCCCGCCGGCTCAGCTGCCGGGCCAGTGCCCGGCGTGCGGTATCCAGCGCCGCCGACGCGTCACCGTGCTTGGTCAGCGTGATCGCCCAGACGAGGTCCGCCCATCCTTTCGCGAACGACGTGCCCGAGGCCTCGGCATGATCCAGGTACGCCGAGGCGAGCGGGACGGCACGATCCGCGGTACCGAGCAGCGCCGCCGCGAGGGCGGCGATCAGCTCACTGATCGAGGCGGCGCTGTCGGCCCCCAGGCGGTCGAACTTCGCACGGGCACGCGACAAGACGACGGTCGACCTCGCGTCCCGGAGTACGAAAAGAAAGTTGCCCCAGACGAATTCCACCTCCGCAGATAGACCGATGTCGGTTTCGGGGTCATCCCGCCACCACCGGCGCGAGCTCTCCTCGGGTACGCATGCCTCCACGCACTTCGCCAGCAACCCTTCGGCCTCCTCCAGCTTCCCCTGGCACAGTACGATCCACGCCGTCGCGGCCGTCGTCGCGATTCGCAGCCGCACCGGCGGCTGCGGCAAGGCGTGCGTGGAGTTCAGCGCCGATTCGGTCAAACGGCGCGCTTCCCTGAGCGAGCCCATGCGAAACGGAAGTTGCAGCGCGAGTACCGCGGCGCAGATCTCCAGGCCGGCAGCGCCCTCACCCGGCAGCGCGACACTTCGTTCGATCGCGGTGATGATGTTGTGCCACGCCGCGCGCGCCCAATCCAGCGACTCGGATTCGGCCGGACCGAACCAGTGGGCCGCCGCGTCCACCACCTTGTCACGGTAGTACCGCAGATGCCGTCGAGCCAGCCGCACCCATTCGTCCTCGCCACCGCTCGAACGCAGACGCAACCGCTGCTGCGCGAACAGGTGCAGACTCTCGAGCAGCGAGTACCGCACGGTCTCCGCCTCGATGTGGACGGTGACCAAGGAGCGATCACAGAGCTGGTCGAGAAGCTGCCGCACCTGCGCCGCCGCGACCGTCTCCCCGCGTCCGACGTGGTCTGCCCGAACGCTTCCGTCGTCGGCGCAAACGGCTTCGATGGCCTCCAGCTCCACTCCGAGCACAGCGGGAGCCTCCGCATCGACCACCGTTCCGGCGGCGAACACCGAAAGACGGTCGAACAGCAACCGTTCCTCGGGCGGGCACAGATCGTAGGACCACTTGATCACATCACCCACTCGCCGGTGCCGGGCCTCGACGCCCAGTTGCGAGCCGTGCGTCCAGTGCATCCGCATATCGTCCGAGGACGCCACGCTCAACTCCCGCAGAACGGCCCCCAGCGGGCGACGGACCAGCCTGGCCGCGGCCAAACGGATGAACAGCGGATTGTTGTCGAGGTGGCGGCAGATGGCGCCGACCGTGTGGTCTCGGCTCGTCCCCACCACGGGGTGTCCGGCCATCTCCGATCGCCGCCGGAACAGCTCGATCGCGTCCGGCCGAGACAGCGGTGGCACCACGACGCGATACTCGTCGACCCAATCGATGGCCTGGCGACTCGTCGCGAGGACGATCAGCCGGGGCACGGCCGCGAGCAAGCGGCTGATCACTTCGCCCGCTCCGATCACGACATGCTCGCAATTGTCCATGACCAGAAACGGCGGACTGCCCTTCGAGTGACCAGCGGTGCGCCCGAGCGCCGTGGTCAACGACTCCCACGACGTCCGGCCGGAGAAATCCGCACCGACCACCGCCTGTACGGTCTCCTCGGCGACCAGGTCGGCGCCCGAGCCCGCGGCCAACCGCGCGAGTCGAACCCAATGGACCGGCGCTCCGGTGGATCTGCGATACCGCCGCAGCGCCTCCGCGGCGAGACTGGTCTTGCCGATACCGCCCGGTCCGAGCAGAGTGATCAGCCGTGCCCGGCCGAGCAGCAAGGCGACGATCTGCGCCAGCTCGGCCTCCCGTCCGACCAAGACCTCACCGACATCGTGGCGGACATCCGTGACGGCGGTGCCTGCGGAGTTGCTCATCGACTCCCCTCCTTGTGTCGGCGACTGTTCCCCTTGCTCGCGGTCATGGCACAAACAGCAGCGCCGCCGCTCCGAGAACGTCGACCACCCCACACCATTCCGACCAAGCCCGGGGCACGACGCGATCACGGCGGTGGTGGACGAAGTCCCAGACGCCGTGGGCCAGCCAACCGCCCGCGAGCAGGTAGCGGGCGAGACTCCCGTCCGCCGCCTGCACCGCGAGGGCGATGCCGCCGAACGCAAGAACCCCGGCCGTCTGCAGCGCGAACTCACCCCGGTGCCACAGGTCGCCGCGCAGCCCGCCGAACACCAGATAGAGGACGGCCATGACGGGTAAGAGGACGGCGAAAGGCGTCGGTTCGGACCCACCATCGGCGAAGAAGACGACGACAGCCACGACCGCGGCCAGCGTCGGCCACCGGCGCACGACCACGCCGACCGGCCCGGCGGAAAAGAGGTCCATACCGCCCACAGTTCTGATCGGCGCACCGGCAAGCGAGCAGGCGGACGGTCGATGTCCGAAATCTTGGGATCCTGGTCTTTCCGATGTAGGGTCGGGCTGTGCGGGAGCGGGTCATGGTGGTGGTCGGCTACGACGGCGCGGAGTTGCTCGACATCGCCTGTATGACAACGGCCCTCGGGATGGCGAACAACATGGGAGCGCGTCACCCGTACCGCATAGTCGTCGCCACGCCAGGCGGTCGGCCGATCGAGCTGCACTCGGGTCTGACACTGACGGGTCCGAGTTCACTCGAACGTCTCAAAGGGCCGCTGGACACGTTGATCGTCTCGGGCGGACTGGGCCACGACGCCGCCGCCGCCAATCCGCAACTCGTCGGCCACGTCCGGCGTCTGGCCAAGGAGAGCAGGCGGGTCGCGTCCGTCTGCACCGGCGTCACGATCCTGGCCGCGGCAGGCATCCTCGACGGCAAGCGCGTGACCACGCACTGGCAGTACGCCGGTCCATTCGCCGCCCGCTACCCCCGCGTCACGGTCGACCCTCGTCCGATCTTCATCCGCGACGGAAGTGTCACGACAGCAGCCGGAGTAACCAGCGCGCTGGATCTGGCACTGGCATTCGTCGAGGAAGATCACGACGCCGAGGTAGCGCGAACCGTATCCCGCTATCTGGTGACCTACCTGCAGCGGCCCGGCAACCAAGCGCAGATGAGCGTGTTCACCGCAGGCCCACCGCCGGAGCACGATCTCGTCCGCCGAGTCACCGCTCACGTGACCGCCCATCTCGACGGCGACCTGTCCACGGCCGCGTTGGCGGCCCTGGTCGGCGTCGGCGCGCGGCACCTGGCCCGGCTGTTCGTCGACCAGATCGGATATCCACCCGGGCGATACGTCCGCAGGGCGCGCGTCGAAGCCGCCGCGAACCTGCTCATCACGACATCACTGCCGATGACCGGCATCGCACGGCGCTGCGGCTTCGGCTCGGCGGAAACGCTTCGCCTCGCCTTCCTCCAGCAATACGGGACCTCCCCGTCCCAATTCCGGGCAACACACGTACGCAAGGCCGGGTGAACCGCGTGCGAACGCTCGAGCGCTCAACGCGCTGACCGAGGACTATTCCGCATGTCGCGGTGATTTCATTGCCGCACGACGGCGAGTGTGGTCGAGATGTCACCCTCCGCACATCGGGGGTCGATAGGTATCTCAACTAGGCTGTGCAGCAACATGTTTGACCGGTCATGAGTGGTGGATGCGAAAGTCCGCCGACTGCTAGGGTGCGCCGATGAGTGAATCGACGTCCGCCTCGAGCGATCAGCGCTCCGCCGAACCGCCCGAGAGATCGAGGCCCGACGGTCGAGCCGTCGGCCAAGGCGATCCCGGAACGCGCACGAGCACTGTGAGCCGTCCACGGACGTCCAGTGTGGGATTCGCGTTCCTTCTCGCTTCGGGGCCACTCGCGTTCGCCACGATGATGTTTCTCGATTACCGCGCAGTGCGCGCCTTCCGAGAAGAATGCCGCGTGACGAAGTATCGCGGAACGCTAAGTCTTGTACATCCCTACGGACTATGGTTACCGATCGGAACTGTTGCGGCACTGGCCCTGTCGGCAGTTGTCGCCGCTGTCGTTCTCACCCGCGCCGCGGCGCGACCGCATTCCTCGCGGCGGTACACGGCGGCGTTGCTATCAGTCGCCGCGCTGCTGACCAATGCGTTCTTGCTACTGATGACCTCGAACATTCTCAGCTACTACCCCGGAATGGATATGTCATCACCTCACGGCATGTCGTGCGCGAAACCCTGACTCGCTCGTCTCGGGCACTACCCGGCAGCCGTTCGACGGCCCACTGTCCAAAGTGATGTGCCTCACTCTGATTGCACAAGCCGTCCCTCGGCGCTGGTCACTTACCTGCGCGTAGGTAACCCGGTGGAACGTGCGTACTTGGCCCGCGCCGAGCGACGGTAAGAAACTACGAAGGTCGGCATCCTGCCGTCGCAGTGCCCATGCGCCACATGCGCGGCGCTGCAGTACCGACCGACAGGGGGCGAAATGAGCAGCAGCGCAGACGAAACAGCGATCCGCCACATCATCGACGAATGGGTCGAAGCCTTCCGGGAGAAATCCGTGGCGCGTATCGTCGCCACCCACGCCGCAGACATCGTCTCCTTCGATATCTTGCCGCCGCTTCGGTATATCGGTATCGAGAACTACCTCGAACCGTGGCACGACACCTTCGCCGCATTCGACGGGCCGATCGTCCAGGAAATCCACGACTTGGACATCGCCATCGGCGGCGATGTGGCGTTCAGCCACTCCCTCAACCGCATGACCGGCACCTACCGCGACGGCCGGACGGCCGACTTCTGGTTCCGCTCGACCACCTGCTATCGCAAAATCGACGGCCGATGGCTCGTAGTCCACCACCACACCTCCGCTCCTACGAATTTCGAGACAGGGTCCGCCGTGCTCGATCTCGTTCCATAACAGGAACCGGGGTTGCCGCCGCCCGGCAGCCCCGCGCCGGTGACCGCACTCTCGTCACCGGACGCACCCTCCGGCACAGGGCGGTGATCGCGGCCGTCGCGACCCGAAGTCAGACCCGCCGCATCACCGAAACGACCTTCCCCAGCACGATCGCTTCGTCACCGTCGATCACCTCGTACGCCGGGTTCCGCGGCTCCAGATACACGTGACCGTTGCGCCGCCGATACACCTTCACCGTCGCCTCGCCGTCGATCATCGCCGCCACGATCTCACCGGAATGCGCCTCGTGCTGCTTGCGCACCACCACGATGTCGCCGTCGCAGATCGCCGCCTCGATCATCGAATCACCCCGCACCCGCAACCCGAACACCGTGCCGCGCCCGACGAGCTCGCGCGGCAACGTCATCGTGTCGTCGGCATGCTCCTCGGCCAGGATCGGAGCACCCGCCGCGATATCGCCGACCACCGGCACCGCCACCGCGTCCTGCCCGATCTCCCGCCGCGCGGGCGTCGGCAGGAACATTCGCACGTCGATCGGACGCGACACCGTCCGGCCGCGCCGCAGAAAACCCCGCTCCTCCAGGTTCCGCAAATGCTTGGACACCGACGACGCCGACCGCAGACCCACCGCGTCACCGAGCTCGCGCGTATTCGGCGGATACCCGTACCGCAGCACCCAGTCTCGAATCGTGGCAAGAATCCGCTGCTGCCGCGGCGGCAACGTCGAGGTGTCGAGATGCTCGAACGCGTCGAGCTGGTCGTATCCGGTCACCTGGGGAATGGTAGAGGCACAGACGCACGATCCGCGCCCGGCGCCGCATCCGGAACAGCGAACAGCGCCCGATCCCGTTCGGGAACCCAGCAGGAGGCGGCGGTGTCCCGGTTGTAGTTGTCCGCCACATGCTCGATCAAATGCCGCAGCCCCGGATGCCGATTTCCCGTCGACCACAGCAGCGCCAGCGGATAGGCCGGTGTCGGATCGACGATCATCAAACGCCGCACGTTCGGATGCCACGGCGTCTGACCCCCGTCGCCGGTGAAGGTCATCAGCGACGACGAATGCGCGATGCGTTCGACGATCTCCGCCAGACCCGCCAACGGGCCGCTGACGTCGACGGGAATCCCACTGAAGGCGCTCAGATCTCGATAGAAGTCCGCCCACTCCGACGGCACGGCCGCTCCCGGCACCCACACCGGATGCCCCGCGATCTCCCGCAACGCGATCGTCGACCGCCCCGCGAACGGATGATCCTTACCCACCAGCAGATACAACGGCTCCAAATACGCCGCAGCCGCGACGATATCGTCGGGCAACGGCACCGGCCCGCCGTACGCGCGAGCCAGCGCCGCGTCCACCACACCGCAGCGCAGCGCCTCCCGCGAGGTCGTGATCACGTTCGAGATCACGACCTCGGTGTCGGAGCGCGGATGACGCGCGAGATAGAACTCCATCAACTCCGTCGCGGCCATCCGTTTGCCCAGCACCGCCACCCGCAACGGCCGCACCTCCGCACGCACCGCACGCACCGCGGCCTCCGCGCCCGCCAGTAGCGACCGCGCGTGCGGCAGCAGCCGAGCACCCGCCCCGGTCGGCACACTGCCGGCGTGCCCGCGCTCCAGCAGTTCCACCCCGAGCTGCGATTCCAGCTTCGCGATGCGCTTGGACACCGCCTGCTGACTGACCCCCAGCACAGCCGCCGCGTGCCCGAACTGCTCCTCCTCCACCACCGCGACGAACGCCCGCAACGCCGCGAGATCCAGCTCCACCCGCCACCTCCACCGACAACCAACCGTTGTCCTGATCGCCGTGTCCATTGTTCGACTTACACGATCCGCCCTGATCAGATGGACCAGCGATCGCGATCGGCAAAACAAGCTACAGTCCTGGCACGACCTCGGCTGGCGGCGGACGGAACACCTCCACCTCCGTGATCGGACCCGTATAGCGCTCGACCTCCACCAGTGTGAGCTGCCCCGCGCAACCCTGACTCAGCGTGGAGGAGGCACGGTCGGCAATGAGCACGTTCGGATTACCGTGACGGCAGAACCCCGGGTCGGCCGGGTCGGGGTCGTACCACGCCCCGGTGGACAACTGCACCACACCAGCCCGTACCCCGTCGTCGACGACCAGTCCGGCCAGGCAACTACCCCGCCCGTTGAACACCCGCACGATCGCACCCGTGGACACACCACGCGCGGCGGCGTCCGAGGGATGCATCCGAATCGGCTCGCGCCCGGAAATTTTGACCGACCGGCTGTAGACCCCCACATCGAGCTGGCTGTGCAGCTTCGTCCGCGGCTGATTCGCCACCAACTGCAACGGGTACCGCTCCGCCGCCGGACCACCGAGCCACTCCTCCGGCTCCAACCACACGGGATGACCCGGACAATCCGCATACCCGAAACCGGCGATGGTCGCGGAGAAGATCTCGATCTTCCCGCTGGGTGTGGCGAGCGGATACCGGACCGGGTCGGCCCGGAAATCCGCGGCCAGCACCTGCCGCGGGTCGGGCACCGGAAGTTCCAGGCTCTCCCCCGCCCAGAACGCATCGAAATCCGGCAACTCGTGGCCCGCGCGCGACTGCGCGAGGTGCCACTGCTCGTACAGATGCCGCAGCCACCCACCGGCCGAGCGCCCCTCGGTGAACTGCGGACCGACCCCGAGCCGTTCGGCCGCCGCGGCGAAAATCGAATAGTCGTCGCGCGCCTCGGCACGCGGGCGAGTCAGCGCCCGCATGGGAAAGAACACGCTGTCGCCTTCACCGACGCCGTAATCGTCGCGCTCGATGGACATGGTCGAGGGCAGCACGATGTCGGCGTGCCGCGCGGTCGCCGTCCAGAACGCATCGTGCACCACGATCGTGTCCGGACGCGCGAACGCCGCACGCAACCGGGCCAGGTCCTGGTGGTGATGGAACGGATTACCGCCGCACCAATACACCAATCGCACATCCGGATAGACCAGCTCCTGGCCGTTGTACCGGTAACGCGTACCAGGGTTCAGCAGCATGTCCGCGATCCGCGCGACCGGAATAAAGATATCGATTCCGTTGCGCCCCTGCGGGAGACGCGGCACCGGCGCCCGCGCCGGTTCCCCGACTCCGGCGGCCGACCCGTAACCGTGCCCGAATCCGCCACCGGCAAGACCGATCTGGCCCAGCATCGCCGCGAGCGCCACACCCGCCCACAACGGCTGCTCACCGTGCCGTGCGCGCTGAAGCGACCAGCTCACCGTCACCAGCGTTCGAACGGCAGCCATCTCGCGCGCCAGCGCCCGGATACGGTTCGCCGGCACACCGGTGACGGCCGCCGCCCACTCCGGATCCTTCGCGACGCCGTCCTCCGCACCACGCAGGTACGCCGCGAAGCGCTCGTAGCCGACGGTGTACGCGCGCAGGAACTCTCGGTCGGCCAAGCCCTCCGCATCGAGCACCTGAGCGAGCGCGAGCATCATCGCCACGTCGGTTCCCGGCAACGGCGCGATCCATTCGGCGTCGCCCTCGGACGGGGTGTCGTCGCGCAGCGGACTGATCGACACGAACCGGCAGCCCCGCGCCCGCGCCGCCGCGATCCAACCGCGCGTGTTGTGCCGCGAGACGCCGCCCGGCGAGACCGCCGTGTTCTTCGGCGACAGACCGCCGAAGGCCACCACCAGCTCGGAATGTTCAGCCAGCACCGTCTTGGCCGTCGCCCGTTGGGTCACCCAGCCGACATCGCCGATGACATAGGGCAGGAACACCGTCGACGTGCCCAGACTGTAGCTGTTCACGTGCCGGACGTAGCCACCGAGACAGTTCAGGAACCGATGCAACTGACTCTGCGCGTGATGAAACCGTCCCGCGCTGGCCCAGCCGTACGAACCGCCGTACACCGCCTCCGCACCGTACTGCCCGTACACCCGCCGCAGCTCACCGGCCAGCAGGTCCAATGCTCGGTCCCATGAGACCGGGACGAACGACTCCGACCCGCGCGCCCCGGGGCCCGGCCCGTTCTCCAGCCAGCCGCGTCGGATGTACGGCTGGTCGATCCGAGTCGGATGATGCTGCGCGGACGCGACGTTTTCGATCAACGGCGTCGGTTCCGGGTCACCACGCCACGGCCGGACCCTCGTGAGTCGTTCGCCATCACTGTCCGCCTCGAACGCGCCCCAGTGAGTCAGATGCGTGGTCACCATCCCACCGTAACCGCGCACCGACACCGCGCCCACCGCTCGTTCCCGTTCGCGCACTTGCTCAGGCGGATTGCCGACGCAGCTCGAAGATACGGAATACCCTGCCGCCGGACAGTTCGTACTCCATCGCGTAACCGGGCCAGAACGCGACCGCGCGATCCCAGAACGGCTTTCGTTCCACGCCGGTGATCTCCCTGACCGTCACCGAGAACCGCTCACCCTTGTGCCGGACCGAGGCGGTCTGCGCGGCACGCAGATTCGCCGACCATGCCGGATGCGCACGACCTCCCCAGTTCGACCCGAGGACGACGAAGTCCGCGCCGTGCGGGACGTACAGCAGAGACGTGGTGCGCGGGATTCCGGTTTTGCGCCCCGGCACGGTGATCTCGATCGATGGAAGCCCCGCCAAGTCGAGGACGCCCATCCGCCCACCGCTCAACCGCCGGAGTAGACGCTCCAGCCGCACCACGACCGGCGCCGTCCGCATCACCCAGCGCTGCTGGGCGACGCGCCGGGCCACTCGCGGCAGCGGATTCGCGACCATGGACGAATCCTGACACGCCTCCCGTGCCGAGTGGCATCCGCGCGCCCTGAACGGGGGTATCTCACAGCGAGACTCGCTCCCCTCCTCGATGCTTTTTTGCTTTTAGGTGCTGTTCGGGCGACACCTAGGAGAGATAGATAGTTAAATGCGCATATCTACTTAACCATATGTATCATCTGAGTCTCGTAGGGCTTCCAAAGGTGCGGAGCCCTCCTCCTGCGCGCAACTCCACACCTCCGCGACGCCTCCACCGCCCGCCCGGCCAACACTCCCCCACCCCGACTCCAGGAAAACGGACAAGCGACCAGTTACCCTGTCCCCCGTGGTCTTCGCCCCCACCGGGTGAACTCGCCGGAGGTCCAGAAGCGCCCGTCACCCGTCTCGGAACAGGAGTTCGATGCGTTCCCACCGCCACCGCGTCTCGTCCGTCCTCGCGGCTGTCTCCGTGGTCTTGCTCGGAGGCGCCACCCCGGCGGCCGCCCGGCCCGCACCGCCCGCTGTCGTCACGCCGATGGGCCCGGACTTCCTCTGGGGAGTGGCCGCGTCGGGATATCAATCGGAGGGTCACGCCCCGGACAGCAACTGGTCCCGCTATGTCGCGTCCGGGAAAACCACAGACCCTTACCGGGATTCGATCGACTTCTACACGCGCTACCGCTCGGACATCGCCTTGGCCGCCGACCTGGGCGTCAAGGTCTATCGGGTCGGCATCGAGTGGGCGCGACTCCAGCCCGAGCCGGGCAAGTGGGATCCGCACGGGCTGAAGTTCTACGACGACGTCGTCGCCGCCATCACCGCCGCCGGGATGCGGCCCATGCTCACCATCGACCACTGGGTCTATCCGGGCTGGGCGGTCGATCGAGGTGGCTGGGACAACCCGGGCATCGTGGCGGACTGGCTGGCCAACGCCCGCGTGGTCGTGGATCGTTACGCCACGTACAAGCCGTTGTGGGTCACGTTCAACGAGCCGATCGTCTACCTGGTGAACGAACTACGGCACGGCGGCTTGTCACCGGCCGCCGCGCCCGCGATGCAGGACCGGATCGCGCAGGCGCACAACACCATCTACGACCACATCCACCACGTCCAGCCGGACGCCATGGTGACCAGCAACGTCGCCTATATCCCCGGCGGCGAGGACGTGGTGAACAAGCCGCTGGTGGACAAGATCGCCGCCAAGCTCGACTACATCGGCATCGACTACTACTACGGCCTCTCCCCCGACAGCCTCACCAACTCGGCGAATTTCACCGAACTGTGGAAGAACCCGCTGCAGCCGGAAGGCATCTACTATGCGCTCCAACACTATTCGCGCCAGTTTCCGGGCAAGCCGCTCTACATCGTCGAGAACGGGATGCCCACCGAGAACGGTCTGCCTCGCGCGGACGGATACGGGCGGGCGGACTCGCTGCGCGACACCGTCTACTGGCTCCAGCGGGCCGAGGCCGACGGTATCGACCTGATCGGCTACAACTACTGGAGTCTCACCGACAACTACGAGTGGGGCTCCTACACACCGCGTTTCGGCCTGTACACGGTCGACGTCCTGACCGATCCGACGCTCACGCGCAAGCCGACGGACGCGGTGGCCGCGTACACGGCCATCACCCGAGCCGGCGGCGTCGCGCCCGATTATCGCCCGA
>NZ_BAFS01000437.1 GCF_000308415.1 Nocardia asiatica NBRC 100129 | reverse complement strand
CGGACTCCACGGCGTCGAGTTCGTCGAGCAGTGGCTGCCGGTCGGCCAGCAACTCGCGCAGGCGGGCGACCGCTCGGGCCTCGTCCTGGGTGCCGTCGCGGTAGGGCTGCAGGAACTGCTGGTCGGCGGTGATCCCGTATCCGCGCAGACCGGTCTCCTGATCCACCAGCGCGCTCTGCAATCGATAGGCCTCCGCCGCCGCGGGCATCGACCGGTTGAGCAACTGGTCGGCTCCCCGGTTGGTCTGCGCGATCACCTGGGCTCCCGCCACCGTGCCGATGATCACGACCAGCACCATCGCGGCCAATACCAGCTGGAACCATGCCTGGGCGGTCAGCCGCGCGCTCAGGGGCAGCCGACCGGACTCGGTCGTCATCGCTTCTCGTCCTGTCCTCGATCGTCGCGATTCCACCTCAGGTCGCGATTCCACCTCAGGTACAGGATGGCGACATCATCGTCCAAACCACCCGACGCGCCCGCCAGCGCCTCCACCCGGCCGATCAACTCGTCTACGAACCAGTCCGGATCGGCGGCTCGGACAGCGCGCGCGACCTCCATCAGCCCTTCCTCGCCGAGTCGTTCCCGGTCCGTGCCGACTCGTCCCTCGAACAGCCCGTCGGTGAACACCATCAGCCCGGCGCCCAGCGGCAGTTCGAGCTCGTGGACGGGCCACTCGGCACGTCCGGGAAGGAAGCCGAGCGCGGGCCCGCCGGGCACCTCCACCCAGGTCAGCCCGCTGGCCGAGCGCAGCAGCATCCCGGGGTGCCCGGCCCGCAGCACTCGCGCGCGGCGATCGCCGGGATTCAGTATCAGGCTGGTGACCGTCGCGAAGGTCTGTCTGCGGGTGCGCTCGGCCAGCAGGACCTGTTCCAGCAGCCGCAGTTGCCGGTCGCCGGTGACCCCGCTCAGTACCAGGGTGCGCCAGGCCAAGCGCAACGCGACTCCGGTCGCCGCCTCGTCCGGGCCGTGGCCGGACACGTCACCGATGACGGCGTGCACGGTGCCGTCCGCGTCCTGCACCACGTCGTAGAAATCGCCGCCCAGCAGTGAATGCGCCCGGCCGGGACGGTAGCGCGCCACCACATCGACCACCCGTTCTTCGCGCAGCAGTGGGGTGGGCAGCAGGCCGCGTTCCAGCCGCGCGTTCTCCTGCGCACGCATGTTGCTCGCCTGCAACGCCGCGCTGGTGCGCTCGGCCTGCTTGCGCTGGATCGCGTAGCGCACGGCGCGCCCGAACAGCTCCGGCTCGACCCGGCCTTTGACCAGGTAGTCCTGCGCTCCCGCCGCGACCGCGGCCAAGCCGGTCTGCTCCTGATCGAGGCCGGTCATCACCACGATCGCGACCTGATCGGTGTGCTGGCGGATGCGATCCACCGCCTCGAGCCCCTGGGCGTCGGGCAGGTGCAGGTCCAGCAGCACGCAGTCGGGTGCGGCCGTGGCCAGATGCTCGGCGGCTTCCGCCAGTGACCGGACCCAGTCCAGCCGTAGTCCGGGCGCGCCGTCCAGGACCAGTTCCTCCACCAGCAGGGCGTCTCCGGGGTCGTCCTCGATCAGCAGCACCGAAGGTTGCTGCCACGGCCAATCCGCGTTGACGATCACCTCGGGATCGTCGTCCGTCCCGTCACGCCGCACGGACACCACCGGTCGCGGGTCCGATTGTCGCGGTGCGAATGCCGGCATTGCTGCCGACGTCAGCCGACACCGACAAACCCGGTCTCCGATCACCAAGGGGCGGCACAAGCGCACGCCCGGCTGTCCCCGCGGCCGTTTGCTGGACCGAGAGGCAGCCAAGATCGTATCGGATCTTTTATCCGATCGAGACATGACGGTGTTGACCTGCGTGGAAGAGGAGTCGGCGGCCCGCACCGCCGCGAGCGGCCTGCGCCGCGGCGATCAGACCGTGGTGCCGGTGAGCTGCGCGAGGTCCCGCTCCTGGTCTCGCGCCGCGCCGTCACGGCGCGGGGAGCGGAGTTCCGCCAAGCTGCGTGCGACGACCGTGGCATGGACCGCGATGACGGCAAGGGAAGCCGAGCCGATCACAGCAAGAAGCACAACCACGACAGATACCGGTCCTTTCGGGTGCGAGCGGGCCTGCTGCCCGCTCGATCGGATGCCGAGTTCGAGTCCGCCGATCCGGCGGGCCCGCGCTCCGTACTCCAACGTGCCCCGGCGTCTCCGGACCAAACCCGCCGATCTGGTCGCCGCCGACGGGATATGGATCATGCGAGGACGATTTCGGCCGTCGCGCGACCGAAGATCTTGCGTCCGTCGTGCTCGGCGGTGATCGCGATGGTGGCGGTGCGAGTGTCCGCGTCCAGGTGTTTCACCCGCCCGGAGAACGTGATGTCGCCGCCGGTCACGCCGACGTGGACGGGATTGGTCAACCGCACGTTGTAGGAGCGCAGGCCGGCCGGGTCGCCCAACCACGACGTGATCAGGTCCACACTGAGGCCGATGGTGTACATGCCCTGGGCGACGACGGTCTCCAGCCCCATTCGTGCGGCCGTCTCGGTGCTCCAATGGATGGGGTTGGGGTCCCCCGCGACGCCGGCGTAATTCACCAGATCGCCGCGACTGACCGTGAGGGTGCGCGGCGGGAGCTCCGCGCCGGGGGCCACCGTGTCGAACCGCCGCAGCCGTGGGCCCACCGGTGCGGTGCGCGTCTCGCTCGTCGGAGGGGTGCCGTTTCCGACGTAGCGCGGCTGCGGCGCCCGGCGTGCTCGGTGTGCTTCCAGACCTGCGCCGTGCATCACGACCGCGTCGAACCATGCGGGGAGAGCCTCGTCGGACCGCCCGACCAAGCTCGTCCGAGACGTGAGGACGGGCCGATCGTGCTGGTCGAGCATGATCTGGCGCAGCCCGATGAGATCGCCGCCGAAGGCGTGCCGGAACGAGTCCAAGCACATCTCGAAGCCGATCCGGTCGCCGGCCAGGAGCGGACGGTGGAATTCGATCATCTGATCGGTCTGGATGGTCCGGCTCAGGTCGTAGCCGGGCAGAATCGTGTCGAACACCTCGGCATAGGCGAGATACCCGGGTACGGCTCCGAAAGTGGGGGGAGCCAGCAGGCCCGCGTAGCCGAAATCAGTGGCGGCGTCCTCCGACCAATGCGCTGGATGGTGATTGCGCACCGCGCGGGCATACTCGCGGATCTTCTCGCGCCCGACCTCATAGTGATCGCCGCTGCGGTACCGGCGCCCGACCATCGAGGCGGGAAGCGCGGCATCGGTCACGTCGTTCGCACCGGATGTGGGAGGGATTCTGGACATCGCGGGGGAATCTACCCAACGAAGGCCGGAATTCCGGTCAGCCCGCAACGCACGCCGTTTCGCGGCCGACGGCCGTCGTGAGCAGGCCGCCCGCGCGGGACTTCCGGTGCGGATCGCCGCCGGCGCGATGCTCCGGAGAAGGTCACCGTTCCCGCTCGACCCGCGGACACCAGCGGTGGCCGACCCGGTCAGCGGTGGTTTGAGGAGCAGGCCCCTGGGAAGTCGATCGACAGAACCGACGGAACGGCGGTAGCGGCATTCGGTCGGCGGACCGCGTTCATCGACTGGCGGTCCGGCATGGTGAGCCGACCCGCAGCAGGCCCGTCGACCCGGGCGGATCAGATCGCGGCCCCGCACAACCATCGCGCGCCGCTCGTCCCGGCGGTTCGTCGCCGGGCTTCCCGCCCGTGCTCGGAGGAGAGGAGAGAGATGTCCGTTCCGAACCACACCACCGACGATGCCGGGATCCCGGTTCCCAGCGACGAGCATTCGCTGACCGTCGGGCCGGATGGACCGATCCTGCTGCAGGACTGGTATCTGATCGAGAAGATGGCGACGTTCAACCGGGAACGGGTGCCAGAGCGTCAGCCGCACGCGAAGGGCGGCGGCGCGTTCGGCGTCTTCGAGGTGACCAACGACGTGAGCGCCTACACGATGGCCGAGGTGTTCCAGCCGGGCAAGAAGACCGAGATGCTGGCGCGCTTCTCCACCGTGGCCGGCGAGCGCGGCAGCCCGGACACCTGGCGGGATCCGCGCGGGTTCGCCCTGAAGTTCTATACCGAGCAGGGCAACTTCGACATGGTCGCCAACAACACGCCGATCTTCTTCGTCCGTGACCCGATGAAGTTCCAGGACTTCATCCGCTCCCAGAAGCGCCGCGCCGACAACAACCTGCGCGATCACGATATGCAGTGGGACTTCTGGACACTCTCGCCCGAATCCGCGCACCAGGTCACCTGGTTGATGGGGGACCGCGGCATCCCTCGCACCTGGCGGCACATGAACGGCTATTCCAGTCACACCTATATGTGGGTGAACGCTTCCGGTGAACGGTTCTGGGTCAAGTACCACTTCAAGACCGATCAAGGCATCGAGTTCTTCACCCAGCACGAAGGCGATCAGATGGCCGCGATGGACACCGACTACCACACTCGCGACCTGTGGGAGTCGATCGACGGCGGCGACTACCCGAGTTGGACGCTGAAGATGCAGATCATGCCGTTCGAAGAGGCCAAGACCTACCGTTTCAACCCCTTCGACCTCACCAAGGTGTGGCCGCACGGCGACTATCCGCTGATCGACGTGGGCAAGATGACGCTCGACCGCAACCCGGCCGACTACCACACCGAGATCGAGCAGGCGGCGTTCGAGCCGAGCAATTCGGTGCCCGGCACCGGCCCGAGCCCGGACAAGATGCTGATGGCCCGCTGGTTCTCCTACCCGGACGCGCACCGATACCGCATCGGCGTCAATTACAAGGAGCTACCGGTGAATACGCCGCACGCCACCACCGTTCGGTCGTACAGCAAGGACGGTGCGCTGCGACATCACAATCCGGGCGACCCGGTCTACGTGCCGAACTCGAAGGGCGGCCCGCAGGCCGATCCCGCCGCCGCGGGTCCGCCCGCGACCTGGTACGCCGACGGCGAGCTCGTGCGCTCGGCTTACACCCTGCACAGGGACGACGACGACTGGGGTCAAGCGGGGACCATGGTTCGTGACGTGCTCGACGACGCGGCGCGTGAGCGATTGGTGGACAACATCGTCGGGCACCTGCTCAACGGCGTCTCCGCGCCTGTGCTGGAGCGGGCGTTCGAGTACTGGCGCAACGTCGACAAGAATCTCGGCGATCGCGTCGAGGCCGGGGTGCGCGCGAAGCAGGACGAACGCGATCCCAAGGCGGCCGCGCAAGCCAATCCGGCGCGCTCCTCGGCGCAGGCCAAAGCCTGACGCGCCCGTCGAGCGTCCGCCTCCGCGTGCCCGCTTGCCGCTGCGGCAGGAGGGCACGCGTTCGTGATCTTTTCGTTATCGCGCGCTGGCGTGTCCTGTTCGGGCCATCCGATTTTCCTGCGGAAGCATGACTGCCGGATCCAGTGGACCGACAGCACCGTGGTGTATCGAATCGTTTCGAGGCTCGGTGATGTCCCTGTGGCATCGAATGGGTCGCACCGGGCCTGCCGACGGAGATCGGAGGACCGCGCCATGGCGTTCGACGCCGATGCTCGACCTGCTCGACCCTCGCACCGGAAATCGTGGCGTGCCATCGTCGGCATTGTGGGTGCCGCCGCGGCAATGCTCGGCGCGGCGCCCGCGGCTGCGCAGCCCGCATCGAGCAGGCTGCCCGACAGTCCGGTGGAGGTTCCCATACCCGGCGGATTCGAGGGCTTCTCCGGAATTTTGCGCTTCCTGCCCCCCGCCCCTCCTCAGCCGCAGATGCCGCTCGGCCGACCGGTACCCGATCGCGGGCCTCGGACTGCCCAGACGGCATACGGAGAATGACCTACGCGCCGCACCGGTCACGAAACGTTGGGGCCACCGTGTTTCCGCGCTACCCACAACGCATCGGGGGTAACGCGGTGCGACGGCCTACGCTCCGGCCTCGGCCACCACTTCGGGATCATGCGGTAGCTGCTCAGGCCGCGTTGCGGCTGGGTAGCCGGGACGGTTCGGCTCGCGGGCTCGTCCCGTGGGACGGCGCGGATGACGAGGCCGACCGCACACCCGACCGCGATGGCGAACGCAGCCCAACCCGACCCGGAGACCACGGTGACCGGTCCCCAGTCGCCGAGGTACCGTGGCGGAACCATCGTCCAGTCGAAAGATTCGGTCCGGCTCGGCGCCACGGTGGACGGCCGCCACAGGACCGCGATCGTGAGGATGCTGCCCGCGGTTCGTGGCTGGACGAAGGCCGAGCAATATCCCGCGACGACGGCAAGTGCGGCGGTGGTGAGGGTGCGCATGTGGTCGGCTGAGGCCACGGTGGCGAGCAGCGCGACACCCGCGAGCAATACTGCGCCGACCACCGGATTCGACGATCGGGTTCCGGCCGGTGGATTCCATGTCCGAATCCCGGCCAGGTAGCCGAGGACGATGAGCCCCAGCAGCAGCGGCACGCTCCATGCCGGTCGCGGCCCGCTGCCCACCGCGCTGCCTGCGGCGCTGAGCGCGACCGCGAGGTAGATCGTGATCCCGTCCCGGCGCGGCAGCAGCCACGCCGCGACGGTCGTGGCCAGCAGGGTACACAGCGCGGTCACCAGCAGCTCGACGCCGCCGTCGCCGTGCCGGAAGCGCCACTGCGCGACGGCCAGTTCGGACATCACCAGCACGATCGCGGCGATGACGGGGCTGAGCGGCAGCTCCGGGTAGATCGGTTCCAGCGTGAACCGCTGTCGCGTGACCAGCTGACACGCCAGGATCAGCACCACCACCGCCGCGAGCAACCACAGCGGTTGCGTTCCGAACACCGACCACACGTGCGGTTCGGACGTCGCCCGATGCGGGTTGCCCAGCAGACCCGAGGCCTGCGAGAGCGTGATGACGACGAAACAGCCCACCCCGCCGAGGACGAAACCGGTCGCGGGTACGCGCCGGCCCAGTACCGCCACGCCCGTGGCTCCGAGCAGGATTCCGCTGCCGATCGCATCGAGGTACGCCGCGGTGATCAGGATGTCCGGTGAGGCGCTGTGCGCTTCGATGGTGTGGGTGATCAGCAGCAGCAGTGTGGCCCCCAAAGCGATCCACCACGCGGTGCGCGAGCGGGCCAGACTGACCGCAACCACGGCCGTGACCGCCGCGACCAGTACCCCGATCGCCGCCTCGCGTGGCACGCTGAGGACCAACCGGTTCACCTGGTAAGGGGTGCAGTGGCAGCTGCGGCCGAAGCTGAGCGGCACCACCAGCAGCAGCCCGGCCACCGCGGTAGCCAGGAACGCCGTGCCGCCCTCGAGTGCTTCGCTTCGTCGCACCACGTCCCAGTCGTACCCAACTGGGACGAACCGAACATCGCGCCGTCGCTTGCCGCCGGAACAGTCACCGCGGTCCGCGTCCGGGACGGCCATACCTAGACAAGCGCTCCGGCTACCGATGTGTCTTTTCTACCTATCCCGCAATCCTCGGTTTGTCGGCGGTCAGCGGCTACGTCCAGCGGGATCGAGGGGTTCTCGCCGGGTGTGGTCGCGAACCGCACCGCGAACACGCGGTGAAACGGCGAAAAACCCGGTCGGCAGTCCACCACCGGGTCGGACGTCCGAAGGCCGGCCTCCGCGCTCGAGGGAGACCAGTGGAAAGGGTTGCCGTCGGCCGAGGCAGACGCTTGTCTGAGCCGGCCGACACGAACAGAAATGGTGTCTGCGATGACCGACGTACTGCCCCTTGCCTACGGGTACCTGCGCGACGATCTGCTCGGCGAACGCGACGCAGCGGAGGACACACTACGATCTGCCGCGATCGCGCTCGGCTACGAGCTCGGAACGGTGTTCCATGAGCCACGGTGCGGGAGCGCGGGGCTTCCGCCCGCCTTCGCCGATCTGCTCACGGAATGTCGGCGGGCTGCCGCGGAGGCGGTGATCACACCGCACGGCCATCTGTCGGAGACAGTATCCCGAACCGTCCTGCAGACGGCCCTGGTAGCGCGTTGCGAAGTGGTCGTGCACGAGGTCGGCTCCTGATGCCGAACCGACCCGACACGATCCGCCGCCCCTCTTCAGCGGGGTCGACCTGCCCGTCACCCGCAGCGCCGAAGCCCATTTCCGCGGCACGTTCGAAAGCCACGCTGCGCTCGTCCGCGGGATCCACACCGTTGCATTCCGGTCCGGACCCGAGCAGGCAACTGACCCCGGCCGATTGGAGAGCAGTGGCCGGTTGGCTCGACCCCGGCCGCACCCCACTCAAGGGTTGGATGGGATCGGAATGACCGGTTCCGCGCGCTTCTGTAGCACCGTTCGACCTCGACTTCGACCGGTTGCCTGCGATGGCTGAGTCAGAAGTCGCACCGGCATCGGGTGCGATCTGGCCGGTCGGTCATGCTGTGGCGTTGCTGCGAGATCCGCTGGCATTCCTGTCTTCTCTGGCCGATACCGGCGGTGAGCTCGTGCGGATACGGATCGGTCCTGGGGCCATGGTCGTGGTGTGTGACCCGGACCTCGCCGATCGAGTCCTCCGTGACGATCGCACTTTCGACAAGGGGGGCCCGCTTTTCGACATAGCGCGGAAAGTGGTGGGCGACAACGTGATTACCTGCCCGCACCGTACGCATCGTCGGCAGCGGCACTTGGTTCAGCCGACGTTCAGCCGCTCACGGCTCGCACACTACGGCCGAGCGATGACGGCCGAGGCCGATGCCATGACCGCCGCTTGGAGCGACGGTCAGGTCGTGGATATGTTGGCCGAGGCATGGCGCCTGACTACACAAACCGTGATGGCGACCATGTTCTCCGGCGCACTCGCACCGCACGTCCGCGATCGCGCATTGGACGATGTCGCGGTCATCGTCGACGGGCTGTATCGGCAGATGCTGTCGCCGCCGCTGCTGAATCGGCTACCGACTCCCGGGAATCGCCGGTACGGGCGAGCGCACGCAAGCCTGCGCGAGTTGATGAGGACAATCGTCGCGGAACGGCGGATCGACGGCACCGACCATGGGGACCTGGTTTCGGCCATGCTCGCGGCCCGAGTCCCCACGGAAACAAGCACAACCGTCGGCATGACCGACACCCAGATCTGCGATCAGCTCATGTCCTTCTTCATCGCCGGATCGGAGACCACCGCGAGCGCGCTGGCCTGGGCATTACATCTGCTCGTGGCCCATCCCGAGATCGAGGAACGTCTGCACCAGGAAACGGACCAGGTCCTCCACGGGGCTCCGGCCCGCTACGAGGACCTGCCCGACTTGCCGCTGACGGGACACATCATCACCGAAGCATTGCGGCTCTATCCTCCCGGCTGGTTGTTCACCAGAACAGTCACCGCCGACACTCGACTGGGCGGCTACGACCTTCCCGCCGGAACCCCACTGGTGTACAGCCCTTATATCGTGCACCGACGCGCCGATCTCTATCAGCACCCGGAGCGCTTCGATCCCGACCGATGGGACACCACACAACAGCCGATCCGGCGGAAGGCGTTCCTGGCATTCGGTGCCGGCCCGCGGCGATGCGTCGGCGAGACCTTCGCTCTCACCGAGCTGTCACTGGCACTGGCCACGATCGCTGGTCGATGGCGGATTCGCCAGCTGGTCGGCAAACCGGTCCGTCCTGCGGTAGCGATGGCCCTACGCCCCCGCGAACTGCGGATACGCGTCCATTCAGCCAGTCGGGGCGTTGCTCTGCCATCCGCAGAAGGTCACCGATGAGGGGCCCGGAACAGCCCGCTCTGCCCGGGATCTTCTGCCCGATCGAGTCGGACGTCCACCCTGCAGTCGACACGATCGAAAACCGGTCGATCGATTGGTTGCGGGCCGGCACGTTCCTTGATGATCACCACCAGGGACGCGCACTGGTCGCGACCAGATCGGCCGAGTTCATGGCGAGGATGGCACCCCACGGCTGCGTCGATCGACTGCAGATCGCTTCGGATTGGGCCTACTGGGGGTTCGCATTCGACGATCGCTTCGACCGTGGCCCGCTGTCGAAGGATCTCGGCGGGTTCGTGTCCTATGCCAACAAGATCGTACGCGTGCTGGAGGCGCCCGGTTCGGAGTTGGTGGAGGAAGATCCGCTGGTGCGCGGGCTCATCGATATCTCGACACGGTTCGCCGATCGCGTGACACCGATTCAGCATCGTCGCTGGACTCAGGCCCACCGCGCCTGGCTGTTCGGGGTCTGCGCCGAGATGAGTACGACCACGATGCCGAGCGTCGACGAGTACCTCGCCATCCGGATCAACAACGCGGCAGGCGAGGTCGTCACCGTCCTCACAGAACTGGTGAACGAGTACGAACCTCCCGCGGCAGAGTTGGAGCTGCCTCGGGTTCGGGCACTGACCGAGATGACACGGGTGCTCGCGGCACTGGACAACGACTTGCATTCCCACCCCAAGACAGTGGCTCTGAACGAAAGCAGCCAATTCGATGTGCTCACGGTGATCGCGGCGCGCCATGCCTGCGGACCGGAGGAGACCATCGCACGAGCCGTGCGGTTGCGCGACCGGATCATGTGCCGGTTCCTGCTCGCCGGAGCACAGACCAGCGGGCTGAGCACAGACACCCGTCACTATCTCCACGGTCTGCGGCACGTGGTCCGCGGCAACCTCGATTGGGCGCTCGACGTGGAACGGTACAAAGTAGACGGCCGAACCGTGGCCGACCGTTTCACCATCAACGACTCACCTACCGATTCATCACCCGATGCCCCGGGACTCTCGTCGATCAACTGGTGGTGGCAGGTATGACGCTCAGAGACGAGGATTCGAACGGCCGCGCTGTGGCCTGCGCGCGGCTTCGGCGCTCACGTGAGCCTGTCGATCGGCAGGTACGAAAGGGCGGATAGCCGCTCGGGAGCCGATCATCAACTTGTGCAGGACGGCGGCCATTTGCGCGTCGACAGTCTTGTAGGAGCTGCCGCGTCGGGCAGCGATGGCCGTGTGGGTCCACCCCGCCGCGGCGAGTACGGCGACCTCCTGCTCGGCCGGTCTCGGTGGCGAACGGGCCGAGGTGGGCGATATCCACGCCGAGCCCCTCGCGAAGCGTGGTCCCGCCGCCGAGCAGGCGTGCAATGTCGCGCGCCTTGGCCGTCACGGCCTCGAAGAGCTCACCGCCGATCATGACTTCCAGACGCTGCGGTTGACACCGGTACGTCGCGGGTGGCGGTCCACGTGTCGGATCTCAATTGATAGTTACTGTCAGGCCGATGGGGAAGTGGTCGGAGTATCCCGGCTGTATTGGCGGTGGGATTTTCGAGTCCTTCGAGCGGTATGGGCTTTCTGTAGCGGCGGGTCGAGGTCATTCCAGGAAATTGGATGAGGTGCACGGTGGTGAGGTCGGCCCTGAGGCGTCGTGGGTTCGGCCGTGTTCCGGTCCGTCACCCGGGCTGAGCGAGCACAGCGGCTTGGCCGCCCAGCAGGCGGCGGATCTCCTCGTCCGGATACGGGGTGCTCCGGCTCGCCTGCTGGAACGTACGCATGAACGCGGACATCGCCGCGGCGATCGGCGCGTGCCGGATGAGGACCGTGGCGGCCCCGGCCGGGATGCCCTCCGGCGGCTTGCCTTCGGCGATGGCGCGCACCATCACGTCGCGCGCCTCCCGATCCTCCCGCCGGAGCCCGTAGAGGGCGGTGAGCAGCCAGTTCACCAGGCAGGTGGCAGTGAAGCCGCGGTCGTAGCTCCGGATCTGGTCGAAGAAAGCGGCTTCCTCCGATGAGAGGTCGAATCCGGAGGAGAGCGAGAGGCCGTAGTCACCGAAGTAGAGGCGTCGACCGTCGGTCAGGATATTCTCGAAGTGCGCGTCGAGGTGCAGCAGCCCACGACTGTTCATGAACGCGGTGCCGGCGGCCAGTTCCCGCTCCACCATGGCGCAGGCCCGGTCGGTAGCCTCGTCGCCCGCATCGATCCGGGCGTTCAGCCACTCGTGCAGGTTCTGCGGGATGTACTCGAGGAACAGCGCGATGCTCGCCGAAGAGTCCCGGAGGGCCTCGATCCGGTGGCGTACCTGCGGTCGGCCGTCCCAGTAGGCGACGGCGCGGTCGATGTCGGCGAGCTCATCCGGTAGCGGTGTCGTGTCCGGCAGCGCCCGCCAGTGGTACATCAGCGGGAAGCCCTGGTGTTCGGCGGCGAGCACCCAATTCGTCGTCATGATGTGCACGGCGAGCTCGCGCCAGACCCCGAAGCCCGGCCCACCGATGAGGCCGACGCCGTAATGGCAGAAGAGCGGCAAGTCGAACAGGTTCGCCGTCGACCGGACGTGCTCCGGCTGCCGCTCCAGGTCGGTGAGGGGCACGCGCTTCACGAAGACCGGGGCTCCGGCGACCTCCAGCAGCGCCGACTTGCCGCCGATACCGGCACCGATCGGCGCGGCCGCGTCCACGAGCGCGCCCAACGTGTAATCGCTGTGCAGCGCCAGGGCCGTGGAAACGGCGCCGTGGACGCGCAGGCGCGCCGGACGCGACATATCGCCGGTCGTCGCCGCGTGGGGGGAGATCGCCGCGTCAGGTGCACAGGACGGCACTGCCTCAGGGGAGTTCGCCGCGTCCTCCATGTTGGCGCCGACCTCGATTCAGCCATGGCCACGCGGTCCTGTCGGCGGCCTCCGGAGCGGGCAGGAGGTCGGTCCCGGGCAACACCCACGGCGGTCCCGGCTTGTCCCCCCGGAACCGCACTCTACGTTACGACCTCCACGTGCGTTCCGGGATGCCGGTCAGTGGAGCGAACCTCGAAACCGGCAGTCTGTCGATCGCTCTCAGGGCGTGCGGATCAGTGTGGGCGGTGGGGCACCTGCGTACGGTGAAGGAGTGATCGGCGAACGACTCATGGAGGTACGTGGCGCCTATCAGGTGGGCGCCCACCATGTCGTGCACTGTTCTCCGCAGCTCTTGCGGGGGCTCGAGGTGCTGCGCTGCTTCGGATTCGACGCACGCGAGCCACACCCGAGGCGACGCAGGAAGATTCCGGGCGGCACGGTGAAGATCGTCTTCGCGTTGAACGGTGTCTTCGAGGGTCGGCCGGTCACGCCGACCGCCCTGGTGGTCGGGATGCACGATCGCGGCGGCACGGTCGAGCACGCGGGGCGAATGGTCAGCGTCCAGGTGCAGTTGGATCCATTGGCGGCGCGCGCGTTCCTGGGCGGGCGCGGTCGGCAGCGGCCGAACCGGACGCACCCGTCGCGGACGCGCTTCGACGCCTGCGCAACTTTCGGGGCGCGCTGTCCGTCGCCGAGCTGGCCGACGAATACGGATGAAGCAGGAGACATTTCAGCAGGAGGTTCATCGACCAGGTCGGGATCGCGCCGAAATCGTACGGCTCGCTGATGCGTTCCTCGGCCGCCTCGACCGCGTTGATCCGCACCGACACACCGGACCCGGGCCGGATCGCGGGCGATCTCGGCTATTACGACCAATCCCATTTCCACCGGGAATTCCACCGGTTCGCGGCGACGACTCCGCGGCAACTCCTGGCGATGTCCCATTCGTCCTGTACCGGACGGGACAGAACTACTTGACGTTTCGGCTGTCCCGGCCCGACCGTGAAAGGACAGCCGTATGCGGGGAGCACCACCGCCCGTCTGCGTGGCCGCCGTGGGCATCGGCATCCACGCGATCAACCACGTCGTCGTTCTCCTGATACCACCCGTCGGCTGGAAGGAAATGCCGGCGGACCAGTTTGCGCCAACGGCGCTGCCGGTGTCCGAAGATGCCACGCGCGACCGCGGCGGCCACCGGCGTCGCCGTTCCGGCGTCGATGTCGATCCTGTCGCAGCCGCAGACGCTGGAGAACGAGATAGTCGTCCTGCTCGGTCCCTATCTGAGACGGGCGACCGAAGTCTCGGTGCGCCCTGCGAACTCACCGTGACCGACTTGGTGGCCCCGGGGATTCCGCGCGGTGCGCGACCCTTGGCGCCGAGCATGCGCCACCACAGTTTCCCGAATACACACCGGCCCTGCTCGGTGCGGCCAGGTTGCCCGAGCGGTAGTGCACTACTGGTACGTACCGATGGTGTGTACCATAGGTACATGCCGCTTCCTCGGTTTCACCGCCTCCCGCCCGAACGGCAGCGCGCCATCATCGACGCCGCGAAGGTCGAGTTCGCGCATCACGGGCCGGAAGGGGCGTCGTACAACACGATCATCGCCAACGCCGGCATCTCGAAGAGCTCGGCTTACCAGTATTTCGACGGGAAAGAAGACATACTCGCGCTGGTGCTGTCGGACGTCTCCGATCGGCTGCGACAACAATTGGGGGCGTGGGCGCCTGCCGACACTTCCGACGCGTTCTGGACGCGTCTGCGCGAGAACTCGGCCGCGCTGGTCCGTTTCCTCCGGGACAACCCACTGGACCGCGCGCTGGCCGACGCCGCCATTGCCCGTATGCCGGTCGGAGACGAGCAGTCGTGGCTCGGCTCCGTGCTCGCCAACGGCGTTTCACTCGGCGTCGTCCGCGCGGACGTCGACAGCGAGCTGCTGACCGCGGCGTCCGCGGCCGTTCTGCGCGCCGGTGACCACTGGGCGCTCACCAGCGGCGGCGATCCGGATCAGATCTTCAGCCTTCTGGCCGGATTGTGGGGGCCTCGTGCGTAGCGACCTCGATGCGGATTGGGCGATTCCGGCGACGCGGCCGGGATGGGCCGGGCGCCTGGAGCGGTTCATGGGCCCCGGGAAGACTCGAGCCGAGTCGGCCGTCGAGTGCATCGGCGGCGCCGTGTGTGTAATTCTGCTCGTAACATATTGCTGGCCAATGCTTTCCGGTCGCAGCGTGGTGGAGGTCGGCGCGCTCGCCGTCATGGCCTGCGACTTGGTCGGCGGCGTGCTCACCAACGCCACGAACTCGGCGAAACGCTGGTACCACCGAACCGGCCAAGCGCGCGGCCGTTTGACATTCGTCGCGGTTCACACCTTGCACATCGCGGTGGTGGGTCTGCTGCTCCTCGGCGATCCGGTCTGGTTCGTGGCCAATACGCTGCTACTGCTCGGGTCCGCGGTACTGATCGAATCGGTGCAGGCCGCATTGCGCCGCCCGGTCGCCATGGCGGCCTACATGACCGTATTCCTGATCAACCTGATCGCGTTTCCGGTACCGGCGCTGCTGGCCTGGTTCATCCCGCTGTTCTATCTCAAACTGCTTATCTGCCATTTGATTCCGGAGGTCCCCATTGGAACCGGCCGTCGTTCTCGCCCGAGCTTTCGAATCCGAGCCCGGCATGTCCTGGGTCGCGGGGGACCGTAAACGTCACTGGTTCGCCGCCACCGCTCGACTGCCGCACCTGGTCACGCGCACCACGCCGGGCGCCGCCGCCCTGCTCAGCCCACCCGGGTCCGCCCCCGCCGTGACCGCGCAGCTGACCTGGGCCGCGCGGATCCTGTTCCGATGCGGCCCCACGGCGATCCACCGAACCCTCGGCTACTCGCGCGAAGCCGACCGCCGCAAACCACCGCATGCCTGGACGCTCGAATTCATCGGCGCCGAGCACCCCGGACACGGCACGGGCCGCCGCCTCCTGGACCTGATCCTCAATGAATTCGACGACATCTGGTTGAGCACCGCCGACCCGACGAACGTCCCCCTCTATCAGCATTTCGGCTTCACGCTGACCGACCATTGGTCGGTGGACACCCTCGATGTCCACGCCCTGCACCGCGCCGCCTGAGCGTCGCGCTGGGTAAGCGCCGGCCACGAAGCAGGCACAGAACGACCGACTCGTACCGTCCGTGTCGAGGTGTGCGGCGGAGGAGAGTTCGAGGCCGTCTTCGCCGGTTTCGAGGACGTGGTCGCCCGTGAGGCGGCCCGTGGCCTTCGAGGGAGGGTGCTGGTCATGAGGAGTTAGCCGTAGCCTATGTCGCGGCGACAAGACATATCCCTACTCAGATATAAGCATCTATCTATGTGACTGCTTCGAATCAGCAAATGAGAGTTCGTTGAGGCGGGTCGTGATTCGGCTCGGGCCGAGATCGGGTCGGTGGGCGAGTGGGAAACTCAGCTACGAATTCTTGTCCGGTGCCTGAAGTAGTCGTGTTTGCAGCGCCAGGTAGAGCACGGCCGCTTGTGCCGGGACCGCGAACGATGAACCGGTGAGCTGCTCTATTCGCTTCAGGCGGTGCAGCACTGTGTTGCGGTGCAGGTGCAGCCGTTCTCCGACTGCGGATGTCGAGCCGCCGAGTTCGTACCAGGCCAGGGCTGTCCGCGCGAGAGCGTCGGCGTCCTCAGGGGGGAGTTGGTCGAAGGCGCCGAGCGCGTCCGAGAGAACGTCAGCGGCCAGTTCCGGGTGGGCCGCGATCAACGCGCGAGCCGGCGACGAACCGTAGGTGTGGACTCCGGAATCCGCCGGGCTGAGACATCGGAACGCGAGGCGCGCCTGTTCGAGTGCGGCGGGAGCGCACCCGAGATCGGTGAAGGGCTTGCTGGCGCTGGCTCGCGTCCTTGCGGCGCGCAGGCCTCGGTCGAGCATGGCCGGGGTGCCCGCGGCGAGGGTCACCCGATCGTCGGTGAGACGAGTGGAAATTGTCGTCACTCCAGTGGTGGCGAGGTGGTCGTCGCCGACCAGGACGACGAAGGTTTGTCCGGCCGGCAAGCGCATCCTTGTGCCCAAGTTCGCGCGCTGAACCGGTGGAATTTCGGGATCGAACAGTGCTCGCAACAAGCGCTGGCTATTTTGTTCGTCACCGGCGAGGACGACCCTGCGGTAGGCATCGGCCGCTACGACGGAATATGCGTCGATCGTCGCCCACACCAGTGTCGACAATTGCGGCAGCGCGGGACCGTCGTCCGGTGCCGAGCGTTGGACGACGATCTCCCAGAACGCCAATCCGGCGACGCGGAACGCGTGCAGCAGGCTCTCCAACGGTATTCCGCGCTCAGCTTTGAGACGTCCGGCTTTACACGCGGGCTCGAGCGAATAGTGGACGCCGGCCATCGCGTCGAGCAACGCAGCGAGACTTTCGGTGACGAGAGCGGACAGTTCACGGTGATCCAGCGCGGCTTCCCCGTAGTCCTTCTCGTCGTGCTCGATTCGGGTGGTCACCGTCTGGGAGATCGCAGGCAGATCCGCCCGCAGCTCTCGAAGTAGGCGCTGACGATCGACGTGTGTGTCCTGAATCACTATGTCCCACCATAGCTTCCGTTGTGCGTGCGCACAACGAACAGGTCCGAAGTGGAGGCGTGCGCCTGTCGCCACGATGGGCGTCTTCCCGCGAAACTGGATTTCCTGATTGATACGGATCGGAGTTGCCCATCATGACCACCGCCACTCGCGAACTGTTCGAGCGCTACCACGCCTGCTGGGTGGACCGCGACCCGGACCGAATCATCGAGCTCCACGCCGCCGATTCGGTGTTCCATCTGCATTCGGGCCAAGGTCCCGCCCGCGGCCGGGCGGCGATCCGCGAGGCCGCGGCGGCGACGTTCACCCAATTTCCCGACCTTGCGTTCGATCTCGTCTCGCTGCGCGTGGGGGAAGACTTCTGGGTAGTGCAGTTCCAGTTGTCGGCGACCTCGGCAACCGGCGAACGCGTAAGCGTCGACCTCGCGGATTACGTTCTGGTCGAGAACGGCGCAGTCAAGGAGAAGCATTCCTACGTCGACGGGATCGCCATGCAGGCTGCGTTGGGTTGATCGCGGGCGCTATGTCACCGCAGCTGTCATCGATATCCATGTTCGCACCGCTAACGAGTTTCGCAGCGCCTCAAGAAGTGAAATCGGCGTCAACATGATCGGGCCCGCGCCTGGCGGCGAAGCCCGGGTGGCTCCGTCGCCGGCGGGGCGGATGGGCAGCCGGTGGGTGTAGGCATCCATCGGCGGTATCTGGCCCGGCTGTATGTCGTTCGGGGGTTCATGGGCCGCCCGGCCGGCGCCGACGACCATCCGACGACGACCGGCAGATCGACTGCTATCGCTCAATCATGCTCGTACATGTCGGATTCAGATGTCTGCGTCGGTGGTCGGTGCGGCTACCCGCAGGGCCGAGCGGATCCCTCGTCTCGGCCGGATGTCACCGTTTCGGGGCTGCGTCACCTGGCTCGCCCGTTCGGCGGCGTCGCTCTCGGTGAGCTACAGCAGGTGGCGCGGTGCGTCGGCCTGCGTGTCGGCGGATGGGGAGTCTCGCGCTCAGGTCTTCCGATACTGGCGCGCGGGCGCAACGAGAAGCCGCCGGACTACTCCTTCTCGCCCCGGTTGTGCACGGTCCAGCGAATGCGCCGCCTCCGGCGATCCGGCCAGCTCGACTTCTTCCGCGACATCTACCCATGGATTCTGGCCGAGATCACCTCGATCTTCTGCCACGCGGAGATTTCGGCAACGGACCCGGTGTCGGCGGAGAGGTTCCTGGAGCCGTCGCGGATCTCGGGTCGACCCGCGCTCCGCACGAAGCGGTGCGGGCGCTGGGCAGGGAGTACGGCGTCGTGCGGGAACTACCGTCACTGCAATCCATGGCGCGGCCGTTCTCGGGTCGGCGATATGCCTCTGGAACCGGAAGTAGCGGTGCACCGCGTCCACGCTGTCGAGCGATTGCCGCGCTCGGTCAACGGGAAGATCCAGCGCCGGCGTCTGGTGGCCGGGCTGGGCGATGATCGAGCCCACGGCTCTCCGCGCGGTGAGCGCTCGACGGCCGAGTCGACGCCGTGACAGGCGGTGGCCCGGACCGCACCTGCCGGCGTTCCGTCATGACCGGCGCGTCCGATACATCGCGAGTTCGCCCCGCCGGGCAGCCCGCCACCGCCGCTGTCCGGAGTCGACGGCACGCCGGATCTTGCGCACGGCGGGTATTTGGGTGAGCAAGTGCCGCTGATATCGCCACGGCATTTGCGGCCCGTGCCGAGCCGCCATCGCATAGGCGAACTGTACGGCGCCCCGGTCGAGATACCGGTCGGCGTGTTCGAACCAGGCCATGCTGGTACGGGCGGCGGCCTGGATGGGGCGCAGCGCAGCGCGCCGCTGCGCGTCGTAGTTCTCCAGCGCGTCGGCGACCTCGGCATGCTCGTACAAATTCTGGGCGAGCACGACGGCGTCGACGATTGCCAGCCGGGTGCCCGAACCGATGGTGAAATGCGTCGTATGCGCCGCGTCGCCGACCAGCACCACGTTGTCGTGATACCAAATCTTGTTGGTTATTTCGGGAAAACGGCTCCATCTCGCGACCTCGCCTCGCGTCTTGCTGATCAACGAGCGACCGTCGAGAGGGCGTACGAATATGTCCTCGAGAACGCGCAAGTTCGCCGCATTGTCCAGGGAATCGAAGCCCAGTCCATGCCAAGTCCGCGGTTGGCACTCGACGATGCAGGTGCTGATCTTCCCGGCGACAGACGGGTAGGCATGGAACCAGATCCAACCGGCCGGTGTGTGTTCGAAAGCGAAGGTGAATCGGGTGAAGATCTTGTCCGTGCCGAGCCAGATATATCGATTCTCGCCGAGCGTGACGGACGTGCCGAAAAGATGATCATCCAGCTGCCTTACCCGGCTGTTGGCGCCGTCGGAGGCGACGACGAGATCGGTGTCGCCGAAGCCGGACAGATCGTGGACCTCCCGCCCGTGCTGGACATCGACGCCCAGGTCGCGCGCCCGGCGGGAAAGCACGTCGAGCAATGCCGCGCGACCCATGCTGAATCCGTAGCCCCCGAAATGTGCAGTCCGGTCGTCGGACACATGGATCGACTGTTCACGCCATAGGACCGATCCGGCGCGCACCGCCTGGGCGCTGTCAGGGTCGTTCCGATAGAGGATGTCGAGCAGGTCGTCCCAATACACCACGCCCCAGCCATAGGTGGAGCCTGCGGGATCACGGTCGATCACCGTGATGTCATGGGCCGGGTCGCGCCGCTTCATCGAAATAGCGAAGTACAAGCCGGCGGGCCCGCCGCCGACACACACGATCTTCATCTGGTCACCAGCTCCAGCCCCGGTTGATCGCACCTGGCTTCACCTGATCGGCACTCGGCGCGACCGAGCCCGGCACGCTGTGCGTGCCGGGCTCGGTCACCGGCGCTAGAAGCTGCCCCAGCCACCCCAGCCACCCCAGCCACCCCAGCCGGGCGGGTTCCACCAATTCCACCAACCGGGATTCCCCCAGCCAGGGTTACCCCACCAACCGCCGCCGCGGCCCCAGCCGCCGCCGCGGCCCCAGCCGTCGCCACGACCCCAGCCATCGCCACGACCCCAACCGGGGTTGTCGACGAGTTGGGTTGTAGAGGCGGGTGTCGTCGCTTGCGCACTGGGCGCTTGCGCCGCGGCTGCGACGACCGGAATCGCGGCAACAGCGGCCATACCGGCGGCAGCCGCCAACCGGGCCAACTTCGTGTGTGAATTCTTTCTCTCGAACATGATAGGGCTCCAGATCAGTCCCGACCTGCTCGAATTCTACGCGGTTTAGACGCCCTCCATAAGTCGCTGCGTCGACAAATCGGCGCGGAAACGGGGAGGTTGTCGCCTGGTCCTTTTCCGGAGGGAGTTCGCTGGGCAATTCCTGGGTTCGGAGAAGTCGGCAGCGCGCGGAGTCGCTCACGGGTCTCAGCGGATCGTCTGTGCTCCGATGACGGTCAGCAACCGCAGTTTCTCGTAGCTCTCGCTGCCGGGATGGGCGGTGTACACGAGCAGACGGTGCGACTGGTCGGGGTCGAGTAGGGACTGGCAGTTCAGTTCCAGCGCACCGACCTCGGGATGCACGAACCGCTTGACGTCGTTCGGGCGGATGCCCACCTCGTGGTTGTTCCACACCTGCCGGAACTCCTCGCTCCCGGCCAGGAGGAGCTGGACGAACTGCGCGGCCCGGGAATCCGGCCCACGCAGCGTGCGGACCTGGCGCAGGCCCGCGGCGAACATGCGGGTGAGGAACGGATGGTCCTCGGGGGCGTAGAGCTGTCGCGCGGCTGGGTCGGTGAACCAGCGGTAGCCGATGCTGCGGGCCGGACCGGTGTAGCGGGTCGTGTCTCCGGTGAGCGCGACGCCGACGTTCGTCTGCCGCAGGGTTTCACCGAGTTCGGTGACGATCTCCGCGGGAGTGTCGTCGAGGCGGTCGAGGACGCGTAGCAAGCCGGGGCTGATGTGCTCGCTGGTCGCACCGCGTGCCGGCGGGTTGTGACCGGCCAGCCGGAACAGGTGATCGCGTTCGTCCAGCGAGAGGCGCAGCCCCTGCGCGATCGAGGCCGTCATCTGCGCGGACGGCTGAGGTCCGCGCTCGCGTTCGAGCCGGGAGTAGTAGTCGGTCGAAATATGGCACAGCACAGCCACCTCCTCCCGCCGCAGCCCGCTCGTTCGGCGGCGCTGCCCGCGCGGCAGGCCGACATCCTCGGGCAGCAGCAGTTCGCGCCGGCGGCGGAGGAACTCCGCGAGCCCGGTCCGATCGATCACGACGTTCCTCC
>NZ_BAFS01000438.1 GCF_000308415.1 Nocardia asiatica NBRC 100129 | reverse complement strand
CCGTGCTGAGCACGCCTGCACCCTGCCGGAACTCGGGTTCGAATCGGCGGAGTGTGCCCGCTCCCCAGCCGGAAATCACCATCGGAATCAAGCTTGACACCCCTGTAAGGCTGGGCTAGCTTCAGGTGGCCTAGATCACAAGAAGGGATCGGGTCGCCGGTATCGCACATGCTGCGGTGCGGCGTCGAATTTGTAGCTCGACGGCGCGGTTCGGCATTCACGCCCGGGCCCGACCGGCCTGGGAAGGCATTCAGAATGGGTATCAAAACCGGTCGAATCGCTGCTGCGGCATTGGCTGTGGCATGCGTGTTCTCCGTCGTTTCGTGTGGTGACGACAGCGGTTCCGACGCCGGGGGGCCGTCCATCGCACCGGGGGTGGTGGCGAACGGCGAACCGATCAAGGTAGGGCTGTTCAACCCGTCGAAGGGCCCGGCGACCCAAGCGGGTGTGACGACGGGCAAGAACGCCGCGATCGAATACATCAACAAGCAGATCGGCGGCATCAACGGCCGCCCGATCGAGGTCGTCGACTGCGGGATCGACAACACTTCACCGGAATCGACCATCTCCTGCGCCAACCAGTTCGTGCAGGCCGGAGTGGTCGCGACCATCGACGGCTACAACGCCGAATCCTCCGCCGCCATGCCGATCCTGACCTCGGCGGGAATTCCGCTGATCGGCCAGATTCCGTTCAACACCGCCACCGGAGCGGTCACCGAGAACCGGGTGTTCTTCGGCCCGCCGCCTGCGGCCTTCCTGGTCGGTTTCCTCCAGTCGCTCAAGCAGGCCGGGAAGAATTCGCTGACTCTGGTCAATTCCGACCTGCCGCAGGCGCATCAGGTCTTCGACCAGCTCCTCGCCCCGCTGGGCAAGCAGCTCGGCATCGACGTCAAGAGCGCCTACTACCCGCCCGCCTCCCCCAACTTCACCGCGCTGGCCTCCACCATCGCCGACGGCAATCCCGCCGCGGGCGGCCTGATGACCGCACCCAACGACAACACCTGCAACAAGCTCGCCCAAGCCTTGAAATCGGTGAAGTACACGGGCACGATCTTCCTCGCCGCCTGTACCGATTTCGTCGACGTACTGGGCCCGCAGGCCGTCGGTTCGCAGGCCTATTCGCCGGTGTGGCTGCCGCCCGCCGTCGACGCCGCTCCCGAGCCCGCGAAAGCCAATCTGAAGACCGCCGAGCGGTTCATCGAGAACGCCGGCGGGACCGCGGGCTTCTACGCCTACGGCACCTTCGCCACCTTGGTCGACTTCGCCCAGGCGCTCACCGTGAAGCCGCCCGCCGAATTCACCGGACCCGCGATCCTGGCCGCGCTCGAGGCGATCACCGACTACCAGAGCTTCCTCGGTCCGAAACTGACCTGCGGCAAGGCGACCAGCCCGAACTGCACCACGGACATGTTGCTGTTCGAAGTCACCGCGGACAAGAAGCAGGCTCCGGTGACGGGCGGTTTCATCGCGCCGATCCCCGAGGTCTTGAAATTGATCCCGGGCGCGGTGTAGCCGCCTGACGTGACCTTGGGGGGCGGGCCGTTCGAACTCGAGCGGCCCGCCCTTCAAACCTCGGCCATTCAAGAGAAAATCGGGATCACATGGCCCAGTTCTTGCAGTTCGTCTTCCTAGGTCTGTCGACCGGCGCGGTATACGCGGTACTGGCCTCCTCGCTGGTCGGCGTGCACGCCGCGACGGGAATCATCAACTTCGCGCAGGGCGCTTTCGCGCTGTGGGCGGTCTATGTCGTAGCCGCGCTGCGCACCGACGGCACCTTCGTCCTGCCCGTCGGCAGTGTCTCCCTCGGCAGTGCGGACCAGCCGACGCCGATGGTCGCGGCCGCGGCGCTCGGCATCGCCTCGGCGGCGGCCTGGTCGCTGCTCGCGCACCTGCTGGTGTTCCGGCCGCTGCGCCAAGCGCCGGTGCTGGCCCAGGTGGTGGCATCGGTCGGGCTCATGCTGTTCATCCAGGCCCTTGTCGGGTTGCGGTTCGACACCGAAAACCTGTTCGCGACACCGATTCTGCCGGAGAACACCGTGACCGTGGCCGGTGCGGTCGTCAATGTGTCGGATCTGATCCTGGCAGGCGTCGCGATCGCCGTCGCGATCGGCCTGCGCGCGTACTTCACGCTGACCACCGCCGGGATCGCGACTCGCGCCGGTTCCGAGGACGAACTCGCGGCACGGCTGACCGGCTACTCGCCCGACCGGCTCGCCGCGATCGTGTGGGTGATGACCGGCGCGGCCTGCGGGCTCATCGGCGTCCTCGCCGCCTACACCATCGGCCTCAACGAGACGAGCTACACCTTCTACGTGATACCCGCACTGGCCGCGGCACTGGTCGGGCGGCTCGCGTCGTTCGGCGTGGCCTGCGCCGCCGGTCTGGTACTCGGGTCGTTCCAGGCGGTCATCCTGTGGGCCGACACCAAGGACTTCTGGCCCAACTGGGCCCAGGCCGGGCTCGGTGACGCGGTGCCCTTCGTGATCGTCATCGTCGCGCTGTTCCTGCTCGGCGGCAGGATCCCGGCGCGCGGCTCGCTCGGATCGGTGCGCATGCCCGCCGTCACGATCCCCCGGATCCGGGTGGCGCCGACGCTGGCCGTCGTCGCGATCGCCGTCGCGGCCATCGTCTCGACCACGGGCACCTGGCGGTTCGGTGTCGTCACCTCGATCATCCTGTCGCTGATCGCGCTCTCGCTGGTGCTGCTCACCGGCTATCTCGGTCAGATCTCCCTGGCGAGTACGGCTTTCGCGGGCACCGCCGGATTCGCGCTGTCGAAGCTGGCGGACAACTGGCACGTGCCGTTCCCGCTCGGCATGATCGCGGCGGCGCTGGTGGCCACCGCGCTCGGCATCATGGTCGGTGTGCCCGCGCTGCGCATTCGCGGCGCACAGCTGGCGGTGGTGACTCTGGCCGCCGCCCTGGCCATCCAGAGTTTCGTGTTCAACAATCCGTCGCTGACACCGGCGCAGGGCAATCTCATCGCCGACCCCACCCTTTTCGGGGTAGATCTCGGCGTCCGGGACGGCACCGACCTGGTCACCCTGCGGTTCGCGCTGATGGTGCTGGTGGTGGTCGCGATCTGCACGCTCGGGGTGATGCGGATCATGGGCGGCGCCACCGGACGGGCGCTGCTGGCGGTGCGTTCCAACGAGCGGGCGGCGGCTTCGGTCGGCATCGACGTCGCGGCGACCAAACTGCTCGGATTCGCCGTCTCCGCCTTCCTGGCCGGTATCGCAGGCTGCCTCATCGGCTACAGCCGCGGACAACTCTCGGCAGGGTCGTTCACGGTGATGATCGGCCTGACAGTGCTGGCGATGACCTACGTCGGCGGCATCACCTCCGTCACGGGCGCGTTCATCGCAGGCACCACCGGCCCGCTCGGGGTCGGCTACGTATTCCTCAACCAGACCCTCGAACTCGGCGAATACTACGAGCTCATCGCCGCCGGCGTGCTGCTGCTGATGGCCGTGCTCAACCCGGTCGGCGTGGCCGGGGCGATCACCGAGACGACCCAGCATCTGAAGGCGGCGATCGCCCGCAGATCAGGCCGCGAGCCCGCGGCCGCACCGGGGCCGGGCGCGAAAGAGGAGGCGGCGGCGCATGTCTGAGACCACGACCCTGTTGCGGACCGAGCGACTGTCGGTGCACTACGGCGGCGTCGTCGCCAACTCCGACATCGAGCTCACCGTCGGCGCAGGCGAGATCGTCGGCCTGATCGGGCCCAACGGCGCGGGCAAGACCACCTTCGTCGACGCGGTCACCGGCTTCACCGAATCGACCGGGCACGTCACCCTCGAAGGCGCCTCGCTGGACCGCTTCGGCCCGCATCGCCGCCGCCGCGCCGGACTGGCCAGGACCTGGCAGGCCGGAGAACTGTTCGGCGACCTGACCGTGGAGCAGAACCTCGCCGTCGCGCTGCAACGCACCGGTCTGCGGTCCCTGCTGACCGACATCGTCGGACGGTCGGCGCCACCCCGCGAGACCATCGACGCCGCACTGGATCTGGTGGGCGTGCCCGGTGTCGGCGACCGCCGCCCGGGCGAACTCACTCTCGGCCAGCAGAAACTCGTCGGCGTCGCCCGCGCCCTGGTCGGCGGCTCCCGGGTGGTGTTGCTCGACGAGCCCGCCGCAGGGCTCGACACCCACGAAAGCGTGGAGTTCGGGCAGCATCTGCGCCGGGTCGCGGCCTCGGGCATCGGAGTGCTGCTCATCGACCACGACATGCAACTGGTGCTCGACATCTGCGCACGCCTGTACGTCCTGGATTTCGGCGTGGTCATCGCCAGCGGCGAACCTGGCCTGATTCGGGAGGACCGCCGCGTGATCACCGCCTATCTGGGCACCGCCGGACCCGGGGAGACCGCGCAACCACCGGCGACGGCCCACCGTCCGGCAGGAGAGAACGAATGACCAGCCCCGCCGCGACCCACCCGGAACCGACGCAGACGGCGCCCGCCCTGAGTATCGAAGGGCTCACCGTCGGCTACGGCGGCGTCCCAGCGGTGCGCGACCTGCACGCGCAAGTCAGGCCCGGCGAAATCCTGGCACTGCTGGGCCCGAACGGCGCGGGCAAGACCACGACCCTGCTCGCGGCGGTCGGTGCGCTGCCGATCATCTCCGGCACCATCACCGCGTTCGGCGAACCTTTGGACCGGCGCGTGGAACACAACGCGCGCCGCGGCGTGATCCTGGTGCCCGACAGCCGCGGGGTGTTCCACCGCCTCTCGGTCGAGGACAACCTGCGCCTGGCCCGCCGCAAGAACAGCCCTGCCTTGGACGACGTGCTCGACTACTTCCCGAAGCTGCGCACGATGCGCGCCCGCCGCTGCGGCACGCTCTCCGGTGGCGAACAACAGATGCTCGCCTTGGCGAAAGCCCTTCTGTGCGGGCCGCAGATACTGCTCATCGATGAGCTGAGCCTCGGGTTGTCCCCCATCGCGGTGCAGGAGCTGCTGCCCCGGCTGCGGGAGATCGCCGACGACCAGCACATGGCCGTGGTGCTGGTAGAGCAGCACATCGGACTGGCGCTGTCGATCGCCGACTCGGCGGTGGTACTCCATCACGGCCGGGCAGCGTTGACCGGCTCGGCGACCGAGCTGCGGAAGCGCCGCGACAAGGTCGAAGCGGCCTACTTCGGTAATCTCGAGGACGCGGCGGAGCATCCGGCGCGGAATTGACGCTCGCGATGCCACCTCCGCGGCGGTGACGATCGCCCGGAGGTGGCGCCGTATCGAGGACGTCGTCAGGCGCAGAGGGGAGGAACGTGACCAAGACCGGGCACCGGGATCGGCGCGAAGGCGCGCCCGCGCGCCGCAGCACTCGCAACCGTCCGACCGACACACAACTGCTGGACGCCGCGTGTGCGGTGATCGCGGAGGTCGGCGTCGATCGCGCCACCATGGACGCCATCGCCCGCCGCGCCGACACCTCGCGCGTGACGCTCTACGCACATTTCGGCTCGCGCGACGCCCTCGTCCACGCCGTGATCGAACGCGAACTGGACAAACTCACCACCTGGATGTTCGAGATCTACGATCACGGTGAGACGATGCACTACGGTAGGCGGGCCAGGTATTCGATCGAGTCGCTGTTCGAGTACGCGCGCCGCCATCCCCGCGGCTTCCGTGTGCTGCTCGACAACCGCTACGACGACAGCCATCCCGGTCGGCGACTCTCGGCCGCTCTCGAACCCCGGATCGCCGAGGAACTGCGCGCCAACTACGCCGAACGCGGCACCCCCATCGGCCGCGGCGCCGACACCCTCGCCACCATGCTGCTCGGCATCAGCCTCGACATCGCCTACCGGGCGGTCATCGTGGACGGCGCGGACATCGGCGCGGCCTGCGACCTCGCAGTCACCGCCTCGCTGGCGACCTTGCGCGCGATCGAGCCCAGCCAGCTGCGCGCTCTCGACACCACCCCCGCGCGAGATTCGTGAGCCGCCAGGCCGGCCGATTCCGCCCTTGCCGGAGTCTTGTGCCGATACGACGGCGGTGTCGTGCATCGGCCGGACCGGCAGAGGGCCGGTTGCCGGTGCGATGGCGCACCGGCTGTCAGCCGCTGGTCGGGACCTGCCGGAAGAAGTCGATCTGGTCGGCGACGACGGTATCCCGCAACGCCGGGTCGGTGTAAAAGGAGAAATGGGTGCCGGGGTATACCCGCAACTCGCCGCGCGGCGCGGCGTCGGCCAGCGCGCGACTCGTCTCCACCGGTGTCTCGTGGTCCTCGGCGGCGGCGCAGACCAGCAATGGGCACGACAGTCGGGCGGCGGACTCCGCAGGACGGTAGCGCATCATCGCCAGCAGCGCGCGAGGGGCGACAATGTTGCGCCACAGCGTTTCTCCACCCCCGGTCAGGGTCTGAATGTGACGCTCCGCTTCCGGCGTCGCGGCCACGGCGAGTTCTCCTGGATGACCGACCATCGGGATGTAGTAGGGGCGCATGCCGAACGCGCCACGCAGACGGTCCCAGACGATCGCGCCGAGCAGTTTCAGTGTGTCCCGGGTCTTTCTTCCCTCGACCTGCTTCGGGAAGCCGTTGAACGGGATCTGCGCGACGACCGCGCCTATGCGCGGGTCCTCGGCCGCGACGGAAACTGCGTGCGCTCCGCCGAGCGAGTTACCCCACAACAGAATCCGGTCGGCGTCGATGCGTTCGTGACCGCGGGCGAAAGCGACGGCGGCGCGAATATCGTCGAGCTGACCGGCGATCGCGGGCACCTGACGCGGTTGCCCGTCGCTCTCGCCGAAGCTGCGGTAGTCGAACACCAATGCCGCGAAGCCCGCCGCGGAGAAGCGCTCGGCATAGTCGAACAGCCGGTCCATCGTTCCACTGAAACCGTGGCAGAGCACCACACACGGCAACTGGGCGGAACCGGCGGGTAGAAAGAGGCGTCCGGCGCACCGAACACCGGCGACGTCGAACGAGACTTCGGTACGCATAAAGGCCATCCCTGCGGCATAGACTGACTGTCGGTAAGTACAGTAGCGGATTTTTTGACCGTAGGTAAGTGATCGCATGACACCTGAACGCATACTCGCCGCCGCCCGCGTCCTGTTCGCCACCCGCGGCTATCGAGCCACTTCCATGCAGGCCATCGCCGACGAGGTGGGCGTCACCAAAGCCGCGCTCTACTACCACTTCGACTCCAAGGACGCGATCCTGCACCAGCTCACGCTGCCTCTGCTGGACGAACTGGACGCGGTGCTGGCCTCGGCCGAGCAGGAACCGAGCACCGAGGGGGTCCGATGGCGGGCGATCGAGGGGTATGTCGATGTGCACCTGCGCCACCGCCACACACTGACCATGCTGGTCAGAGATATGACACTGCTGGTCCAAGCTCCGGTGGCCGACCGTTTCCGCTCCGCGATCGCGTTGGCGAACGAGCTGGTGGCCGGTCCCGGAAGCGGGATCGAGCAGCGGGTGCGGGCCGCTCAGGTGGTCGCGGGCCTGGCCGACCCCGTCGTTTTGTTCCGCGACGAACCGGTCGATCGACTGAGGGGATTGATCCTCGACGGCGCCCGGGCGCTACTGGGCGAACCCATCGAGCCCAGGCCCACTGGCCGCGCCCGGGGCCGCAACGGGGGGCGGCCCGCGAAACTTACCGGGAAGCAGATCGACCAGGCGCGCTCGATGCACGCCGACGGCCATGACATCGAGGACATCGCCGCCCGTTTCGGAGTTTCCCGCGCCACGGTCTATCGCTATCTCAAAAACTAATGATTCTGAGATTTGAATTATGAGACTGGCGAGCGGCCCGCGGTGCCGATCTCGGATCGAGCCGAGCGGGATCGCGAGCCGCACGCCTGCTGACGATCGCCGGGTCTCAGCGGAGGAACGCGGTCAGCAACGGGTTGGTCTGGGCGGGGCAATCCTCGTGGACGGTGTGGCCGCAGTTCGGCAGGACGGTGGCCGTGGCGTTCGGGATGCGCGCCGCCAGTTCGTCGGCCTGGGAGACAGGCAGCCACGTGTCCGCGCCACCCCACACAACGAGTGTGGGTGCGGTGACCCGGGCGAGCCCCGCGTCGGTGAGCCGATAGTCCAGGTTGCGCCACAGTGACAGGAAGCCCGCGCGATTGGCCGGCCGGGAGAACGGCGCGTAGAACTCGTCGATCACTTCCTCGGTGACCAGGTGTTTGTTGTGGAAGGTGCCGCGGATATTGTCGGCGTAGAGGGAGCGGGTGGTGAGGTCGGTGGCCAGTTCACCCAGTACCGGGGTGGTGAACAGGGGTGTGACCGGCGCTTTTTCGGCGTCCAGCCCAGGCGAGTCGAGGAGGACGAGCCGTTCGACGCGGTCGGGGTGCTGTTCGGCGAAGAACAGGCTCCAAGCGCCACCCCACGAGTGGCCGACGAGGGCGGTGCGCTGTAGGCCGACGGCGTCGAGGAAGGTGGCGATGGCTTGCGACATCGCGGGCAGGTCGTAGGCGAAGTCAGCGCGGCGCAGTTCGGTGAATCCCTGGCTGGGCAGATCGACGGCATAGACGGTGTGCTCGGCAGCCAGTGCCGGGATCACGTCTCGCCAGGAGTACCCCCACAGCCCGCCGCCCGAGACGAGCACCACCGGTGATCCGGTCCCGGTTCGGGTGTAGTGGAAACGAGCGAGGTCGGTGTCGACATAGTGCGTCTCCACTCGGGTCAGGTACCGCGACTGATAGGTCGAGGTCGGTGGCTGTCCGTATGCCATGGGAACGACGAAGGCGGCAAGTGCGCCGACCAGCACGGCGGCAATCGCGGCGAGCCGGATGAACACCGGTTTCGATGTCATGACACAACTTTCTGATCAGGGGTGGTTGTGTCTCTTGGACGAGCCGGCGCCCACCGTTGTGACGGGGCGTGGGGCAGGTCACAACGATGCCGTGTCGGTACCTGGACGACGGTGGCTCCCCGGAGCCTCCGCGAAATCCGTTGGCGGAGTCAGGTGACCGCTGCTAGCCTTCCGGCAACCGTGCCAGAGTAACGAGGAGGTGGTACCCGTGAACGCAGTATCGACATGGGTGCTCCCCTCTGGGGTCACGGTCGGGCGATAGGTCGTCCGGGAGCGCCGCTCGAAAGCACTCCCGAAAGGCACGACCAATGCGATTCACTTCTGAACAGCGCTTCGACGACGGCGTCATCGAACGCGAATTCACCCTCGGAGAGATACCCGGCATCCTGTGGACGCCCGGTTTCGCATCCGCACCGGCGCCGCTGATCCTGGTCGGCCACCCCGGCGGACTGCGTCAGATGTACCCCCGGCTGGTGGCCCGGGCCCGGCACAGCGCGGCGGAGGGTTTCGCCGCGGCCACCATCGAACTCCCCGGCGGCGGTGACCGGCCCCGTTCGGCCGCCGCCGAGCAGGCCCGCGCCGACCTGCGCCGGGCTGTGGCGGCCGGCGAGCCGGTCGAGGACGAGATCGTCGACCGGCTCGTCGGCCCGCTGGTCGAGACAGCGGTCCCGGAATGGCGGGCCGCCCTGGACGCCCTCCTTTCGCTGCCCGAGATCGGTGGACCGGTCGGGTACTCGGGAGGGGTGATCGCCATCGGCATCCGGCTGGCGGTGGTCGAGCCACGCATCGCGGCCGCCGTTCTGTTCGCCGGAAGTTACGTGCCGCGCAGGATGTTCGAAGAGGCCCGGCAGATCACGATTCCGCTGCACGTGCTGCTGCAGTGGGACGACGAAGGAAACGACCGGCAAATGGCCCTGGACCTGTTCGACGCCTTCGGCTCCGCGGAGAAGACGCTGCACGCCAATATGGGCGGGCACACCGGCGTGCCGCAGTACGCGGGTGAGGAGGCGAACCGGTTCTTCGCGCGGCACCTGAAGTGAGACCGAGCCGTCGGACCGGCAGCCGACGATAGCAGCCGCCTGTCGGAATGCCGCTCATCGAGGACAGGGCTCGGCCCTCCTCGATGAGCGGTGGCCGGCAGATTCCTTCGAGCCGTTACACCTTCACCGGCGTCATCGGCTGCCGTTCCGGCCGCGGGATCAACAGACCCGCCACCACGGCGCCCACCGCGATCAGGGCGGCCCCCAGCAGCAGAGCGGCGGAATAGCCGTCACTGAGCGCTTGCGGCGACCGTTCGTCTCCGGTCACCGCGGCGGCGACCGTCGTCAGCACCGCCAGACCGATCGCACCACCGAGCTGGCGCGAACTGTTCAGCAGGCCGGACGCCATACCCGCCTCCTCGGCCGGAACTCCCTGCATCGCAACCGCGCCCATCACGACGAAGCTGGCTCCGATCCCGATACTCGCCAGGATGGAAGGGCCGAGCAAATCGGTGACGAACGAGCCCTCGGGCCCGGCCAGGCCGAACCAGGCGATGCCCGCCGCGCCGAGCAACCCGCCCGCCAGCAACGCTGTCCGCTGGCCGAAACGGCTCACCAGCACCGCGACCGCTCGCATGCCCACGATGGCCCCGAGGGCGAAGGGAACGAACGCGACCCCCGCGACCGCTGGGCTGTACTCCAGCACCATCTGCATGTGCAGCGAGACGAAGTAGAAGGCGGCCAGCTGGCCGGCGGTGATCATGAAGCCGAACACATTCGCGCCGACGACACCGCGATGCGCGAGCAGGCGCAGTCGCATCAGCGGGCTGGTCACCCGCTGTTCCACCACGACGAACGCGATCAGCAGCGCCACCGCCACGGCGAGTGTGCCCACGGTGCGGCCGGAGGCCCAACCCTGCTCCTCCGCGCGGACCACACCCAGAATCAACAAGATCATTCCGCTGGTGACCAGCAGCGCCCCGACCACATCGAGCCGTGGCCGGTCACCCTGCCTGGCTCCGCTGATCCCCCTGGCCGCCGTGACGGCCGCCGCGGCGACGATCGGCACGTTGATCAGGAACACCCACCGCCAATCCACGAAGTCGGTGAGCACACCGCCGGCCACCACGCCGAGCGTGCCGCCGAGCATGGTCGACGCGGCCCACAGTCCCACCGCCTTGGTGCGCGCCGGTCCTTCCTCGAAGGTCACCGAGATCAGCGCCAGCGACAGCGGTGACAGCGCCGCGGCACCCAGTCCCTGCACCGCCCGGGCGCCGATGAGGAGCGCCGGATCGGTGGCGAGCCCGCCGACGAGGCTGGCGACGCCGAAGAGCCCGAGGCCGGCGAGCATGGTGAGACGGCGACCGATGACATCTCCCAACCGGCCGCCGAGCAGTAGGAAGCCACCGAATACCACGGCGTAGGCGTTGATCACCCACTGCAAGGCTGTCGCCGAGATGCCGAACTCGGACTGGATCGCCGGCAGTGCGACATTCACCACGGACAAGTCGAGTGAAACCATGAACTGGACGATCATGATCGTGGCCAAAACCGCGGCCGGTCTGTTGTTCCGAGTCATCTACCCTCCGATTGAATTGTTCGAATCGCGCTCAAAGTAGCTGGGCGACAGCACTTTTGGGGGCAAGCTAGGCGGGAACGTCGCGGGATCGGTCGCGGCCAGGGTGAGGAGCTCCGACCGGGCAGGACGGCGCCTGCGGTTCCGACGGCGGAGCGGGCGACCGACCGGCGAATCCGCCGGAGCGTCACGATGTCCGAGGGTGGTGCCGCGGTGCCGCCGGTGCGCGAGCGCCCCAGTGCATCCGGAAGCCGCACCGGATCTATGTCGGGACGTGACGCCCGTCAGTGGCTTGCTCCCCGCCGCCACTACCTGCGGGCAAGGTGCATGAGCAGCGCCGGAGCGGTGGCGGGGAACTCGTCCGGCCACCACTCGCCCGCATTGCATAATGATAACCTTTTTCATTAGGCCGAATTGTACGCGGTACCACCACAAAACAGGAGATTGCGCATGGACGACTTCTACTCGCCGGTCGCCGAGTTCTACGACCTTGTTCCCCGCGCGCACGCCGAGGGCGAAGCCGCGCTGCGGAAGATCCTGGCCGAGGTCGATCCCAGCGCGGGCCCGGTCGTCGACATCGGAGCGGGCACCGGTCGTACCTGCCGCATCGTCGCCGAAGTGCTTCCGGCAGTGCGGATCCTGGCCTGCGAACCCGCTCCGGCGATGCGCGCGGTGCTGACCCATGACGTGGTCGCCGACGACGACCTGCGGCGCCGTGTCACCATCGTGCCCGATTCGGCGGAAACGGTGGCGCTGCCCGACTCCATCTCGGCGCTGGTGCTCTACGGCGTGCTCGGCCACATCGGCCTGGAAGACCGCCGAGCGCTGTGGGATCGAGTCCTCCCCCGTCTGGCGCCCGGCGCGCCGGTGCTGGTCGAATTGCTGCCGATCACCCGCCCGATGGCGCTGCCGAAGATGGAACTGGCCCGCGAGCAGATCGGCGATCTGGTCTACGAGGGCTCGCTCGAGGCCGAGCCGATCGGCGGCGATCTCATCCGAATGACCTCGACCTGGCAGATCAGCGGCGATGCCGCGCCCACCCGCGTGGTCCGCAATGTCAGCGAATGGCACACCTTCGGCATCGACGATCTGGCCGCGGAGACCGGGCTCGCCGGGGAGCAGCTCACGCCGCAGACCGGCGTCCTGCGCGCGCCACGCGGCTGAGCACGACCGGATGGGTCCGCTGCACATCGCGGGCCCATCCGCTCGCACTTCAGCGAATACTGTTGACTCGCACAGTGATCCCACCACGCGGGCGCATACCGATCAGCCCTTCGGGACGCACGTCGGTGCTCAGCAGTTCGCCGCCGATGCGCCCGGCGACGGCGACGAATGCCGTCTCGAGTGCCATGGTGGCGAAGTGGGCGCCGATGCAGCGGTGCGGGCCGACTCCGAACGGCAGGAACTCGTGCGGCGCCGGACGGCGATACCGTTCGGCGCCGGCCTCCCATCGGCCGGGGTCGAATCGCTCCGGCTCCGGCCAGACCGAGGGCAGCCGGTGGGTGTGGAACGGGCTGAAGATCAGCAGGTCTCCGGGGACGAATCGTTGCCCCGCCAGCGTGAATTCGGTGGCGACCTTCCGTGAGATGACGGCCGTGGCGGGGTAGAGCCGCATGGTCTCGGACACGAGATGGTCGAGGCCGACCGGCACGCCATCCGCCGGCCGGTCCGCGATGGCCCGCGTGATGTCGTTCCACACCGCGCGATCGCGCAGCGCGCAGTAGAGCATCCAGGACAATTGCGCCGCCGTCGTCTCCGCTCCCGCCTCGAGCAGGCTGACCAGCTGATCGGTGATCTCGTCGTCGGTGAGCCGGGTGCCCTCGACGCCTCGGAGCAGCACTCCGAGCACATCGCCGCCCGGATCGGGCTGCGCGCCGCGGCGTTCGATCTCCGTGACGACCCAGCGGTGCACCGAGGAGCGCGCGAGCAGCGCCCGGCGCCAGACGGGCGAGCCCGAGCCGCGCTCGATGGCCCCGCCGAGCACATCGGTGTCGATGGCGCGGTGGATGTCCTGAAGCCAATCGTCCAAGCCCTCGGAGCGTTCCACGGCGGCAGCGCCGAACAGGCTCTCCAGCGTCGCCAGGCGCAGCGCCCGGCGCAGCGGGCCGTACACGTCGACGACGTCGCCCGGCGCCCACGCCGCGACGACCGCCGCGATGTGCCGCGTGATCGTCGCGCGGTGGTCGGCGACCCGGCGGGCGGTGAAGGCGGGGGTGACCAGCCGCCGCAGGCGGCGATGCCGTTCACCGTCGTTGACCAGCAGGGCGGCGGATCCGGTCAGTGGAGCGAGCGCGGCGAAGGCGCGTTCCCAGCTGAACAGATGACTGTTCGCGAGGATGAACGCGCACGCCTCCGCGCCGAGGGTGAGCCGGAAGCTCATCGGGCCCGCGCCCAGCGTGGAGATCGCGCCGTTCTCCCGGTACAACCGCTGCATCGTGGTGTACGGATCGGCCGAGAACGCTTGCAGATCCGACAGTTCGCGGGGCGCGGTCATCGGGGATCACCGGCCAGTAATCGCGGCAGCGGCACCGGCACGGGCACCGCGGGCCGGATCAGCTCGGGCTGCCCGAGCACCGTGGTGAGCCGCTGCCACAGGGCGGTCACGGTGACCGCCCACTGCCCGGCGCCGACTGAGCGGCGCGGGTCGGCGATGTCGGCGCGCAGCTCCGCCAGCGCCACTCGGACACTCTGCGGCCACAGCTCGTCGAAGACGGATCGGAAAGTCGGGATGTCGGCAGGCTCGAGTATCTGGGTAGTCGGCACCGCCAGTCGTTCGGTGCCCGGTCCGGCCATGAGCAGACGTCCCGTGTCGTCGCGGCCGGTGTGCAGCCGCGGGCTCCACAGCACGGGGCCGTGGGTGTCGGCCAGGGACAGCACCCCGCTCTCGAAGGCGATCGCGACCCGGTGCAGCAGCAGCGCGTGGTTGTCCGGATCGGCGGGGTCGATCTGGTTCTGCACCCGCAGCGACACCGGAACGCCGCCGATCACCGCTTGCAGGTGGGTGTAGGGCATCGGTGGATCGGCCAGGGCGGCCAGCTCCGGCGGTGCCGGTGCGGGCTCCCCGATCGCCCAGGGCCGCAACCGGCCGACGGCGCGGCCGACGATGTCGAGCAGCGAGTACACCACCTGGCCACCGGCGGCGGCGTCCACGTGCAGCGGCGGCTGCCGCTCCCGCAGGATCTGCGCGGCCCGCAGGAACAGCTGGACCGGCCGCAGGTGCGGGTAGAACGCGTTGAGCCGGTACCGAACTTCGTGTTCGCGGGCCGTCCGCAGGCACTCGGCGAGTTCGTCGGGATGCAGCAGGTGCTCTTGGAGCACGTGGATGCCGCGCGCCGAGAGGCGCTGCGCCAGTTTCGCGCCGTCACCACCCGCGGCGCCCGCGCGCACCGCGACACAGGCGATGTCGATGTCGCCGGGCAGCTCGTCGACGCCGGTGTAGTGCGGCACGCCATAGTTTTTCGCGTACTCCCGCGACGCGGCGCTGCCGCGGGAAACGACGCCCGCGAGCTCGACGCCCGGATCCTCGTGTACGGCCTGCAGGTACACCCGGCCGAACGAGGTTCCGCAGACGACGACCTTCGGGGCGGTCACAGGCTCCCCACCTCCATCGGTTCGTCGTGGGCGTGACGATGGATCTGCCAGACGGGCAGCGCGCCGAGCCCGCGCACACCGTCGAGCAGAGCGCGCGGTTCGAGCACTTCGTCGGCGTAGTGCAGGCCCGGCGGAACATCGCCCGCGAGCACCGCGGCGACCGCGCGGGCGGCAGTGGCGGCGGTGAGTTCGAAGCTGCTCGGGGTGCGCAGGACAGCGGTGTCGGTGCGATCCGGCCGGGACACGGTGAACGCCATGAGATAGAACGGGTCGAGCCCGGCCAGGTCGAGGTCGGCCGCCGCCCGGATCTCCTCGACGACCGCCGCGAGGGCCGCCGGATCACCGTCGACGCGACCGCGCAGCCGGGTGAGCGTGAGCCGCAGCGCGCTGCCCACGAACACGTTGTACCAGTGCAGTTCGGCGAGCCCGGCCGAACGGGCCAGCCGTTCGGCGTCGGCGGTCAGGAACGGCATGGTGGTCACCCGGCCCGGGAATCCGGCGACCTCGACGTCCTCGCTCACCGGCAGCGCGTTGCGGCGGCGCGCGCCGCCGGACCAGGCGGCCGCGGTCTCGCCGTACCAGTGAGCCGAGTCGTCGGAACTGTCCAGCGACAGTGCGAGATCTCCCGCCGAGGCCGCCGCGAACGGTTCGATGCCGCCCGCGTAGACGACCAGCCGGGCGCCGGTGAGATCGCCGGCCAGCAGCCGTGGCACGACATTGGCCAGCCCGGGCAGCATCCCGGCGGACAGCAGCGCGGTCCGTCCGCCGGTCAGCAGCGGCGATCCGTTCAGCAGCCGATGGGTCGGCCCGTCCCCGGAGACGTCGACGTAGTCGCTGCCCGCCGCGAGCGCGGCCCGCGCGACCCGATCCAGCAGCAGGTACGACGGCCCCGCGCAGTTGAGCACCAACCGGGTTCCCGCGCAGAAGGCCGCCAGCGAGTCCGGGTCGTCGGCGTCGACCCGGAACGGCTCTACGTCGTCGGGCAATTCGGCCCGGGACAGGTTCCGAGCGCCCGCCCGCAGGTCGCCGAAGCCGAGCCGGGTGAGCATCCGCATCGCCGCGCGCCCGACGACGCCCGTCGCGCCGAGTACCGCGATCCGGTTGCCGGTCACGGGCGCGCCTCGAGGGCGGAACGCAGCGGCGCGGTGATCCGGGCGGCGAGGGCGGCGGCACGGGACGCGGCCATACTGCTCAGGTGGTCACCGGGGATGTCCTCGATGACGAGCGCGCCGAGCCCGACCCGGGACCAGAACCGCTCCACGTCCGCCCTGGTGCCGAGCAGGGTGGCGGACCCGCTGGTGCACAGCACCCGCAAGGCTCCGAAGTAGGGCTCCGCGCGATGGGCGCCCATAGCCCGCAGGTTCTGCGCGAAAATGGCGTACTGCTCCCGGAATTCGTCGAGCGAGAGTCCGGCGGAGTGGTACGGGCCGCTTCCGGTGGTGGCAGCGGCGTGCAGGGCGGCGACCCGGTCGGCGCGCGGGACGGCCGCCAGTTCCCGGCACGCCGCCGCGAGCGGCGCCGACTCGCCGCCCAATTCCGTCAGGGCGCCGGCGGGCACCCGATCCGGCGTGCGGTCGAGAATCGAGCGCAACGCGGTCTCGAACGCCGCGGCGTCGGCGGGGAAGCCGACCACGGCCGGGTCGATGCCGACGGACTGCGCGAAGATGTAGTCCACCAGCAGGTCGTCGTGCACCGCGGGCGGCTGGTAGGACCCGATCACGGTGAGTTCGTCCACCGTCGCGCCCGCTTCGGTGAGGCTGCGGGCGATCTCGGCGGCGAGCAGGCCGCCGACCGAGTACCCGATGATCCGGAAGCGGCTGTCGTGCGCGAGCAGCTCTTTCGCGTAGTCGGCGGCCTGCCGGGCGATCACAGTCTCCGCGGGCAGGTTCAGGTACCGGGCCGGATCGGTGACCTCGAGGCCGATCAGGGCTCCGGGGTGGGCCGAACGCAGGTGCGGGAGCAGCGCGTCGAAGGGCGCCAGGGTGCCGGTGCCGCCGTGCACGAGCACCCAGGTACCGCTCTCGTGGCCGGGCGACCCGCCCAATTCCCGGACCGCGGTGCGCGGCCGCGCCGGCGCGGCAGGCGCTTGCGCCCGGTGCCTGCGGGCGGCGAGGGCGGCGACGGTGGGATTGCGCAGCATGTCGCGCAGCAGTTCCTGCCATTCGATGTCGGCGACCTCGGGCACCCGCTCCCGCAGCCGGCCCACCATCTGCGACAGCAGCAGCGAATCACCGCCGAGGGCGTAGAAGTTCTGGTCGCGGCCCACCCGGGGCACACCGAGCATCTCCTGCCACAGCTGTGCGATCCGCTGCTCGATCTCGTCGGCGGGCGGCACGAACGAGGAGTCGGTGGCGCCGGCCGGGGCGGCGGTGGCGCGGGCGGCCAGCGCGGCGCGATCCAGTTTCCCGTTCGCCGAGCGGGGCAGCGTGTCCAGCAGGCTCACCTCGGCGGGCACCATGTGCTCGGGCAGCAGGGCCGCGACGTGCTCGATGAGCTGCCGCTCGGTCACCGATCGCCGCTCGCCCTTGAACCGGGCGAGGAAGACGCCCTGGCCGGAGGCCGCCAGCGGGTCGTCCTCGGCGGGCAGCACCCGGACGTGATCGGCGCCGGCGTCGTCGAGTTGCCGCAGCCACTGGTCGCGGGTGAAGAACGCCTGCCCGGTGCCCGCCCGGACATCGGTGAACGCGGTGAGTTCGCTGAAGAATTCGAACTCCATCGACACCAGCAGCGCGTAGTTGTGCTGCCGGGTGGGTTCAAGGAACACCAGCCAGCCGCCCGGCGCCAGCAGGTCGCGCAGCCGCGCCAGCACCTCGTCGGCGTTGCGGGAGTTGTGCAGCACGTTCGCGCACAGGATGACGTCGGCCGAGTTGGGCCGCAGCCCCTGCTCGAGCGCGTCGATGTTGATGTCGAAGCGCCCGTACCGCACCCACGGGTAGTCGGCGAACCGCGTGCGCGCTTCGCCGAGGAAGAACTCGGACACGTCGGTGAAGTGGTAGTCCGGCTCGAATTCGGCCAGCGCCGGGATGAGGTCGGTGCTGGTGCCCGCGATGCCGCCGCCGACCTCGAGCATCCGCAGCCGGTGCGGCGACCGCCGGGCCACCTCGCGCACGGTGTCGATGACGATGCGGTGCGCGCTGCGCGCCACCAGGTTGGTCCGGTAGACGGCGTGCGCGGCACCGGGCTTCCCGGCGGGGAACAGCAGCTCCCGCACGTCGAGTTCGCCGCGCAGCAGGTCGTCCAGACGGCTGCTGCAGGCGCGGATGTAGGCCAGGGTCTCGCTGCCGTAACCGACGACGGCCTCCAACTCGTCGATGCGCCGCCACGCCGCCTCGACCGCGTCCGGACCGGCGGCGATCAGGTCGCTGTAGCGGCCGGTCTCCGGGTCGTGCACCACCGCTCCGCCGTGTGCCAGCGCGGCCAGCCAGCGCTTCAGCAGACCGTGCTGGCGCGCGGAAACACCGGTAGCGGCGGCGATTTCGGCGAGTTCGTACCAGCGGTCACGATCGTCGAATACGCCGTCGGCGCGCAAACGGGCGGCGATGGACAGGATGGCCATCTCGTCGACGGCCCGCATCAGCTCGACGAACGCGTCGCCGTCGATTTCCCGCTGCGCTGCGGCGACGGCGTTCTCGGCGACGGCGAGCACGTCACGGGCAGCGGCGCCGCCGCCGATCCCGTCCGAGGTCGCGATTTCGGCGAAGCCGAGCAGTCGTGCGCCGGGACCCTGCCCGTCGACCAGGACCGCGGCATCGGCCACGGCGGGGTGGCGGCGTAGCGCCGACTCGATCTCGCCCAGCTCCACCCGGTGACCCCGGATCTTGACCTGGGTGTCCTCGCGGCCGAGGAATTCGAGCCTGCCGTCCGGGTGGAAGCGGCCGAGATCGCCGGTGCGGTACAGCCGGGCGCCGGTGCGCGGATGCCGGAGGAAGCGCTGCTGGGTGAGCTGTTCGTCGCCCAGATATCCCTCGGCGAGGCCGAGCCCGCCGATGTAGAGCTCGCCGGTGACGTGCTCCGGGCAGTCCTGTAGCGCGGTGTCGAGCACGTGCACTGTCTGGTTCCGCAGCGGGAACCCGTAGGGAACGCTGTTCCAAGCCGGGTCGATGTGGCGCACCGGATGGTGGATCGACCAGATGGACGCCTCGGTGGCACCGCCCAGGCCCACCACCTCCAGGCCGGGGTGATGCGCGCGCATCCGGTCCGGCAGGTCCAAGGGGATCCAGTCGCCGGAGAGCAGGACCAACCGCAGGGAGGCCACGCCGGGGCCCGGGGTGCCGTCGAGGACGTCCAGCAGCATCTGCAACTGCCCGGGCACCGAGTTCCACAGCGTCACCGAATGCCGTTGCACCAGTTCGAGCCAATGCGACGGATCGGTCGCGCGGGATTGTTCGGGCAGTACGACGGCGCCGCCCTCGGCGAGCACTCCGAAGATGTCCCACACTGAAAGGTCGAAGGCGAGACTCGCCACGGCCAGCACCCGGTCCTCGGAGCCGACGGCGAAGCGCGCGTCGATGTCGTCGATGGTGTTCGCCGCCGCCCGATGGGAGATGACGACGCCCTTCGGCTCACCGGTGGAGCCGGAAGTGAAGATGACATAGGCCGGAGCGTCCGGATCGATGTCGCCGGGAAGTTGGGGCGCGATGTCGATGCCGGGCAGCAGGTCCACGGCCACCGGCTGGGCTGTGGCGGGCACCGCGCCCGCGTCGCGCAGCCAGGACTGCGTGAGCACGACCCGCACACCGGCGCGGTCGATGATCCGCTCCCGGCGCGGCATCGGCTGGGTCACCTCGATCGGCACATAGGCCGCGCCGGCCAGCAGGGCCGCGAGCACGGCCACCACCTGGTCGGGCCCCTTCTCCATCAGCACGGCCACCCGGTCACCGGGCTCGACACCGGCCTCGCGCAGGGCGGAGGCGGAGGCGACGGCGCGGCCGCGCAGTTCGGCGAAGCCGATCACCTGGTCGCGGTGGAGTACGGCGGGCGCGTCCGGCTGGGCGTCGGCCCGGTCCAGGATCCGCTGGTACAGCAGCCGTGGCCGAACCGGGGCAGCGGTGTCGTCGTAGGCGTCCCTGCGGCTGCGCTGTGCGGGCGGCAGCGGAACCGGGTACGGCGCGGACCAGGTCTCGGGGGCCTCGGTGAGCCGGGTGACGAGGTCGATGAACGCGGCGAAGGCGTCGGCGGCCGCGTCGCCGGCCAGCACGCCACGGCGCACGTCCCACGCGAGCATCAGCCCGTCGTCGTACGCGGTGACCTGACAGTCGAGCCACACCTGCGGCGTACGGGTGATCCCGCGCAGGATGCGGCCGCCGTCGGCGCGCGAGCCGTCGTCTCCGGCGCCGAGGGTGCTGGTGAACACCACGGGCATGAGGACCGGGCTGCCCGCACGGCGGGTGAGTTCGCTGAGCACCTCCACCCCGTCGAACAACCGGTGGTCGAGGTCGGTGAACAGCTGCGCGGAGATGGCACGGGCCCGCTCAGCGAAGGTGTCGTGTTCGTCGAGGTCGATGCCGAGCAGGTTGACGGAGGTGAAATCACCGAGCACGGAACCGATCTCGGGGTGCGCGGGAAGCCGGTTGAAGATCGGCAGGTTCAGGGTGAAGCGCCGGTTCCTGCTCCACCGCCCGACAACCTCGGCGTAGGCGGCCAGGATCGCGCCGGACGGGGTGATGCCGTGGGCGGCCGCGGCACGGGCGAGGCCGGTCAGGATCGAGCCGGGCAGCCGGTGGTCCAGCCGGTCGAAACCGGGATCGCTGCCGATGTGGTCATCGGTCGCCCGGAGGGGCAACTCCGGCGCGGGGGGCAAAGAGTCGAGCCGCTGCTGCCAGTAGTCACGATCCCGCTGATACCGCGCGCCGTTGCGCAGCCGCTGAACACCCAGGACATAGTCGCGGAAGCCGACCGAGGGCTTCGCGCCGACGCCGGAGGCGTGCACGAGTGCGTCGAGGTCGGCCAGCAGCAGGCGCACGCTCGCGGCGTCGACCACGAGCAGTTCGATCAGCAGGTGCAGGATGCAGCCGGTGTCGGTGCGGGTGATCCGCAGCGCGAACAGCGGCCAGGTGTCGGTTGTGGTGGCCGGGCCGAGCATGTCCTCGCGTTGCCGGTCGAACACGGGATCGAGCGCGGTGATACCGCGCGCGTCCGTCACCGGGATCGGGTAGTGCGGCACGGTCGCGGCGACTTGCTGGTAGCCGTCGGCGTGCACGGTGGCCCGGAGCATGTCGTGGCGGTGCACGACCTCGTTCCAGGCCTGCTCCAGGCGGTCGGGTTCGACATCGTCATAGGCGATTTCGAGATAGCTCGCGCAAGCGACGCCGCCGAAGGGGTAGGTGGGGTCGCGGCCGATCAGGTATGCCGACTGCACCGGGGTCAGCGGGAACGGCTCGTGCGCGGCTGCCGGATCGGTGGCGATCTCGAAAACCGCCTGGTCTTGGCCGAGAAATTCCAGGACCGCGGGCTTGTGCGCCACCAGCTGTTCCCGGTCTTCGGCGGTCAGCACGCCCTGCGGAGCGCGGAATCGGAGCTGTTCACCGTCGACCCACAGGTGAACTCCACGCTGTCGTAGATCGGTAACCAGGGCGGTGACGTTCACAGAACACCTTCTTCGAGTTCGAGGTCGGTCCGGGGGCTGTTGTGTACAAGTCCGGCGATGGTGGGAGCGGATAAGAATTCGCGCAGCGTCACGGTGAGGCCGAGTTCCCGGCCGAGGTGGCCGACGAGGCGGGTGGCGGTCAGGGAGTCACCGCCCGTGGCGAAGAAACTCGTGTGCCGGTCGGGCGGCGCGGTGCCGATTGTTCGTTCCCAGAGCTGCGCCACCAGAGTCTCCAGGCCGGGACGGATCGGCTCATTCGAGTCGAAAAGCGTTGTGGGATCTATATTTTCGG
>NZ_BAFS01000439.1 GCF_000308415.1 Nocardia asiatica NBRC 100129 | reverse complement strand
GCACCGGCAACTCCGGCGGCACCGGGGGCAGCGGCAACTCCGGGGGCACCGGCAACTCCGGCGGCGGCGGAGGCGTGGGCGGCAGCGGGTGCACCGGGAACTCCGGCAGCTCCGGCAGCTCCGGCGGCTGCGGTGGAACCGGTGGCTGCGGGGGCTGGGCGGGACCGGCGGCTGCGGGGGCGTGGGCGGGACCGGCGGCTGCGGGGGCGTGGGCGGGACCGGCGGCTGCGGGGGCGTGGGCGGGACCGGCGGCTGCGGGGGCGTGGGCGGGACCGGCGGCTTTGGGGGTTCCGGTTGTGGCAGCGGGACGGGCCACGGTTCCACCTCGTTGTGGAACGGACCCGGCATCTCGAATTCGTAGTCCTTGGGTGGATGCGGAATGCGCGAGCGCAACGCCCAATTCGGTGGCATGCGGCGGGGACGTGCCGGGTTCGGAGCCGACGGATGGTCGGGCGGCCTTGAATCACCGTCGCGGTTCGAACGGGCACCGCCCGATGACTCATCCGCACCGTCACGGTGCACGCCGGCACCGCGGTTCGACGAATCTTCGCCACCATCGCGCTCCCGGCGCTGCGTTTCCGCCGTGCGCTCGCCACCACCGCGAGCTGTCGGACCGGGCTCCCCTTGCTGCGGCGCACGATCCGCAGAGCGCTCCCGATCGGCTCGGCGCACCGCCTCTTCGAGCCGAGCCAGTTCATCCTCGGCATCGAACACCCGCCGGGCCGCGCGCTCGAGCCGCGCGAGCCGCTCCTGCCACGGCTGCTGCTCGTCCACCCGCATCGTCCGCCCACGCAAACCCTCGAGCGCGACATCCAACGCATCCCGCGTCAGATCCTCGTCGTTCACCGGCACACCACGACGAGCGTCCGCCAGCTCAGCGCGGGTGTCCGCCAATTCCTGCGCTGCCGCGTCCCGCTCTCCGGACAGACGTGCACGCGCCGCATCCGCCCGGGCAAGAGTCGGCGCTCCGGGTACGTGCAAAACTTGTTCGGGCGCAGTCATATTCGCGCGAGCCTCGACGGCTCGATCAGCCTGTTCAACTGCCTCGTTCAACCGGGAGAGTTCGTCCTCGGCGGCGAACACACGCCGGGCCGCGTGCTCGAGTTGCGCGAGCCGGTCCTGCCACGGACCCTGCCCGTCCACCCGCATCGTGCGCCCACGCAAACCCTCGAGCGCGTCATCCAACGCATCCCGCGTCAGATCCTCGTCGTTCACCAGCACACCACGACGAGCATCCGCGAGTTCAGCCCGCGCGTCGGCCAACTCCTCTGCGGCGGCGTTTTGCTGGGCGGACAAGCGTTCGAGTGCGGCTTCGGCCTCGACACGCGGCGACTCCTGCGCCGCAGTCTCCGATGGCGAACCCGCCCCATGAGTCCTATCGTCCAACTGCGGTTCGGCAGCTCGGGTGGCCTGATCCAGGGCCTCGTCCAATCGAGCCAATTCGGTGTCGGCAACGAACACGCGGCGGGCGGCGCGCTCCAGTTCCGCGACCCGCTCCTGCCACGGCCCTTGCTCGTCGACACGCATCGTGCGTCCGCGCAAACCATCGAGCGCGTCGTCCAACGCATCCCGTGTCAGATCCTCGTCGTTCACCGGCAGACCACGACGAGCGTCCGCCAGATCGGCGCGGGCGTCCGCCAGCTCCTGCGCTGCCGCGTCCCGTCGCGCGGACAAGCGCTGCGCGTCGGCGCGGACGGCACCGTGGAGAAGGTCGGTGAGGGCTGCGATGTCGTCGGCCCGCTGGACGACTTCCGCGCGCAGCTCGGCCTGTACCTCGGCGAGCTGGGTGGGGGTCAGTCGCTCGTTCTGGTCGAGTTTGCCGTCGCGGTAGACCTCGTAGACCTCGGCCCATCGTTCGGGGCTCGCGTCGGTGAGGTCCACACCGACCAGGCGTGCGAAGTCGCGGCTTGCGCCCCGGTCCGGACCGGGCGGGATGCCGGTCGCGCCGTCGAGCATGCCCAGGCGACCGGGGGCCTCGGTGAGGTGGGCGACGTCGCCGATGACGTCCAGCAGATGCCGGACGGCTTTGTCGTGCACCGGGAATTCGATGTCCGACACGCGCGGGTCGATCGCCCGATCGCCGTGTGCGCGCGGGTCGAACACGTCGGCGGCGGCGAGCGCGTCGGCGTAATCGGTGAGCGCGTCGACCAGGCTCGGATGCAGGTTCGGCCGCTGCGACAGATCGGCGATGACCTCGCCCAGCTGCGCGATGCCGGTGATCCGCACCGTTCCCGGCAGGGCGTCCAGACGCCGGATCAGCCGGTCGTCGGCGGCGGCGATCGCGTCCGGGTCCATGCCGCGCAACAGCTTCGCGTAGGCGACCAGTGCCTCGGCCCGCTGCCGGCGCAACGCGTTGCGGGTGGCCGGGTCCGCGATCGCCTCGGCGAGGCGCCGCGGTGTCATCTCCGCCGGGTCCAGGCCCAGCCGGTGCGCCAGAAGGTTTCGCGCGTCACCGACCTGATGGTAGGTGTCGATGTCCCACGCGGTGCGCGCGTAGTCGATGATCGCCTCGATCTGGCCCGCGCGGATCGCGTTCTCGTCACGCAGCGCCGCGAGCCGTGCGGCGAGCAGGTCCGGGGAACCCAGTTCCGCTTCGGTGATGCCGAGGCGCGCGGCGAGTTCGCCGATGTTCTGCCGCGACGACGGTTCCGGCGTCTCGGCCGGGAGATCGCCGGAGTCGCCGGAAGCGTCGGGCACGACGCGCCAGCCGTCGCCGTCGTCCACCACGGTGACATCCAGCCGGCGTCCCTCGACCGTACCGGTGAAGTGACGCACTCGCGTCGCCCCGCCGTCGACGATCGCGATTCGTTCCGGAGCGAAACCGCCCCCGGGCAGCGGACGGCCCGGCCGCACGTCGCTGACCAGATAGCGCACCTCGAGGATGCCCGCGTTCACCGCCTCCGCGAGGCGGGGATGCGCCGCGAGCGCGTCGGCGATGACGCGGTCGTGGTCGAGCCTGCCGTCCACGACCACCAGCCGCATCGGCCCGCCCGGCTCGCCGGGGACCAAGCCGAGCCCGGTGCCGTCCTCGAGCAGTACGCCGCCCTGCGCGAGCACCCACTCCCGCCCGGCCATATCGCCGATCAGTCCGGTGAGCTCGTCCGCCACGGCGTCGGCGCGCGCGAACGCCTCGGCGTCGGCGAGGAAGGCGGTGAGGCCGCGGGCGTGCTCGCGGATGCGGTCCATCTCCTCGGCGAGCGCGGCGGCCAGTTGATCCGGGTCGAGCGCGTGCAGATCGGCGCCGAGCAGCTGCGCCCACACCGAACGCTCGTCCTTGATCTGGTCGCGGCGCAGCGCGTTTTCGAAGAACGCGCGCAGACCCTGGTCCTGCCCCGGCTGATCGGTGTCGTAGAGATCGCCCCATTCGCGGCTCGGCTCGCCCCCGTTGTTGACGCCCTCCCAGTTCAGCATGGTGGGATTGCCGCCGAAGGCGCGCACGACCTCACCCAGGAACCGGTTCATCGGGTTGGCGTCGAAGAAGCCGATCTCGTCGCTGTAGGGAATCCGCTCGTGTTCGGCGTTGTACCGACGGGACGCCTCGGCGAGACCGGTGAGCGCGCCGATCCGGCGGACCTGCTGGTAGCGCAGCAGATCCGCGGCCCGGCGGACGTTCTCGGCGTTCGGTTCGCCGAGGTCGACACCGAGAGCATCGGCCGCGACGGCCAGCGCATCGGCCAGTTCCCGGCGCCGGGCCGACGCCTCGGAAAGCTCGTGCAGCCAGTCCGCGAGTTCGCCGGTGCTCCCGGGCAGTTCTTCACCCGGCCGCACCGGCGAATCCGGTGTGGCCTCCGGCGTCGCGCCGTCGGTCAGCTCCGGCCCGGCCTGCGCTGCCGCGAGCGCGCGGGCGGCGTCATCGGCCTGTCGCTTCAGCTCCTCGAGTTCGACGCCGAGTTCCCGGCGCACCAGCTCCGGATCTGCCTCCTCCAGCCAGTACCGGTACTCCTCGCCGTCGCGGGTGGTCGGTGTGCCGTACTCGGCGGCCCGGCCGGCGACCCGGGAGGTCAGGTGCTTCAGCAGCGGGACGAGTTCGCGCTTCCGCCACATGGTGACGGCTTCCTTGAGGATGCGGGCCGGATTGAACTTGGTTTGCAGCACGTCGTATTCGTCGCCCGGCGCGGGTGTCGGATCGTAGTGCTTGGTGAGCGGCAGCCCCGCTTCGTGGCCGAGCAGCGACTGGCCCGCGCTGTCGACGCCGGAGCCGGACGGGTACTTCGGATTCTGGCCACGGAATCCGGCCTTCAACGCCTCCCAGAGGCGGCGCAACCGCGACATCGGCCGCTCCGGTTGCCGTGGCGCGGGCACGGTCGTGTCCGCCGGCTCGGGCGCGTCCAGGCGTTCGGGCATCTCCACCCGCCAGCCGTCGTTCTCGTCGGCGACCAGCCGCGCGGGCACTCGCTCGTCGTCCACCTCGAGCGTGTAGCGGCGGGTCGCGCCCGGCTCGGGCGGCTGGCCGCCGGTCTGCCCGAGCGCGGCTTGGACCGCGTCGGCGAGGTCGGCGATGGCTTCCGCGTCGCGGCGCACGGCGGCGCGAGCCCGGGCTACCGTCGCGTCCGGATCGCGGTCGAGTTCCGCGGGATCGATGCGGAGCCGCCGCGCCCACGTGTCGCGGGTCGCCGTCACTTGCGCGCGCAGAGCGGGGTGGTCGGTGGCTCGGGCCCGCTCGGCCGCCGCGGCGAACGCTTCGACCATGCCCGCCAGCAACAGGTTTCGGTAACGCAGGTCGGCGACGGTCGCGCCGAGGTTCTCCGGCGACAGGTCGGCCTCGTCGAGACCGAAGCGGTGTGCGAGCCGGTCGCGGGTCCGCTCGATGGGTTCCAGGCGCGGGGCGCGGGACGCTGGGTCGGCGGACGCGTCCTCGGGATGGGCAGATCCCGGGGTCGAATGCCCGAGCGGGTTCGATTCTGCGTCATTCGAGTGCTGCTCGGCGGATCGGGGGGCGTGTGCGAGGGCGTCTTCCAGCCGGGCAACGTCGTCTTCGGCATCGAATACACGCCGGGCGGCGTGCTCGAGCTGCGTGATCCGCTCCTGCCACGGCTGCTGCTCGTCCACCCGCATCGTGCGCGAACGCAAACCCTCGAGCGCGTCATCCAACGCATCCCGCGTCAGATCCTCGTCGTTCACCGGCAGACCACGACGAGCATCCGCGAGGTCAGTCCGCGCGTCGGCCAACTCCCGCGCCGCCGCATCACGCTGGGTGGTGAGGTGTTCCCGCTCGACCGAAGCCGGACCAGCGGGATCGACGGAAGCGAGCCGACCATCGGCGGCGGGAAGGGGACCACGGTTCGTGGGTGCCGCGGACAGTCGCGGTGGATGCGGTTCCTCGATCGGCAGGCCCGCGCGGCTCAGGTCGTCGCGTACCGCGCGCAAGTCGTCCTCGGGCGCCTCGGCCAGCCAGAACTGTTCGTCGCCGTAGCGTTCCTCGCTGGTGAGGGGTTCGAAATCGTCCGGGTAGCGCATGCGGGGGCCGTCGGCGTCATCGAGGAAACCGCGCACCCTGGCCAGTTCGGCCAGTTCGGCCAGGGCCGCCAGCGGATCGCGCAGCACGGTGAACGTCTCGTCCAGACCCAGCGCCTCGGCCAACCGGCGGACGTGCTCGGCTTCGGCCTCGGTGAGCGGGTCGGCATCGCGCTGGTTGGGCCAATCGCGCTGTTCCCGAAGGAACTCGACCAAGTCGCGTACCGGATTCCCCGTGCGGCGGGGCCACTCGGGGCGTCCACCGGTCGGCGGCTGCGCGCCGACGGGCGGAGTAGGCGGCCCGGACGGCGGGTCGCCACCCACACCGTCGGCGGCTCGAGCCGCCTGCGCGCGAACATCGTCGGCCGCAGGCGAAAGTGATTCTCGCGCCACGTCTTTCGAGGACGTCTCGACCACATGATCGGCCTGCGCATGGGCTTCTTCCGACCGCGCCAGCTCGTCCTCGGCGGCGAATACACGCCGGGCGGCGTACTCGAGCTGCGCGAGCCGCTCCTGCCACGGCTGCTGCTCGTCCACCCGCCTCGTGCGCGAACGCAAACCCTCGAGCGCGTCATCCAACGCATCCCGCGTCAGATCCTCGTCGTTCACCGGCAGACCACGACGAGCATCCGCGAGTTCAGCCCGCGCGTTCGCCAATGCGCGCAGGGCGGTATCCCGCTGAGCGGACGGACGCGCAGGCTGGGCGACGGTCCCGGTAGGCGCCGGTCCCTCGGCCTCGCGGTCAGCGCCATGCGAACGGTCTCCGCCGCGTGCGGCACTTTCCATGACGGGTTCGCTGGCTGCGGGTGGCGCGGCCCGCGGGGTCGGATCGACCGAGTCGGTGGTGGATCCGGCGAGTTCGCGTTCGAGATCGGCCAGGCGATCCATGGCGCGGCGGTGGATGTCGTCCAGTTCGGCCAGCAGACGCGCGTGCAGTTCATCCAGTGCCCGGGCTTCGGGAGAGGTCTGCGTCGCGTCGTCCTGTCCGGCGGCGAGCCGGTCGAGCCGGGCGACGGCGGCGTCGAAGTGCTGATCGAGGTCCGCCGCGATCCCGTCCAGCTGAGCGAGTGTGTCGCCGAGCAGCTCGTCGAATCGCTGGTCGGTGCGCCGGGCCGCCTCGTCGAACTCCGTGCGGATGCGCTCGAGCGCCGCCTCGGCAGAATCCTCACTGCTGCTGCCGCGTCCCCTGTCGTCCGAGTCCTCGCGATTGCTTTCGAGTCCCGCCTCGCCTGAATCCTCTCGGCTGCGCCCGCGACCCGCCTCGGCCGAATCCCCACTGCTGCGCCCGGAACCTGCCTCGCCTGAATCCTCGCGAACGCGCCCGGAACTCCCCTCAGCCGAATCCGCACGGCTGCGCTCGGAACCCGCCTCGGCCGAGTCGTCGCGCACGCGCTCGTAACCCGCCGCGGCGGACTCCTCCGGTTGCGCGCCTTGGCGTGCCATGGCGGGCGATTCGGGCGGAGCTTCGGCTTCGGGGCGTACACCCTCTGTACCCAGCTGTGCGGACAGATCATCGAACCGCTGGGTGATCGCGTCTTCGAATTCGGCGAGGCGGTCGAGGGCGCGCTGCCGACTCCGGTCCAGGTCCGCACTCGCCCGGCGCAGCAGCTCATCGAGCTGCTGGTCGATTCGCTGATACAGCTCGTCGAGTTCGGCGAGCGCTCGGTGCGCATCGTCCCGCACGGACGGAGGCGGTCCGGCTTCATCCTGACGATCGGACCGCGCCCCAGGCTGTTCGGCTTCTGCCGACTGGTCTGGCTCGCTCTCCGGACGCGCCGCCTGCGGGTCGTCGGGCGCATCCTTCGCACTGGACTGGTCCGGACGTGCGGCGCTCGGGACAGCTCCCGATTCGACCTCAGGAGCCACAGGATCCGGCACAACCTGCTCGTCATCGCCCGGCTGGTCGGGATCGCCGGGTTCGCTCTGACGCGCGGCAGCCGGTGGGTCCTCCGGCGGCTTCTGCGCCCCACCATCGCCGCTCGGTTCCGGCGCCGGAGCCGCTGCCTCCTCCTCCGAGCGCGGTTGCCGCCCGGCGGGCGGGCGGGCGCCGCCATCGGCGGGACCACCGGTCGGCCCTTGGGGCGGAGTCGCGCCATGGGCGCCCCTGGCGGGCGGCAGGTAGCCGGGGTTGGGCGGAAGAGGAGCCGGAGCGTAGGGGATGCCCGCGCGCCATCCGGTCAACGGCGGGCGGTCGGCGTCCCAGTGGAAGCCGAGAGCGATCGCGTGGGCATTGGCCTGCTGCCAGCTCGCGCCGGGGTTGCCTACGAGGAAACGCGCCTCGGCGAGCATGTCGCCGAGCAGCACGAAGTCCTGCGGCAGTGGAGCGCCGTCGATCAGGCGGTTCCACGCCTCGGCGATATCGGCGAGGCGATCCATCGGTGTGTGCACGTATCGGCCGTGCGGATCGGCGTGGTCGCGCACCCGATGCTCGTCGACCATCAAGTGGTTCTTGATCTGCGCCAGTTCCTCGCGCGTGAACGTCGGCGCGTCGACGCGCATGTGCTCGGCGAGGGCCGCCGCTATCCGCTCGGGATCGCCTCCGCCCGCGAGCAGTTCGCGAATGTCCTCGACCGTGTCGCGGATCGCGTCGGCGTCGTCGGCGGCGAACCGGTCGGCGAGTTCCTCCGCGACCCGGTCGATCTCGTCGTGGATGCGCCGCAGCTGGGCGTCGACGTCACCGAGCGGGTCGATGCCCCGCTGCCGCTGGACCAGCTGCCGCGCGACGATGTCCACCACTTCGCGTGCGCGGGTTTCCCGCTCGGCGCGCTGATGGCGTTCGATGCCCTCGGTTATTCGGTCCAGGTCGGTGTCGTCGGCGAGGAAACGCTCGTATTCCGCGTTCGCCCAGTCTTGGACCCGTTGCCAGGCCGCGATGTCGCGGTCCCATTCGCTCCGCAAGTCCTCCGGGATGTCGACCCGGTCACCCGGCGGCACATGGTCGGCCGCGTTCCACGGCCGGTGCATCGGCTGGATGTTGCGCTGCGGCGGGGCGAACCATTCGTAATTGCGGAAGACCGTGCCGAACGGCGGCAAGTGCTGCAGCCACGGCCGTGCCAGCACCCACTCGCCGATCTCCGGGTGACGCTGGATCCACGCCCGCACCGCGGGATGCTTCGGCACCTGCGCCGCCATCAACAGCAGACGCACCACGTTGTACGAATCCGCGCCCCAGTGCTGACCGAACAGATCCTTGGGGTCCACGCCCGAGGTGTCGTACTGCGAAGGCGCCTGCGGCATGTGCACCGGGAGCGTGCTCTCCGGGATCTTTCCCGGCGGGACGTCGTCGGTGGGCAGCGTGATGTCGTTGACCACGTCCTCCATCGCCCACCCGCTCACGCCGTCCGGCGGGTCCTTCGGCGTGAATTTCTTGGGCAGCTCGCTGCGGTCGCGACCGAACTCCCAGTCCGGACGAGTCGGGTCGACGTGGTGCCAGACGCCGTCGGCGTCGCGCCAGGAGGTCATGTCCAGGCGTCGGCCGCCGATCCAGCCGGTGCTCAGGCGTTCGATCTCCGGCGGGTCGATGTCCGCCACCCGCACGTTGTCCGCGCGGTCGGCGAGGACGCGCCGGTATTCGACGGTGGTCTCCGGCCGCACGATCGCCTGCGCCACATCCGCGCTGCGGCGCAGGGCGTCGGCCAGTGCGGCGTCGTGGTCGGCGCGCGGCGCGGCCGGGTCGGGGCGGGGACCGAACACGATGACGCGCGGGCGCTCGCCGTCGACTATGCCGACTCGGTCGGTCACCATCCGGCCGCCATCGCGCTCGACGAGGTCGCGGTACGCGCCCGCCATCCTGACCATGTCGTCCTGAATGCGGCCGACGGCGTTGTGCGCGTCGTTCACTTGGCGCGCGACGGCGTCGAACGCGTCGATGTCGCGGCCGCGAACGGCGGCCTCCTCGGCGGAGAGCGTTCCGTCGGCGAGCCCGTCGCGGACGGTTGCGCGCAGGTCGGCCACGGTCCGGTCCAGCCGGTCCGGCTCACCGGCCGCCTGATCGACCCGCCCCTCCGCATCCAGCAGGCCGAGGCGGGCGGCGAGGTCGTCGCGCTCGTGCCGCAGCGGCTTGACCTCGCGCAGCGCGTCGGCTCGCTGCTGGGCCAGCTCTTCCAGCGCGTCGATCACGTCCTGCGGGCGGGATCGTTGCACGCCGACGCCCGCCCTGCGCAACTCGTCGATCCGCCGGTCCACCTGCTCGATCTGCTCGTCGAGCCGGTTGACCTCCTCGGCGGCCGCCGCGAGCTTCTCGATCACCCGCCTGCGATGCGCGAGCTCGAGCGGTTCGGGGGCGACCCGGTCGGTGTGCGGTGCGTCGTCGAGGCCGCCGATGTCATCGATCGTCCGGACGTTCGCCGCCTCGTACAGCCGCAGCACGGTGATCTCCAACTGATCCCCGCGCAACGCCGACTCGTCCAACGTGACGTTGTCACCCCAGAAGTCGGAGCGCGCGACCCGGTCGTCGCGCTTGGCCCGCCAGAACTCGCGTTCGCGGGTCAGCTTCTGACGCTGCTGGACGAGCCGGTCGTATTCGCCGATCGGGGTGGTGGACAGCTCCAGGTTCGTCAGTTCCGTCGCGAGCCGGGCGACTTCGGCGTCGGCGGCGGCGAAGTCCCGTGCGGCTCGTTCCAGCGCGTCGATCCGGGCGAGCCGTTGCGGCATCTCGGCGACCGGCATGGTGCGGCCGCGCAGGTCCTCCAGTGTGCGGTCCAGGCCGTCCGTGCCCGGCCTCAGGGCCGCCCAGTCGTCGGCGTCATCGATCGGGAGCTGTCGCGCGAGGTCCTCGCGCTGCCGCCGCAGGTCCTCCCGCAGGGCCTGCGCCCGCTCCAGTTCATCGGCCAGCCGGTCGTATTCCGCACGGGTCTCGGGCGACATCCGGTCGCGCGGGTCCTGGGACGCAGCGGCGTCGTCTGTCGACTCCTCCATGCCGCGCGGCGGTATGCCCGGCTCGGGGGTGGCGGCCGACGACACGAGGTCGGACCCCGCCGCGTCGCCTATCCGCGACTCCTCCGCACCGCGCGGCGGTGTACCCGCCGAAGGGGTAGCGATCGAGGGCGCGGGGTGCGTCCGTGCCGGTTCCGCAGAGGTTGATGTGCCCGGGCCCGAATCCGCGAGAGGCGCGGTTCCGATCGGCGAGTACAACCTGCGCAACCACTGCGCGCGGTCCTCCGCCATCCCGGCGTCCCATTCCGCCTGTTGCGCATGCAGTTCGGCCCATGGATCGTCCGGATCGGCGGCGGCGGCGCGCCGCGAACGATCCGCCTCCATGGCCGCCGACCACGCCTCGTTCTCCGCCTGCTCCAGGCGCAGCCACGCGGCGCGGTCGGCGGCCATGCGGGCGTCCCATTCCGCCTGTTCGGCGCGCAGCCGTGCCCACCGGTCGTCCGGGGCCGCGTCGGCCAATTCCCGCAACCAGGCAGCGTGGTCGGCGGCCATGTCCGCCTCCCAGTCGGCCTGTTCGATCCGCATCTGGAAGTACCAGTCCGATGGCGGGCCCGGCTCGTCGCCGGGTTCGTCCGCCGAAGGTGGTGCGGTGGGCGGCTTCCGGGCTCCGCCATCCCCGGAGGCCGGCTGCGCGGAGTCGACCGCGTGCTCGGTCTCTCGCGGACCGCGCGCGGTGGAGTCCGGCTCGGTCGCGGCGCGCGAAACGATCGGCACGACCCTGATGGCGCCGTCCGCGTCGACCCGCAACTCACGCGGCCGCGCACCCCGGTCCAGCGCCTGCGCCACCTCCGGATGCCGCGCCGCGGCATCGGCCAGCGCGCGAACGGAATCCGTGCCGCCGAGATTCACCACCAGAACCATCGGGGGCTCGCCCGCGAGTATGCCGACGCGATCGGTGATCGGCCGGGCATCGGCGCGCAGCAACGCGTCGCGTTCGAGGGCGGTCGCCATCGCGCGGTCCAAGCGCTCGACGCGCTCCTCGGCGCTCGCGAGGCGCTTTGGATCGCCCGCCGTGCGAGCGGCATCGCGTTCGCGTACGGCGTCCCGGTTCTCCGCGGCCAGCCGGTCCAGCACCGCCTGCCGCCGATCGGCTTCGGCGCGGCGGCCTTCGTCGGGGTCGGGGGGACGCGGTGGACCGAATCGCGGTGCGTTGCGCTCTGTTTCGCCCGTGCCGAGCGCGCGCTCGGCGTCGCGGCCGTCGCGCGATCCGAAGGACAGCCGGTCGGCCATTCGCCGCAGCCGGCTGCGTGGTTCGCGCCGGATCAGGTCGGCCCCGCCGTCGTCGAGCAGCTGGGCGATCCGCTTCATCAGCTTCTTCTCGCTGGCGTCGGACATGCCCTGGAACAGCATGGCCAAGGCGTCGTCGAGACCGCCGTCGCCGGTGGGTGCGGGCACGCGCCACCCGCCGTTGCCATCGGCCTCCAGCACGACGCCGAACGAGTAATCGGCGATCTCGATCCGGCCCAACGTGGTTTGCGGCCAGGACACGCCACGCCCGCCGCGCGGATCGGGCAGCGGCACCTGCCGGGTGGCCAGCCGGTGCGCGACCACCGCCGGATGGGGTTCACCGACTTCCGGCTCCGTGCGGAAATGCGTCAGCGCGTCGTACCGGAGCGTGCCCTTGTCCCGGCGGCCCTCGTAAGCCTCGTGCGCGTCCGCTTCGCGCTGGTCCTTCTTGGTGTGGAACATCTCGGGACCGAGCTGGCGCAGCCACGCCTCGAAGCCGAGCTGGGTCGAGCCGGCCAGCCGATAGCGCAGATAGTGCGCCAGGAACTGCTTCATAGTCTCGTAGCGGTCCGGCTCGCGATACGGCCCCTCCGCTACCTCGCGGTGCACCCAGCGGGTGCTGCCATCCGTGTCGCCCGGCTCGACGGCCAGGTACTCGAGCTGGTGCGTTCCGCTCCACAGCACGTCGGCGTATGCCGAATTGCGGACGGCCAATTCGCGCAACGCGTCGACGTGCCCGCCGCGCTGCGCCACGATGACGAGCCGATGTCCGCCCCGCTCGCCGGGGAACATCGCGATGCGTTCGGTCAGCCGGACACCCGCGGGATCGCGGTCGAGCAGGGCATTGATTGCCCGCCGCGCGGCCACCGAGTCGTCGAACTCGGCGGGCTCGGCGCGGGTGGACGTTGCCGGATCATCGGCCATCGGCCACGGTTGGTACCCGCGCAGGTTGTCCGCGCCGGAGCGAGCGACTTCCATCGAGATCTCGGCCTCGGGCAGGCCGACCTTGTCCACGTATCTGCGCAGCGCCGCCAGCCCGGCGTCCATCGCGCGACGTTCGGGTGGCACACCGTCGCCGGCCTGCGACGCCTTCCGGTATGCCCGGTCGTAGGCCTGGGTGTAGGCGGTCTCGGCGGGCCCCACGGGGACGAAGCGTCCCGATTCCCGCAACACGCGCAGCGTTTCGATCTCCACCGCGAAGTCACCGGTGCGCATCCGCCGCAGTGCGGGCGAGTCCGCCTTGTGCGGGTTGGCGGCGTGATCCAGTTCGGCGGCGGTGAATCCGTTGGCCCGGTCCCATGCCGCGGCGTAGTGGCGGGCGTAGTCGAGACCGTCGATCAGTGGCCCCTGCTCGACCAGCGCGGCGCGCACCGCACGCACCGCGGCCCGGAACGCCGCGGCGTCGAGCATCGCCCGCCGGACCGAGGAATTGCCGCGATACGCGCGCGCGGCGATCTTGCGTGCCTGCCCGCGCGCCTCGTCGAAAACCTGACGCAGCCGATCGTCGTGCTCGACGGTGCGCGGCTCGTCGGCAACGCGCTCCTGCTCGCTCCGGTACTTCGCGCGCTCCTCCCGTAGCCGGGTGAACTCGAACGCCCGGGCGTGCGCCTCGGCCTGGCGATCGAGCATCGCGCTGACGTACTCGTCGCGCGAGAGCGTGAACCGTTCCAGCGGGCCGTCACCCGCCCGGGTCGACTCGGCCATCGCCGCCGCGTGAACCATCGCTTCCGCGAACTCGAGCGTCGACGAGTCGAGATGCAGCACGATGCTGTCGGCGGAGGGGACGTATCCGGTGTCGGACCGCAGCACCTGCCTGCCGTCGCGGGCGGCCGGCAGGCCGTCGAAGGTGAACCGGACCGCGACGCCGAGCCGGTCGATGGTTCTCATCGCCCACCGGCCGACGGAATTGCCGTCGCCGAGCACCCGCTCGCCGCGCATGTTCAGGTATACGCGCAGGTTGTCGCCGTCCAGTTCGCGCATTACGCGGTCCAACCGGTCGGCTACCTGGTGGGCCGGTGCGGGCTCGTCACCGGCGGAACGGTCCGGCGCATGCCCGGCGTCGAGCTGCTCCGGACTCCGCTCGCGCAGCCAGCCGCCGTCTTCCTCCGACCAGACATCGGACGGATCGGTCTGTTCGCGCCGCAGCCGCACCGCGCCGGAGTCGTCGACCTCCACCCAGACCCGGTCGGCGACGACATCCTCGACCGCCAGAGTGTGCCGCAGTGACGTTTCGGGCGCCTCGTCGCCGGTCACCCGCGTGAACCGGTCGCCGGTCTCCGCGACGAACACCTTCGGCGGCGATCCGGGCAGCCACGCCACCCGGTCGGTGAGCCAGTAGCCACCGGCCTCGCGCACCTGCCGGTCCATCAGGTCGTGCCCGACGCGCGCCGCCAGCTCGAGGGCGACCTGGTCCCGCGCCGCGACCGCGCGCCCGCGATCGGCGGCGAGTTCGCTCAGCACCCGAACCTGCGTGTCGAACAACGACCGCCGCTGCTCGCCGAGCTCACCGCGCACGCGTGCGAGATCGCGCAGGTGCGCGAGCACCGCTGGACGATCCTGCGCCAGCGCCCGGCGATCCAGGACGTTGCGCTCGGGATCGAATCCGTCGAGCCCGCGGATCATTTCGTTCCACGCCGCGTCGATGCGGCCGATCTCCCTGGTGTGAGCCGCGTGCTTGCGAACGAGTTCCTGCGTGTCCCGCGCGGCCTCCGCGGTCGTGGGCCGGTACTCGTCGGCCGCGCGTTCGTGCTGCTGGGCGGCGTCCCAGTCGCGGCCGTGCCTGCTGCGCGCGCTGGTGCTCTCCTCAGCCGACCACGGCGCGTCGAACAGGTCACCGGCGAGCAGCGCGTCGACACCGGCCGCCCGTCCCGATTCGCGCAGCCGCTCGGCGTCCAGCGCCGGATCGGTCTCCGCCGCCCTCGCCACCGCCGCGTCGTAAGCGGCGAGATACTGCTCGCGCACCGCACGCTGGTAGTTCACCTCGACCGGCGCCAGCGCGGCCGGCCGGCCGGGGTATCCGGCGTCCTCCAGTTGACGGAGGAAATCCGCCTGTCTGCCGGTCGCCACGGCGTCGGCGCGCAACTGGGCCGCGACGTAGTCCTCGCGGGTCGTCGCGCGGATCCGGGCGGGCGTGACCTCCACCTCTCCGGCGCGGATCGCCTGGGTCAGCGCGGCCAGCCGCACGAGTTCGCCGGCCAGTTCCACCTGCCCGCGGTCATGGGTGTCGATCAGGATGTCCATGGTGCGGCGGTCGAAGGCGTCGGCCGCGCCGATCTCGTCACCGAGGTCGGCGAAGCGGACCCGAGCGCCCTGCGCCCGCAGCGTTTCCGCCGCCTCCCGCCCGACCGCGGAGTGCTCGAGCAGCTGCCACACCTCCGTCGCTGCGGTGTCGATCGGGGCCGGCTGCCACAAGTCTTCGGTACGGACGTCGGTATCGGTGTGCTCCGGCTGGTCGGCCGTGTGGTCCTGGTCGGCTGCCGGTTCCTGCCGGTGCTCGTCGATGCGCGGGGGTTCGGGATCGTCCGGCATCGACCGAGTGTCCGCGCCGGAGAACTCCGGCTCGGTGAAACGCGCTGTGGCTGCGGCATTCTCGCCGGACTCACCCGCCACGCGTACCTCGGTGAAGCCGTGCCCCGTGGCCAGCTCGCCGAGGAAGGTATCGAGCGCCGCTTCCTCGGGGGTGCGGTAGAGGTCCAGCCCTGCGGCGGCGACATCGCCGTCGCGGCGCCACTCGCCCCGGATCTCGGTCACCAGGTGCCCGAGTTCGTCCATCACGTCGCGGAACATGGTGGCGCGGTCGGCAGGTTCGGTCTTCGGATGCATGCGCAAGCGCAGCACGCCCTCGCTGTCGACGGTGGCGGTGACGCCGTAGTCGTCGGCACCGCGCGAGAAGTAGACCTTCTCGAACTCGCGGACCACGGTGTGAGCGTCGCCGCCGGGGGGCCTGGTGTAGTCCGGCGGCTCGGAAGGCGGCGGTGCGGGAGCGACGTCGCGCGCGTGTTCGCGCACCTGCGCCAACCGTTCCATGACCTGGTCGTGCCATCCGGCGCGGCCGTAGCGCTCGAACTCCGGCCGCAGCGCGGCGACCCGTTCGGTGAGGACGTCGACGGCTTCGCGGGTCAGCGCGTGGTCTCGATAACGGACGTTCCCGTGGTCGTCGCGGTCGAGGAATGCCTCGGCGAACGGGCTCACGGCATCGCGCGCCTCGGCGCTGTTCTCGAAGGAACGGCTGTGGTCGATACCGGCGAGCTGACGGTCCGGCCCGGCGAGCCAGCCGAAGCGATCCCGATCCGGAGGGCGCACGAGCGTGTCCAGCAGCCCGAGCGCGCGCCCGGGAAGCGAATCGGCGTAACCGAGTTCGTGCGGGTCGGCGAAGTCGCGATGCCGTTCTCCGGCCGGTTCACCCGCCATCACCTGCTGGTAGACGACGGTCGGCCGGTGCAGCACGGATTCGGGCACCGGAGCGTCGAGGGCGCGGCCGAGCACGCCGGTCAGCACCTCGGCCACGGCATGCCGCGGATCGACCACGATCTTGCGGATCAGTTCGGCGCCGTTGCCGAACCGGACCAGCTCGACTCGCCGGGCGCTGTGCACCGAATCGCCCTCGCGCAACACGGTCGCTTCGACCTCACCGGAGGCCAGCGCCTCCGCGACGACCTGGTCGAGCGAACGCGCGCCGTGCGCGGCATCCCAGGCGTCGCCGTAGAAATCGGCGCAGGTCTGCCCCGGGCCGACGAGCTGGGCGTCCATCAGCGGGCGCAGCGCCTCGAACGCGGCCTCGCGCGCGCGATCCTGGAGATCCTCCGGCCAGGCGTTCGGGTCGGCGGCTTCGGCGGCCGCGCGCGCGGCGTCGTACGCCTCGGTGTACACCCGCTCCAGTTCGGTTTCCGGGATGTCGTGGCGCGCCCGCAGTTCGGCGATCGCGGCGAATTCCATGAGCCGCGCCGCGGTCTCCAGGTCGAGCATCGCGCCGACGTACTCGCGGCGCGGGGCCTGCGCGCGAACTCGGGCGGCGTCGGGCATGTCCGGCGCGTGGGCCAGATCGGCGAGGGTGCCGCCGCGCACCAGCGCGAGCATCTGCTCGGTGTCGGTCAGACCGGGATCGAGGACCAGTCGCCGTTGCGCCGGATAGTAGCGATCCGGGGCTCCGGACCGGTACTCGATGCGCACCTGGTGCTCGGCCAGCGCCTGATCGATCTGGCTGCCGATCTCGGTCCCGGCCAATTCGGCACGCAGGCGTGCGGTCCGCTCGGCGGCCGCGGTCCCGGCCAGGTCGCGCGGCGTGACCTCGCCGACGGGGTCGCTCGGCGGGACCGGCTCGGGATCGCCGGCCGCTCGGACCAGCACCCGGCCGTAGTCGTCGATTTCCACCGCGAGGAATCGACGGTCGACGCCGTCGCGGCCGAGCAGCGCGGCCGCGAACGGGTCGCGTTCGGCCTCCCGCACGACCCGCTGGCGCTCACCGGCTTCCGCCGCGATCACCAATCGGTCCGGCTCACCCGGGACATACGCGACGTGGTCGGTGAGCACCCGGGCACCCGGCTCGCCGCGGACGGCCGCGCCGAGCACGCCACGCGCGGCCAGCGCGGCGAGACTGTGCCGCTGCCCCTCGAACCGGATACGGGTCTGATCCCGCAGATCCGCCAGGTCGGCGAGGACGCGCAGATCGTGGCGCCTGCGCCGCAGTCGAGCGCTGTGGCCGGTCGAGTCGAGCGCGGCCTCGGCCTCCCGCAGTGCCCGCTCGATCTCCGCGCGGGAGACGTCGCCTTCGCCGAAGACCGCCTCGGCCTGGCGGGCGAACTCCGCGGCAGCCTCCCGCGCCCGCAGCGCGGCGTCCTGCCGGTTCAGCGCACCCTGCCACAGTTCGTCCGCGGTGACCGGTGAGAACGAATGGTGCCTGCCCGCCTCCGCCGCACCGTCGCGGCCGATATTCGCCTCGTCCCAGATGTTCCCGTAGTAGTCGGCGTAGTTCTGCCCGTTGTTCCATTCGATACGGCCGAGCGGCTCGCGCAGCGCCGCGACGCCGAGGTCGTGGGCCTCGGCGCGGGTTCCCGCATTGTCCCAGCGCCGGTCGCCCATCTCCCGGTCGAACGCCTCCCGGTAGGGCCGCTCGAGCGGATGCTCCGCGATCTCGTAGCCGAGCTCCCGAAGTTCGGCCGCGAGCCGGAAGTGCCTGCCGCTGGCGGCGGCTTCCTCGTCGACCATCGCGTCGACGAACTCCTGGCGCGTCATCGCGCGGACGCGCTCGGGCGTATTCGCCGTAGTGCGCTGCAGATGGCGTTGCGCGTGCAGCGATTCGTGCGCCAGGGTCAGCGCCTGCTGCACGTGCGAGTTGCCCGAGGTGAAGGCCAGCGCCGCCAGCTCGCGGCGGCGGAATTCGCCGCTGCGCCCGTCCGGCGCGGTGTCCTCGAAGCGGGTGCGGATCGGGCCGTTGTCCAGGCTCGCCAGGATCTGTTTACCGAAGTCGGTCTGCCGGAGCAGGTCACGGACCTGATCGCCGGGGGTGTCCAGCACGAGACGGTCGTTGGTCGGCGCGTCGACGTCTCCGCTCGTCCCGGCCGGATTCCGCGCGTGGTGCAGCAGCAGGTCGTGCAGCACGCGCACCGGATCGCCTGCCGGGCCCTCGCCCAGCTCATCGCGCAGCACGACCTCGGCGAACGCTTCGGCCACTGCCTCGTGATCGTTGAGCAGGCCGTCGTCGTCCAAGCTGTATCCGCTGAGTTCCCGCAGCCAGGCGCCGAAATCGGCGTCGGGGTCCGCGGCGGCCCGCTCCAACAGCAGGCTCTCCGCACGCATCCGGGCGGCCAGACCGCCCGCGTGGTCGAGCGCGTGACCGTATTCGTGTACCGCCACGGCATAGGCCGGCCGCCGCAGCATCATCGGCTCGAGCTGGCCGTTACTCACGGCGTTGTGCACCGCGGCGCGGAAGTCCCGCGCGCTCGTCGCATGGTCGTAGCTGAAGACGATCGCTCTGGTGAACACCGCCTTCGTGACGTCGTCGATCTGCCCGTCGGCCCAGCCGAGCTCACCCTTCTTCAGTTCGCCGATGCCGACACCGCGCAGGTCGACGTGCGGGAACCGCTGGTACATGTCGGACACGGCCCTGGCGAATTCCCGCACCACCTCGGGGTCGAGGCCGGGCAGGTCGAAGCCGAACACCTCGAATCCGGGTGCGTCCATGGCCGAACGCAGCAATTCTTGCAGCCGCTCGCCGACCTCCCGCGGATTCAGCCGCGACCACTCGTCCGCTGCCGGAGCGCCGAGCAGCTCGGTGCCGGGCAGGTCCGCGGGGATGTCCTCGGGCGCACGCGCCGCGGGCGAGGACTCGTCGGCCATCCGGTCCCGGCCGACGCGCGGGTGGTCGCCCTCGCCGGTCGGCCGATCGCCGCCGGGGAGCCGATCGCCCGCCGAAAGTTCCGGTCTGCCCGGTGTGAGCCGATCGATGAACCTGCCGAACCTGCTGCGCGGTTGACCGCGATCCGACAGGTCCGCCGTGCCGTCGTTGAGCAGTTCGACGATCCTGGCGACCAGCTTCTTCCGATCGGTGGCTGCCAAACCCTGCAAATGCGTGGCCAGGATGTCGGAATTCGATCCGGTCGACACCGGTGCGGGCACCCGCCAGCCGCCGTTGCCGTCGGGTTCCAGGTGGATGCTCAGATGCGTCGACCCGACCTGGAGGATCTCCAGCTGATGATGCGCCGGGCGCCGGATGCCCGCGTCGCTCGGCAACGGGATCCGGCGGGTGTACAACCGGTGGGCGACCTCGGCCGGATGCGGCGGCGCAGGCGGCGGGTCGGCGGCGGCCGCCGTGCGGAAGCCCGCCTCGTGGAAGCCCTCGATCAACCTGCCCGGCACATGCCACCCCTGGCGCCGGGTGCCGCGGGCCTTCGCGGCGTCCTCGGAGGTGTAGAACGCCTCCGGGCCGAGCTGTTTCAGCCACTCGTCGAAGCCGAGCCGGGTCCGGCCCTCCGCCCGGTAGCGCAGATAGTGCGCCAGCAGCTGCGTGCGCGCCTCGTCCGTGCTCGGGTGGCGGTACTGCCCCTCCGCCGCCGTGACCGTGATGTGGTGCGTGGTCGGCAGGCCACCGGCTCCGCGCACGGCGGTGCGGTAGTCCAGATAGTGCGAACGGTCCCAGAGCACATCGGCGAGTTCCGGATGACTCGCCGCCAGTTCGCGCAGGGCGTCGAGATGCCGACCGGGCTCGGCGACGACCACCAGGCGCGGTCGCCGCCCCGGCTCCGAGTCGGCCGGATACCGCGCGACGCGGTCGGTGAGCCGTTCCGGCCGAGGCTCGCTGTCGAATTCCTGGTCGAGGACGCGGCGCGCGAGGTCGGCGTCCTCGGGGCCGTCGATCTCGCGGTTCGGTGCGCCGGAGTCGCGCGCGATCCCGTCCTCGGGCGCCTTCGGATGACCCCACCGGGACTCGCCGTGGTTGCCCGCGGCACGGACGACGTCGAGCGCGATCTCGGCTTTGTCCAGTCCGACCCGGTCGAGATAGCGGCGTATCGCCTCGCGCCCCGCCCGGTAGGCGACCTCCTCCGGCGGCGGCGCCGCCGGATTGCCGCCGGTGTGCCTTGTCCGCCTTGGGATATGCCTTGTCGTACGCCTCGGTGTACGCGCGTTCGGCCGGGCTCACCGGGACGTACTCGCCGAGATCACGCAGCTCACGCAGGAATTCGAGTTCCAGCGCGATGTCCCTGGCGCGGACGCGGGTGTCCGGGCGCGGCGCCGGGGCGCCGGTGTCGGCGGCACGACCGGTCGGCACGATGCCATGCGCGCGATCCCATGCCGCGCCGAAGTGGTCACCGTAGCTGCGCCAGTCGACCATCGGGCCGAGGTTGTTCAGCTGGCTGCGCACCGCGCGCACACCGGCGCGGAAAGCGGCCCGGTGGTAGAGCGGATAGGACCGGACGACGCCGGACTTCCAGTACGTCTTCTCCGCGTACTTCAGCGCGTCGTCGTATGCCTCGGCGTAGGCGCGTTCCAGGTCGTCGACACCGATCCGGTCCAGATCGATTTTGCCGGTGAAATCCGCGTCGCCCGCGTACATCAGGGCGTACGCCTCGGCCATCCGATCCAGCATCAGCTCGACGTACTCGTCGCGGGACATGGTCAGCCGGGCGAGCGGTTCGCCCGCGGCCGCGCTCACCTGCTCGGCCAGTCGCGCCGCGCGGATCAGTTCCGCGGCGTGCCGGTCGGCTCCACAGTCGGATTCCAGCACGACGGTATTGGTGACCGGGTCGTAGCCCGCGGCCGGACGCAGTCCGTATCGGCCGCTGTCCAGCCGGACGATGCTCGCGTCGGACTCGCTGGTGAACCGGATGTCCACGCCGAGCCGTCCGAGCATGTCGGCCGCCCATTTGCCCTGATCGCTGCCGTGCAGTGCGCGCGTTGCCCGGTCCAGCAGCGTGCCCGCGTGCTCGGTGATCGTCAGCGGGTGCGTCTGCTCGGTCCGGCGTCGAGGCGGATCGGCCGGCGCGTCCGTCGCGGGCGCTTCGGCGGATTCCCGCAATACGACGCCGGATTCGTCGAGCCGTACCCGGATCCCGGTGGGTGGCCGATCACCGGCGCGGGCGGCGCGATCCGCCAGGTCCCGCTCGACGACGTCCGTGATCTCGCCGAGCAGCCGGGCCTGGTTCGCGGTAGCCCGCGCGTGCTGCGCGGTCAGTTCCGCGAGCAGCAGCACGTAGCTGGTGCCGTTCCAGATGTCGATGCGCTCGGACCGTTCCCGGAACAGGTCGAGGATTTCCTGCCGACTCGACGGGATCTCGTCGTCGGGCAGGTTGTAGACGTTCTTCAACCGCCGGAACGCGCGATCCCAGTCCGCCTCGACGCGCGTCACCTCGCGCCTGGCGGCCGACTCCGCCCGCTGTAGCCGCTCCAGTTCGCGGGCCGTGGCCAGATCGGAGGGTGCGTATTCCTCCGCGCCGTCGAGTGTGCGCCGGCGCTGCGCCGCGTCCCACTCCGCACCCGCTTCGCGCCGACCGCTCAACCCGTCGCGTGGGTCCTCCCGCGCGTCGAACCGCTGATCGGCCAGCAGTTCCTCCACGCCCGCCGCGCGCCGTCGTGCCAGATCCGGTGGTTCGGGTCGCGAACCCGCCTCGAGCACGTGGCGCAGTTGCGCGTCCGTTCCGGCCAGCACCTCCTCGAGGTCGATGACCCGCAGCGCCGCTCGCTCCAACTCCGAGAGCCGGTCCTGCCAGGCGCGCACCTGATCGACACGCGTGGTGCGACCGTGCAGGCGCTCCAGCGTGTCGGCCAGCGCGGCACGGTCGCGCA
>NZ_BAFS01000440.1 GCF_000308415.1 Nocardia asiatica NBRC 100129 | reverse complement strand
CGTTCTCCAGGACCGTTTCGATCTGCTTGACCGTCCGGGATTCCATGCCTGCTTCTTCGGCTCGTTCGAGCTGATCACGCAGGAACGCCAACTCGCGACGCAGGTAGCGCTCTTGGGTGGCCTTGCGCAGCGGGACCCGGGTGAACGCCTCGTGGGTGAGGATCACCGCGTCCCAATCGCCTCCGGCGATGCGGGCCATGAACTTCGGGGCGCTGGCGCCGAGCTCGCTGGCGTTGATCGCCAGCAGCTTCGCGTTCGGATACAGGGTGCGGAAGTCGCCGGTCCACTGTTTGAGCATGTGGTTCGGCACGACGATCACCGGTTTGCGTGTCAGGCCGGTGCGACGCAGTTCCATCGCTGCGGCGACGATGGTGGCGGTCTTACCCGCCCCAACGACGTGCGCGAGAAGTGTTTGTCCGGACAGGATTCGGCGTATCGCGGCGTTCTGGTGAGCGCGCATCGCCCACCCGGGTTTGGGTGGGCGCAGGCCCGGCAATGTCAGCGGACTACTGTCGAACTCGGTTCCGACGAGGTTGTTGAGCGTGTCGTTGTAGAGGCGGGCGAGTCGCTTGGCGCGCACCGGATCGGCCCACACCCATTCCTCGAACGCGCGCGCGAGCGTGCGGGCCTTCTCCTGAGCCGCGTCCGTGGCCTCGCGGTCGACGACTTTGCGGCCCTTGGCCTCCCGCGTGATCTTGATCGTGGATTCGGTCTTGCACAGCAGCTGGCCGAACAGTTCTTGCGCGCTGCGGTGCATGGTGCCCCACTCCGTGCGGGCGAGGTCACCGGCGTGTGCGCCGGTGACCTCCCACAGCACGCCGCCGGCGTGTTTGACCGTCGCTTGCTCGAATCCCAGATGCCGCAGGAACGCGGTGTAGTCCTCGGCCGGAATCCACGGTGCGCCCACTTTGGCGGTGATCTCCGAGGGGAACAGGTCCCGCGGCTGCACCTTCTCCAACGCATCGACATTGACCTGGAAGACCGGGTTCTCGGTGGCGGCGGTGCGGGCGGCGTCGAGCTTGGTGCGGACGTTGCCGGACAGGTACAGGTGCCGTGGTATCCACTCGCTGGGATCTTCGGGGTCGCGGAAGCCCAGCCCGGCCGCTTCGACCTGAGCGACTGCCTCCATGCGGGAGATCCCCAGCAGGGCAGCGACGCGGTCGATGTCGAGGCGTCCGCCGTCCTGGTCGAGTGCGATCGCGACCGCGGAGTCGACATCATCAGCGGCCGTCGGCATTTGCCGCGGCTCCAGGACGCGGCCGTGCAGCACCTTCTGCTCGAGACCCTTGCGGGCGCGGGCATCCCAGCGTTCGAGACCGAACAGCAGTGCGGCGTCGGGGTCGTCGTCGATGTAGCTGAACGCCGTCCGCGATTTCCACTCGTCAGGGGTCTTCTTCAACCCCTGCTTCTTGGCGCGAGCGCTGGCCTCGCGCGGGGTGAAGATGCGTTTTTGTCCGGGTTTGGTCAGTGGCGGGTTGGAGGCTCGGTATCGTCGCCACGACTCACGCAATCGGTCCCGCAGCGCCGTCAAGTGGGGGGTGTCACCCGCAACGGAGGTGGCGCCTTCGGCCGCGTAGAGCTGTTTGGTCAGCGTCTTGAGCTGGATCAGTTCGATCAGCCGGTCCCGCTGCTGCGGATGCACCTCGACTGGGACGGGTTCGCCGTCCTCGATGATGGTCGGTTCACCATCGTCATCCAGACCCAACGCTCCCTCAGGCAGGTACTCCTGATCCAGCGCCGGCAACTCGAACTCCGGTTCCGGCTCCGGCTCAGCGATCCGTGTCGCCGCGGCAGCGACGAGTTCCTCGAGGTTTTCGGAGGCTGCCAACTTCACCGACAGTTTCGGCTCGGGGAACTGGGCCCTCACCGTGCACAGTTCACCCACCACCTGTTCGGGATGGGTGAGGAAGTAGGTGTTGACTTCGACGGGCTGCTCGTTGCCGGGCAGCACCTGCTGCTGGGTGTGCAGCCAGGAGTCGTCGGCGGCCGGCGCCTCGCCGTCGGGGCGGCGGCGCAGGAACAGGATGTCGGTGACGACGTCAGTGCCAGCCATCCCCCTGTGGGCGCGGGTGGGGAGCCGGACTGCGCCGACGAGGTCGGCCATGCTGTGCAGCTTCTGCCGGAGGCTCGGGTCGGAGTTGTCGAGGGTGTAGCGGGAGGTGATCACAGCGACCAGCCCGCCCGGTTCGACGGCGTGCAGCGACTTCCACAGGAACAGGTTGTGGATTTTCAGCTCTCGGTCTCGGTTGTAGACCGGGTCGTAGGGTGTGGTTTCGCCGAAGGGGATATTGCCGATGACCAGGCCGTATTTCGGCTTGCTTACCCGGACGTCCTCGAACGGCTTGTTGATGATCTTGGCGTCCGGGTACAGGTAGGTGGCGATCGCCGCGGTGATCGGGTCCACCTCGATGCCGTCGATCTTGATCGGCTCGCTCGTGTCGGTGGGAGCGAACCCGATGAAGTTGCCGGTGCCGCAGCCGAAGTCGCCGACCCGGCCGCCGTCGAAGCCGAGGGCGCGCACCGTGTCCCAGATGACGTTCACCAGCGTGGGGTCGGTGTAGAACGCGGTGGTGGTGTTGCGGGACGCGGCTGCCCACTCTTTGTTGGAGAGCAACTGGCGGACTTCGGTGCGTTCTGCGTCGAGTTTGAGCCAGCGCGCCAGCGCATTGCTGTCTGTCTGCGGTGGCTTCTTGGCGAAGATCGTCGACAGCGCACCCCAGCCGGACCAGCGAGCAAGCACCCGCTGCTCTTCGGCGGTGGCCGCCGAACGCCCGGTGAGCTGCAGTTGCCGCAGTGTGCGCAGCGCGGCCAGGTTCGCTCGCGCCCGGGTCATCTCGCCTGTGGCGCCCAGGTCCTCCCGGCCGGTCGGCCGGAACCGGACTAGATCTCCAGGTGCTCGGTCCCCGGTTCCTTGTCCTGCGGCCGCACCTCCTGCTCGAATACCAGTTCCGCGGCCTGCATCTTCAATATCGGCCGCTGCTCCTCGGGCAGCCCTTTCATCATCTGATCGACCAGTGTCCCGATCCGCACCAGCATCCGGTTGTCCAGCGCCTGGAAGAATCCGTCCGGATCCTCCAGCTGCTTCAGTGCTGTCGGCCGGTAGGTCGTCCAGAACTCGAGCGCGCGGCGGCCGTGCCTGCTCAACTGCGCCATCAACCGTTCCTTCCCTGCTGTCTGCGTCCTGATTGTCCGCGACGTTCGCCGGTGCTGTTCCCCGCGGGCCCGCGGGCGCGGCCACCTCAGCATCCTGCACTGGCGCGGCATCCTCCGCACCAGCGGTTTGCCCGCCGATCGGGAGCGCGCTTGCAGCAGCGTCGAAATCGTGGCCGGCCGTGGTGTCGAACTCGGTTCGATCAGCGAGATCGAACAGGCTGGGTTCGACGATCGTTTCACTGGATGGATGTGCCGCCACGGTGACGGTCTTGGTTTCTTGGGCCGCTGGTGTCGCCTCGGGAGCGGGACGGGCGGGGTAGTGCACCTGCCGCAAGATGTCGTCCAGGCGTTCGCCCTTACCAGCGGGGCCGCCGGGTGAAGTGTAGGACCGCGAGTGCTTGATGTTGTACACCGGCGATCTGCGTCTGGTATCCCAGTTCATGTACCAGCCGAGGTACCCGCGTGCGGTGTAGCCACTGACGGTCATACTGGCGAAGCCAGAGTCCTCAGCGCCGAACGGTCGGTGAATCTCGATGTCCCACCCATTTGCTCGCGCCAGTGCGAGGATTTGCCGGGCTTTGGCCGGCGGCAGCGATCTGGCGCGTTGATCGCGTTCTGCGTACCCCTGCTCGTAGGCGACTCCGTGGGCGTGCGCACGTAGCAGGTCCATCACCTCGGTCACCGCATTGGTTGCGGTGACAGCGCTGCCGCGGTGCCAGAGGTCGCCAGTGTCGTCGGCGAGGTGGAGTTGGTAGCGGCCGTCGGTGGCAGATTCGAGGACGAGATACCGCGTGCCGGAGATCTCGATTCGGTGCCAGTGTCCGGTGCCGTTATCCGGTGCGACGGTTTCGCCGTGGTAGCGCTCGTATGGCGCGATCAGCGGCCCTGTCAGCAGCCACGGGGCAGATTCGTTCTCGGCGTCAGCGCGCCGCCACCGGTCTTCTTCCAGAGCGCTGCCGTGAGCGGTGTCCGACAGGTGACGCCGGACCGAATTCATTACCTGATCCGGCGCGGTCGGCAACCCCAGATGCGCGGTGATACTGGTCATCCGCCGCGGATCGTCGATGCTGTTGGTCGCGGCAAAGAGGGTGACGAGCTTCCCGTCGTCCTTCGCGAGGGATAGCACGTAGCGGCGGCCACCGGCACGCACACCGCACAGGTAGTGCACAGGGTCCGGGTGCGAGTCGGTGACCGCGATCAGGCCTTCGAACCGCTCGTATGCGTCGATCAGGGCAAGATCAGCCCACGCCGCGGCGCGGTCAACGAACTCGCGCAGCCGCGCATAGGTGACGCCGAGCTCTCCGTCCCATGTGGGGTCGAGCAGTTCCGCGTCGTCGATGTGCTGCTTGGCCTGCTCGAGCGCGCCGGAGCTGAGCAGGCCTGCCACTTCACCACGCAGCCGGGCGGCATGCGCTACGCGTTCGGCGCGGCGGTGGCTGACCTGCTCCCGGGTGCGGGAGCGGATCTCTGCGTTGTGCGCGGCGATGTAGTCGCGCACAGCTTGCTTCTGCGCGTCCCGCCCGCCGTATGTGTCGAGTTCCGGCAGATACTGGTCGGCCAGCACCGACGGGATCGACTGTTCGGCGATCGCCCCGGCTGAGAAGTAGTTGGGCGCGTGGTCCTCGACGGCACAGCGGACATGAGCCAACTGGACTGGGGTGAGGACACTGTCGCGGTTACACCAGGCGTGGACGGCTTCCAACCGGTCACGGTCGTTCTCTGCAGAAGCGGGCACCAGCGGTTCGGTCGTCCGGGGCTGCGGCGCATCGGCGACCTGGGTGGAGCGCACAACTGCTGGTGCATGGTTCAGCTGGGCGGGTGGTGTGGGCTGGACGACGTGGGCGATGCGGGCGCGGGTGAATGCGTCCCCGAGTCTGCGCACCCGGTTGCTGCGAGTGTCGAAGGTCCATGGCCGCGGCAGGAACCACTTGTCGATGTTCTTGGAGTGCCGGAAGCCTTCCTGCCTGAGCGTCTCGTAGAGCGGTGTCCACCGGGGGATGCCGTGAATCAGCGTGCCGGTGCGGTTGTGCTCAATGACGATCGCAGGTTCCGCCGCGGCAGGCTGCAGTGGCGGCACGGCGGAGTCGGAGTCAGCCGTCGACTCGACATCGTCTGCCGTGGTGGGGGAACTAGGGTCGATGTCGGCTGGCGGTGATGGCCGCTTCACTGGAGCGGAGGGTTCGGCTACCGCCGAAGCGAGCTGGATGTCTTGTGCGGTGCTGGCAATATCCCGCAGCCGCTCCGCGTGCAGCGCATCCAGGAGATCGAGAGCGGCTGTCCGCTCTGGCGCTGCGATATCGAAGTCGGCGACTCCAGCGGAGAACCGTTCGCGCCACACGCTGGGGTCGGCACCGCGTTCGACCCGCCACAGCGTCACTTCAATGATGTCATCGAGAGACGCCGCTGGGCGTGGCAGGGGGTCAGCAGATGTGATGCCGTGCAGTGCGCGCAACACTTGCAGGCGGGCAGTGGCGATGCGGTGTGCGGCAGCGAGCTGGGATTGCGCATTGGCGAGGTGGTAGCGGTATTCGTGGTGCTCGTCGCCGTCGGTGCTGGGGTCGGCGGCGAGTTCGGCGCACCACTGCAACGTGTCCGCCTGCCAGGCGGCCACGACGAACACGTCGCGGTCGAGGCGGCGGAAGTCGGCGTTGTTGTCGCTGTCGCGTTCCTGACGGGTCGCGATGGCGCGCTGGTCACTGAAATGCGTCAACAGATCCTGGGCCGGATCGCCGCTTTGGATCACTCTCAGGGCTTCGACGAGGGTCAGCGTGTTGCCGATGGTGGTCCCGTTGTTTGTGACCACGTGAGTGATGTCGGCCGGCTCGCAGGCAGCTTCGAGAGTTTCAGCGAGCCAGACGAATTCGAGTTCGGACCGTTCGTTGTTGGGCGTGTCGGCGGCAAGCCGCAGCCGGGTGGCATCGTGTCCGGTGTGGACGGTCACCTCGAACCCGCAGGCAGCGGCGGCCGCGGCGATATCACGCACCGGAAACTTCAGCGCGGCATACTCACGCCGATGCCGGTAGATCTCTGGCCCCGGCCTCAGGGAGTGCTCCACGGGCAAGCCCGCCTGTTGGGCGGCTTCGAGTTCGGCGTCCTCGGCGGCGGCCAGCGCGTGCTGGTGCTGGCGTATCCGCGCCATCACTTCGGCTGGCTGCTCAGCACCGATCAGGGTGAGCACGACGAGGTCAGGACCGTTCTGGCGGTACACCTCGACGGGGGTACTGCCGCGGCTGGTGTCCCGCGCGATGAGGCAGTACTGGTGCCGGTCGGCGTGGATGCCGAGAATCGGCGTCCCGTCCTGGAAGTAGCCGAGGATGCCGACGAACCGTTCGACGCCTTCGCGGAGATTCAGCGTCAATGGCGCGGCGAGGTCGCCGAGTTCTTGTCTGGTGTGATCGGCTGTCTTCCATGCCTTTTCCGCGACCAGATATGACAACTGTTGCCCACGGAAGCTCGATTCCGCGACCGCCGTCAGCAGCGCCGCCTGCCTTTCGCCGGTGCTCGTTGACTGCCCTGAGGGTGTCGGCAGGTCGATGAGTGCCTGGGCTGCGGCGGTGGCAGCGAAGGCCCGGTAGGTGTGCACAGGCGCCTGCGCGGCGAAGCGTGCCAGTTGCGTATCGGTGGCCGCACGTTCGATCAGGTCTTCGGCGGCTGAGGCAGCAGCGTCGAGCGTTTCCCATGCGCGGGCGTAGGCGTTGCTCCAGAGTGGGTTGCTCCACAGCGGGTCGGTGCGCTGCGCGAGGGCCAGCAGTTCTCTGGCTTCATCGAATGCCAGCGCGTGCACCAGCCGCGCCGCCTGCGCGCGGTCGGCGGCCGCGTCGGTTTCGCGGGTTTCCCGCAGGTTGCGCCGATGGGTGATCGCGTCAATGTCTTGGCCCAGCACCGCTTCGCCGTCGTGGACAGCGAGATAGGCCAACAGGGTGCGCTCGACCAAGTCCCGGTTATGCCGGTCGCACAGGGGCTGGAGCAGGGCGCTGTGGGCGAGCTCGCGGGCGGGTGCGGTAGCGCCGAGGTGCATGTACTCGTGGGCGTGATCTTCGGCGACGCATCGGATGGTGGCGAGTTCGACGTCGGTGAAACGGGCGGCCGCTTCGAGGTCGTCGACCACCGCACGCCATTGCCGGTGATCGACCCTGCCTTGGGAGTTGTCGATGGGCTCGGTGCCGCCGGTGAGTTCGGCGAGTGCGAGGGTTACGGACTCGACGTAGCCGCTGGTCGTAGCATGCCGGGCGATGGAGATTTCCGCCGCCTGTGGACGCGACCACCGTTGGAAGTCCGCGCCTGCGGCTGGATCTTGCCCGCGCGACTCGGACAGCTCGTATCCGCGGTGGCGCAGTACCGCGCGCAGCCAGTCGGGGGTGATGGCTTGCATCGCTTCACGGACGGCGGTGTCCGGCGATTGACCGGGCGACCACGATTGGAACGCGTCCACCACGGACTTCCAGTCGCGCGGCGCACCACCACCTGCAGGTTCGGTGGCCGCCGTTTCGCGGACGCTGGTGTCATGAGCAGCCTCACCCGCGCTGGGGACAACGGGTGCGGTCGCAGGCTGGTTGGCATTCGATCGCGTTTCCGCCGCGGAGGCGGGATGCTGGAGGATGATCGCGTGCACGTCGGCGAGGGAGGGTGCGCTGTGCCTCTTGCGGTCGTAGCGGGTCCCGAACTCGTGCCCGGAGCGGCTGGGGTTGTAGCGGTAGGTGTCGCCGTCGGGATCCAGGTGCAGTTCGAATTCGTCTCGCGGGCCATCCGCATGGAAAGACCTGATCGTCAGTTCGCGGGCTTCGTTCGGTGCGAGGCTTTCTCGTACATCCCATCCAGCGAATCCCGCTGCTTCCACGACCTCCTCGACGTCTGCAGGCAGAGTTCGCCGAGCCGGCTTGTGGAGGTGTGGTGACTGAAGGACGTGTTCGATGTCTTCAGCGCTGAGGATGGGCAGCTTGTCCAGGACTTGCCGAAGGCGTGCCACCATAAGGGCGATGCCGCTGTCCAGAAGCGCATCGTCTGACCCGTGCAGCGGTGCACGAACCGCGTGGTCGATCGCGGTGTCCAACAGGCGGGTCTGCTCAGCAGTCAGTTGGCTCTCGAACCCTGGCGCGAGCAGCTCGATGGTGTCGTACAGCGTTGCGCGGGCAGCGGCAACCTGGCGGGCCGAATCGAGGAGCAGCTCGGCGATGTCGATGCGCGGCAGTTTTGCGTCGTCACGATCGGCATTCGCCGGTAGCGCGAGTTCCAACCGGCATGCCTGTAGCTCGGCCTCACGCAGAGTGATCTCGAGCGCGTCCAACTCCGCACAGCTGTATGTGCCAGCGTCGAGGGCAGCCAGCCACGCCCGACTAGCCGCCTGCTCCTGAGCACGCGCCGCGCCGTATGCGCCTTCAGGATCAGCCGCTGCCCGGTCGCTGCCGCCGCCCGGGGTCGGTGCAGGCTGCTGATCCGTGTCGACCGGCGGCGCCTCGAGCGCGGCATGTGGGGACGCGGCAGGTCCTGCATTGTCATTCGCGTGGTTGGTGTTGGTGAGGTCGTCTCGGATCGACTGGATGATTTCGTGGGCCGAGCACATCCAGTGCTTGGATGTGGGTGCGTTCGGCTCGTGTGTCGGCAGTTGGGGGCTGACGCGGACGAGTTCGCTGCTGCGGCTGTAGGCGGTGACCTGGTAGCGGCGGTCGTCGGCCTCGATAGTGATGTGGGCTTCGTGCTCGCGGCTGCCTTGGGTGATGACGATCGACGCAACGCGTTCGGTCGGGTGGGCGGAGAACTTCAGGGCGTTCCAGTCGCCTGGTTCGATGACCGCCGCGCGTGTGCGGAAGTCGATCTCGGGGCGGCGCGGGCGGTTGCCCCATGCTGCGGCAGCGACGCTGGTCGCCAGCAGCTCTATCGACGAGGGTTCCCCTGATCGGATGCGCTGGGCCAATGCCTGTACGGCGGGTGTGCGAGCAAGATTCCAGCGCGCGGGATCGATGGGGGGAAGGACCTGATTGGTGGCGATGATGCCTGCAAGTTCCAGATACAGCTTCGGGCGGCTTATCGCAGCCAGCTGCACGAGAGGGTGATTGTCGTGGAGTTCGGCAACGATCTCGGCGCTGATGGTGGCGATCCAGTCTTGCACCGAGGTGGCGCTCGCGGCGTCGACCGATACAGCCGGGTCGTTCGCATCGTTTTCGGCAGTGAGATCGGTTGGGGCATCGGGGTTGGTGTCGGCGCTAGCCGTCGTAGGCGCGGCCGGTTCACCGGCGGCAGGGCTGCGATGTTCCTGTGTGGCGTCGGCGTTTTCGGCCTCTGCCGTCGGTGCCTGTTGACGCCGACGCGCGTGGTAGGCGGTAGCGTAGTCGCGCAGATAGCTGCTGAGAGTGGGTTCCTGACCGTTGGCTTTTGCCACCTGGATATCGCCGTAGCCGCGGCGGTCGAGTTCGTCTGCCAGATCGGTGACCGCTTGCATGCGTGCGTCCACGTCCTGGCGCGTGAGTCCCGCCTCCGCGATGAGTGCATCGTCCATGTCGGCCAGCTGACGAGCCTGGCCGTCGATGCCGCCGAATCTCGCCCACGACGTCTTCGTGAGTGCATCTCGGGCGATTTCGAGTACAGCGCGATCAGCGTCGCTGTCGGTGACGCGGATAGCGGCCTGCAACGAGCGACGCAGTACGCTCTTCCCCTTTCCGGGGTTTCCGGCGACGTGCTGTACCGGCGGGATCTGCCAGCGCTCGGCGGGCGGCCGCTCCCCCGCCTCCTCGCCGTCGAAGGTGTCATTCGCGATGCCTTCGACGGCGGCTTCCGCCGGACCCGGTCGAGAGGCAGCGAGCGCGCCGGTCTCGGACAGTTCGGCACTGGTGTCGTGGACCACGGTGGTCTCGTCGGTCGCCAGTCGAGAATCGAGGTGCGCTGAGTGTGGTTCATGCTCGGGATCGGTGTGTGGTTGGGCGATGGCGTCGATCTGCAGGACCCGGCGTAGCAGTTGATCGCTCTCGTCGTCTTCCAGGCGGTCGAAATCAGCAAGGCGTGCCCGCGTGGCGGGGTCGAGCGATCGCGCGAATCGCTGCAGAGTGGTCTGCGGGACCGCGGCGGCGGCCGCGGTTTCGGGCAGTTCGGTACCGTGCCATCCCAGGCCACCGGTGCCGAATTCATAGGACAGTCCGGTCCATTCGGGCCGGTAAGCCAGTACCCGCTCGTGGAGTCCACCCCGCCATCCCTGTTGGCCTAGCTCGGCGATGTAGTTGCGGCCCCGGGCGCCCAGGGCCCTCGCCAGCAGCCGTCCATACACCCCGTACATCAGCAATCGCTGATCATCGCTCAGCACTACCGGCGGAAACGTTCGCGGCGATACGGCGGCATCGTCGGCGGGCTCCACGCTGGTTTCAGTGGCCGCCTGCTTTTCGGTGGCTGCGGCGAGTGCGGCTTCGATGTCATCGATCCGCAGCACGTGGCGCAGCAGTTCGTGCTGTCGCTCCCAGCTCGGGCGATCTCCGGGCGGCTTCTTGGAGCCGGGCAGCATGTTGCAGCGGGCGAGTTCGTCGCGCAGATCGGCGTCGAGGGTCTTGGCGAACTGGCTGAGTTCAGATCGGGTGACCGTTGCTTCGTAGTAGTCGTCGGGCAGCTGTGAGAATGGCAGATCAATGCGCGGGTGTGAACGGGCGAGGCGCATGCGACCGGGCCGGTCGTCGTACTTCACTTTGAGATAGCACGCCGACCAGTCGGGACGTATCCGCAGCACATTGTCCGCGATTCTGGGCCAGTGGTCGGATTCGAAGATGTGCTTGGCGGCTCCGTGAGGGTAGGTGCCGAGTGCCGCTGCAAGCACCCAGCTGCCGTTTGGATTGCTGCCGAATGAGTACAGCAGCAGCCGCTGTGCCGGCGTCAGCTCAGGGCCCTGCTTCTTCCCCTTCCGATTCTGTTTCTTCGTCTGCTGGTCGCGGCGCGGTGCAACGTCTATGTCGAACAAGCCTTCGGGCTCGTCGGAGTTCTCAAATTGCGAGTCTTCGGAGTCCTTGGGTGAGAGGGTTGCGCCTCGGTAGGCAGGGTCGGGCAGCAGCCGCACCAGTTCGACTTCAGTGGGCGTCGCGACGGCGCGCAGGCTCGCGGCGGTGTCTTCGGTGACGGTGGCCGGAGCCAGGATCGTCATGTAACGCAGCCGGACTGTGATGCTGCTGGGTGTCGGGCTGGTGTGGTCAAGGATGACCTCACACGCCGTGTATCCGCCGTCGGGATCGTAGCGGTAGCCCGCGACCACGCCGACGCGACCGCTGGTCAGCACCATGACTTGATCGCCCACGTTCGGGGCCTGCGACAGCATCCGTTCTTGCTGCTGAACCCACCGGCGGCCCTCGCGGGTCAGCGTGTAGGCGGCACCCACTACCTCCAGCAGCCCTTCACCGACACACCAGTCGATGGTGGCTTCGCCCACCTGGGCGCATGCTGCACCGGTATCGCGCAGTATGACTGCGGCACCCTGCTCGATGACCAGCCGTCCCTGGTGCGCGGTGGCCAACGTGGCGAATTCGTCGACCACCAGCGGCACGGATGCGTCAGTCTCAGCGGAGACCGGAGCCCCAGGGCCGATGCGCGACGCCGCACCAGAAACTTCTATCTCAGCACCGGCACCTGCGGGGGCCGGGTCAGATGTGCCGACCAGCGGTACATCGAGCAAGCCCTGGGATGCGGGCTGCGGGTGCTCGACGGTGTCGCCGCCCAGGACGGTGAGAGCTGCCGCCAACGGTACGCCGGGACCTGTCAGCAGGCCGGGTGAGCTGGTGGAGCGGCTTTCGTTGTATTCGAAGGGGCCGTATGGGGTGGTGAAGTCCCACCACAGCGTCACTTCGTCGGCTGAGGGTGCTGTGTCGCGGGTGCGGGTGAACCTCAGCTGCAAATGTGGAGGCTCAGGTGGCTGCGGTTTCGTGCCGCGCTTGCGGGTGGGCTTTTTCTCTGTCGAGGTCGCGACGTTCCAGCCATGGGCGGGAGCTGTTTCGGCGGCGAGTTCGGCTTGTGCAGGCCATAGTCGGGGGGCGATCCAAGCGGCGTACTCCTCGGCGGCCTCGTAGCCGAAGTTGCGGATCATCGGCATGATCTGCGCGGCCGTCGCCGTGGTGCCGATGACATCCCACTCAGCGGCGCCGGCCTGTTCTTCTTCGCGAGTGGGGTGATAGATCACTTCGTAGCCGTCGCTGGGCTGCTCGGGCACCAGAATCGAATAGGTGCGGCCCGCGACCGTCACCGCGAGCTCATAGCGGGCGAGGCTCTCGTCGTCGGCGTCGAGGATGTCGTGCTCGAACCATTCGAACGCCGCGTTGAACCGCTCAGCGGCAAGGTCGGATTTCGCGGCGGACGACGCTTGGCCGACGTGTTGGGCTGCGCTCTGGGAGAGTGACCACAGCTGCGATCCGGTCAACGCGATCTCGTTTTCGGCGAGCGCCGCGGTGATGGCTTGTTCTGCCACCACGGCCCCGAACACCTGATACAGGTCCGGGTCTCCCAGTCCGGCCAGTTTCACCAGGACCGGGTCCTGGGTGGCGGTGGTGATCAGCGACGAATCGACGTGTGCTGCTGGCGAGGCGGCAGCGGATTCGAAGTGTTCGACGCTGTCAGGTTGTGCTGTTTCCGGTTCGGCGTCGACTGTGGTGCCGGGTTCGGCTGGCACTGTGCTGACGTCCAGCACGTGGAGGGTGGAGATGTCGCCACGGACCGCATTCAGTTTCGGTCGGGTGTGGGCGTTGTGCTCATGAGCCGCCCACGACGAGTTGGCGTCGTAGGACCACTTGCCGTCGGTGCGACGCCACACCAGCGAGTAATAGCGCGGACCGGCGCTGCTGTCGGTGGCCAGCGTCAAAGTGCACCGGTCGCGGGTGGCGGTGATGCTCGGTCCGAGCGCCTGCCAGCCCTGCTCGCGGGCAGCTGCGGCGATGTCTAGGGCCGCGGATGCAGGCGAGATGTCGCGGTTCTCGCTCGCCGGTTTGGTCGCGGTGATCTCGTAGAGATCGGCGCGCACGTCGTGTAGTTGCGGCGCTATCGGGGAGTGGCTCGCTGTCGACAGCTGCGGGATATACCACCATTGGCCGTCGACGAGCCGCCAGATCAGCTCATAGTGCAGACTTCCGCGGTCGGTGCGGGCGCCGAGCACGATCCGGCAGATGCTGTGGTCCCGCAGCAGTGTGTCCGGCCCGGTCGCCGCCCAGTTCTCGGCGTCGGCCAATGCCGCGATCAAGATAACGTCGGCGGGGTACGCGCCCAGGTTCGGCTCGAGCAGGATGCGTTCGGCTGCCGCTGGTGGGAGTCCTTTGTTCTGCTCGATCAGGGTCGGCGTGTAGCCGTCGAAGCGGCAGATGACACCACCCTCCGTGCGGAGCCGGTATCCGTGCCCATCCGCTTCCCAGGACAGCACGATCTCCCACGATGGCGTGACGTCGGTGCGTGTCAGCGTCAGGGAATAGGTGAAGGTGTTCCCCGAGTTCCAGGATTGTTCGTGTGACCATCCGTTGGAGGCAGCGCGGTCGATCCACGATGCGGCTGCCCTCGGCGGGTTGCCGGCACGTTCCACCTCGAGGTGAGCTTCCAGCTCTGCCTGGGTGCGGAGGTGATCGTGGATTTCATCCCAGACCCGAGTTATCCGCGCCATCGGCGCGATCATCAACCGTTTCCCCGGCATGCCGTTGGCGGGGCTGATGACCGCGAGGGTGAAGGTGCCATCGCGGGTCAGGTCGATCCGGAACTGCCCGAGAGCGGCACGCAGTTCGATGTGGCCGATGCCGGACTCATCCAGCTCGATGGCGGACACCATTTCGAAGAAGCCGTTGACCGACACCAGCGACTCAGCCACGTCAGCTGCCTGCTGGGGTGCGTGCGCAGCCCATACCGCTGCCGCGAACTGCTGGTAGAGATACTCATCCAGCGCGTGATTGTCACCGCTCAGCGCGTTGGCGGCGAGGATCCTCTGGCTGCGCTCGTAGTCGATGGCGTCGCCAGTGATGATGTCCAGGAGGTTGATGGTTTCGTCAGCTGCCAGGCTTGCGGCGAATGTTCGATACAGGTCAGGATTCGCGGTGGCCGCGAGCTGGTTGAGCTGGGCGTCTGTGTCTTCGCGGTCGCGGGCCGCGACCAAGATTTGCACCAACTGGTCGGCGGCGGCCCGGTCGAACCCGAGATCCGGTTCAGGGGTGGGCCAGCGCGGTGGTTGGGGCACTGGCCCGGGCAGCAACAGCCGTTCAGGAACACCGGGAAATGCACCGTCAGCACCGATGAGCACCGACCGCAGCTGCAATCGCAGGTCCTCGGCGGTCATGCCGGGCTGATACGGTCCGCGTAGGACGGTGTTGAGGTCGAAGCCCCTGTTCTCGGCGGCGATCAGCACCGCATGCAATCCGGACCAGCCCGGTGAACTGATCAGCTCGTCGGCGACAGTCTCTCCGAGCGCATATGCGAGTTGGCTCGCGGTGTCTTCGGCAGTGTCGAACTCGTGCGCGATGCCTGCGCTGGCCAGCCAGCCGACGACCCGCTCGGTGTGCGCATCGGGGTAGCTGCCGTCCGGGCGCGGCAGGTGCGCGGGGATCAGTTCGGTGGCAAAGTCCCGTAGCCGCTGCTTCTCACTGTCAGTGAGGTGGTCGGTGGCGAGCAACTGCTCGAGCCGCTGCCACTGCGGTCGATAATCGCCGCCGGATTGTGTGGTCGCATAGCCGATTTCGTGCACTGCGGTGAGCAGAGCATCGATTTGATGATCGGTGAGAGTGCCGAATGCGATTCTCCAGTCGCGGATGCGAGGGGTGAGCATTTTGCGGATGTCGCCGAGCAGCTGGAGTCGCTGGATCTCGGTGTCGGCGCGCTCGCGGTGACGCTGCAGCTGGCTCACCCGCTGCTCGCGATCGATGTCACTGGGCCCGATGGACGCGGCTTCGGCGTCGATGAGCCGGACAGCGGCTTCCCACCAGGCGATTTCGGTGACGTCGGCGCCCAGCAGGGATGCTGGGGCGAGGCCTCGCGCCAGCACCGCCGTGTCGTGGGCGGCATCCTGCGCCGCAGCCAGTTCCTTCACTGTGGTGATGTCGGCGCTGGCTTCAGCCGCCGGAAGCGCAGGTGTACGGATCTGCTGCAGCACGACCGCAGGCAGCAATGCTGCGGTGGTCAGCTCATAGTCATCAAGGTGCCGGCGGCGGGCGTGCGCAGCCACATAGACCGGTCGCCGCCAATCCGACGGTACGCGCCACGGCATTTCGAACTGCCGGACCCCCGCTGCCGATGCCTGGCCGACCCGCAGAAGATGTTCAATGTCTCCTGTTGCCGACTGTTTTTCGAGCTGCTGGACCTCCCAGTCGTAGGCGCGGGCAGCCGCCGCGATCGGCGACCATGCAGGGATCTCCCACGTCGGTGGGTCCTCGTCCTCCAGGGCGCTGGCATCGGTGTCGCTGCTGGGTGAGTCCGCGGGGTTCTTCGCATCGACGGTCACTGCGGTCGCGGTTGCGACCGCTTCGGCGACCGCGTCGATGTCGACGTTCGGCAGTGCCAGCATGTTCAGCGCATTGCGCAGTTCGGCAATCGGGTCGCTGCCGTGACGCGCCGCCGCGGCGGCGGTGTCGACGATGGTGGCGAGTTCCTTGTTCGTGGCCTCACCGAGGCGGCGTCGCACTGTGCTGAGCGCGTTGTCGGCAGCCTCGCGCAGGCTCGCCGACCGCGCCCACGCATCCCGCGCCGCCTGGGCCGTGCGCAGTTCCTGCCGCAGCGCGTGTTCCTGTGTGGGTTCGGCGACAAGGGGCAGTTCGCGGGTGATGCGGTCACCGACCGCCGCCCAGTAGGCGATTTCCCGGGTTTGCTGTTCTGCAACGGGAAGAGAATCGGCGTTGGCTCGGTGCGCGTTCGCGCGCAGTTCCCGTGCCAGCGCCTCCCACAGGGCCGGGTAGATCGGTCCGTCAGCGACGGCCGCGCGGACGCGGTCTATCCCGAGCGCGGCACCGACGGCGTCCAAGAGTTCACTGACGCTGTCCGGCATCGAGTCGAGTGGGGTGGTGGCCATGGCCAAAATCCGCAACTGTTCGGCACCAACAGCGACCGGCGCTATCCCGTCAGGTAGTGGACGACCAGCCCATCGGGTCAAGACGATCCGGTCATCGACGACTCGCAGTGCGCAGGACTCCCACTGCGGCCGCCACGCCAACACCGACTCGGGGATCGATGACGAAATCTCTGAATCCAGCAGGCCCTGAACTTCGGAGGGATCGCCGAGTATCGAGCGCAGCCGTGAGGCACCGGGCACGGTTGCTGCGAGCGCGTAGATGAGCAGCCGTTGATCATCCGACAGCTCCGCTGGGGTGGTCTCGGCGGGCCCGGGCACCGCAGGCTCCACGTCCGTGATCGCAGGACCGCCGTCGTCGACGACCTGAACAGGTGCGGCAGACGCGGGTTGGGCGTCGGCCGGCGCCGTCGCGGAAGTCGCATCCGTCACGACGGGTTCGGAGGCTTCGGAGTCGGCAAGCACTCCAGGAGCTGCCACCTGCGCCGATTCCGTCACTGTGACAGATGGATCGGTGGTCAACGCTTCAGTCGGGGCGGACGCTGCGATGGAGTCGACACCGAGCAGCGACGAGACCAGCGTCTCGATCTCATCCAGCCGAGTCGGCATCGGGTCCGGGACGGTGACCGACACAGCCCACGCCTGAAGTTGCTCGCGCGTGAGGGTGACCGGCGCGATGGTCGGTGGCAGCGGCTCCCGGAACCTGCTCAGCTGCAGTTGTTCACCGATCGAACGGACCGAGCACCCCGTCCATTCAGGCCGTCGTGCGCGCACGAACTGCGGCATCGAGACAAGCAACGCTGGCTGCCACAGACCCTCCGCCGCGGCAGGGTCTACGAGCACCGCGGCCAGTCGGCCGGCCCCGGAGGTGGAGGCGGCAACAGCGGCCAACAGCAGCCGCTGATCGTCGGTCAACACCGCGGCAGAGGGTTGCGCTGCTTCCTCCGCCACGCTGTGTTCTGTCTCTCGGGCGTCGGCTGCCAGCTCGTCGGATCGACCACCACCCACCGGGTCGGTCGAGGCCGCGGTTGTCGCGGCCGAAGCGGGCTGGGCGCCAGCGGTAGGTAGTTGTTCGATCCCGAGTGCGACGCGTAGCACGTGGTCGCGCTCATCGACATTCAGCTTCTTTTGCGGGCTGAGCTGTTCACGGACTTCGGCGCCGAGTGATGCGACGAAGCGAGCGAGAACGCTGTGAGGCACTGTTGCGGCGGTAGCGCTGGCAGGCAGCGCCCCTGCAGCAGTCCACAGCCGGGCAGCGTCCTCGTCGATGCGGAACCACAGGTTCTGCCAATCCGGTCGGTCGCGGGTGGCTCGGTTGCGCAGTTGGCCGGTGACCCGAGATTCGACCACCTGCCTGACCCAGCGCTCGAAGTCATCGCTGCTGGCCGCTCCGGCGACGTACCAGTCCCCGATCGCGTACAACAGCAGACGCTGCTCGTTCGACAGTTGCGGCGCGGCCGGGGTGGTCGGCGTCTGCTCGGCCGTGGATACCTGCGAGTCGCCGGCTGAGAAGCCGGATGCGATGGCCTCGTGGTGGCCGGACCCCAGCGCTGACGTGGTGGAGTCGGCGGTCAGTTGGCGGCGGGCTGCGGTGAGAGCATCGGAGAGGGTTTCACCGAGAATCGGCGCTTCGGCTGCGGCGCCTGCATCGACCCAGACCCATCCGCGTGCCCCGGGTTCGAGCCGCCAGCGCTGCCTCAGCTTGATCTGGTGGCCGTCGGGACCGCTGACGATGATGTCGGAACCGTCCGGATGTAGATCGCTTCCGGGCGTGTCCGCCAACTGCCGTGGATCGCGTCCGCGGTAGGTGTCGCGCAGTTCCTGCAGCACCTGCGGGATGGCGTGCAGAATCAGAATCCGTTGGGTGTCGATGCCGGTGGCGGATACGGCGGCGGCAAGTTCGGCGGTGGCGGGAAGCTCGGCGAGGATTTCGTGGAGCGCTTCACCGATCAGCGATGAGCGCGGGGCGCGTTCGAAAAGCCAGTCATCGGCGCTGCGGCTGATGGCATGCACGATTTCATGAGAGCGTATCCGCGGTTGCGCCCATTCGATCACGGCGTTCCGTACAGCGTCGATGCGGGCGTGGACTTTCCCCGCTTCTGCGGTGATCAAGTCGGCTCGTCCGGCGCGTGTGAGGACCTCGGCTTGCGCGGCACGGTAGTCCGCACCCCAGTCGTCGGCCTCGGGCCATCCACCGGACCAGACCACCCAGCTGTCGTGATGCCAGGCCACCAAGAGCTTGTCTTCGACGCCGAGCAACTGCCAGCCGAGGGAATGCTCGCACCAGTCGGGATGCTTTTTGCTGCTGGCGACTGCGGGGTGAAGGTTGTGGTGGATGTCGGCGGCCAGCCATTCCCGCGTGGCGTCAGCGTCGGTGTCAACGAGGAGCTCTGGTTGCTGTACGGGTAGTTGCGCGATCAGCCGGTCGGTGATCTCGTCGAGCACGCGACCTCGGCAGGCGCGCCTCGACGGAGTATTGGGGTCTCGGAAGTTGCGGACAGTGACGATGGGATCTGCTGCCATGACGGAGGTAGCCCATTCCCGCCACTGCCGCAATGCGTTGTCGTCGACGAACGGGTGCGGGGGGACCGACACGGAATAGGCGTCGACCGTCTGCCGGTCGGCCGGTCGGGCGGCGCGGATCTGAGCAACCAGGTCGTTGTAGCCGGGTTCACCGTAGGGGTTCCACACCGGCTCGGTGAGTTGGGCGCGGCGGAGAACCGCGAGCGCGGCGTCGTGTTCGCCGCGGTGTGAGTGCGCCCGAGCCTGGACACGGTCGCGGAAGGCGGAATCAGCCCAGGCATCCATCACTGCGCGGCGCTCGCTCTCGCTGCGCGTCAGGGCCTGCGGATCCGCGTCCAACGCTTCGGCGACAGCCGTGTGAACTCGGCGTAGACCGTACTTGTCCAGGAGGTCGCCGAGTTCGGCCCGCGCGAAGCGCCGGATATGCCCGTCGCGGTCGTCGTGGGGGAAGCGTTCGCTGATGTCAGTGCCGGTGAGGCGCCAGCGGATCACCGCGCGCTCGACCTCCGACAGACCGATGTGTGGTACCCCGGGCACCGGCCAGGACGTCCGGCCGCGTTTCCTGGTTCGGGCATCAGCGACGGCAGCGACGGGAGGACGATGCCGCCGCCAGCCCTGATCCTGCTGCCTCATTCCCTCGTCGGCGACCGCGGCGGCTAGCCGCCGCAGCAGCAACGGATGCGCTGCCAGTACGTCGGCAGCGCCACGGACCTCCGCATCGGTGCTGGGCTGGCGCAGTTGATGCAGCAGGTCGGTCATTACCTCCAGTGCCCGGACGGTAGCGCCGCGTCGATAGTTGGCGCGGGTGTCGATCCACGCGGCGCCGATGGTGTCGGTGGCGGCCCGAGAGACCAGCAGATCAAGTACCCGATCGCATCCCTTCGGTGGTGGCGTAATCGGTTGCCGCAGAGCGGCGGCGATCTGCGGCCCTGTGACTTCGATGTCGCGGTCACCGACACGGCCGCGGGAACTGAGGGTGTCGAACACCCATTTCCCGTCCTCGCGATTCCACACCAGTTCGAGCTCGGTCGGCTCCGGCTTGGTTTGTCCGCGCAAGTGGAGCCGGTATTGGTTGTAGTGGTAGTCAGGGGTCTCCCCCTCGATCCACCACCCTCGGGGATGCAAGGTTTCGACATAGCTCGCTGCGGTCTGCAAACCCGTGGGGACCGTCGGCGGCGGTGGTGCGAATGCGCGCTCCCATAGCGACTGGTAACTCGGTAGCGGTGCTCGGAGGACTGCGAAGCTGTGTTCGCTGTCGCCTGTTTCGGTAGCCGTGGTGTCGTGGCCGGTCGCCGACAAGTCTTGCGGGTCATCAGCGACGGAATTCGCAGACGCGGCGGCCTGCTGCGTAGGCTCACGGCTGGTGGGGTCGCTGCTGGCACCGGGTGCCGGCGCTGCGGGGTCGGCGGACTGCTCGGGTTGCGGCTCCTGCCAGAGCTGTAGAGCGCCGCGCTCGGTGTGAGGCTGCTCCCGCACTGCTTCGAGTTCACGTTCCCGTGCGATCTCGGCGGTGATCGCGGCTCGCTCGGCGCGCCGCTGGAGGTGCGTGTGCACGAGCGGCATGATCTCGGCGGTGCTCGACGGCGCACCGAGGAACTGATCGACGTACCCGCTTGAACGCCATCCGCGATGGTGGTCGTCGGCGACCCAAACAGTGTGCAGCCCTTGCGATCGAGATAGCGTCGTTATGAACGCCATGTCACCCGCTTCGATGCGGTACACAGCATTACTGCCGGCATGCTCGACTTCGACCACGCGCTCGGCGGCGAGATCCAGCCCCAATTCGACACTGCGCCACAACGCGGCAGGTGGACAGCCGGTGATCGCGGCGACAAGACTTCGGTCGCGGTCGGTGATCGCCACCTCGCCAGCCAGTTTGGCGATCAACGCCGCAGTGAGATCACGGATGGCCGCATGATCTCCGAACAGGGCCTGGGCGACCTCCGTCACAGAGGCAGTGGTTTCGCCGGGGACGGGGTCGGGCACAGCATCGATCAACTCCTGGAGTGCGCCGTGAACGAGGCGCTGCACCTGCTGTGGGATCGGCTCGGAGCTGTCATCCCGTGGCGACGGGTTGAAGTGCAGGTAGCGGAGGCTTTGCGCAGACAAGACGTCCACGAGGGCAGCGAGTTGCGCAGCGGTCACGGCGTGTGGCTGCTGCTGCGCAACCGGGTCCGGAGCGGCGGACGAGCTGTACAGTCGGACGCGGCCGGAGTTCCAGACCTCACGTGCCACCTCGTCGAGGCCGGGGCCTCTCACGGCTGAGCTGCCCTGAGCAGGCTCCACAGGAGGTCGGGCATGCATCAGTTGTCCGGGCCTGATCAGCTGCCAGCCGTAGATTCCGCGGGGCGGCTGGAAGACGTAGTCGACCGCCCTCGACCGCTGGGGGTTGTAGACGTAGGTGCCGTCAGGCTGCAGATCGAACTGGAGGTCGATGTTCCGCATGCCTTGCGCGGTCCTGGCCATCAGGGTCACCCACCAATGCGGCGGACGTTGGCGACGTCCGTATCCGCGGATGTCGACATAGGCTTCCCACCCTCGGGCGCGGGCGAGCGCCGCCAGTTTGAGGGCCTGCTCAGGTGGCGGCAGAAGCGGCCACGCAGCATTCGCCGGATCACGCACCTGCGCTGGAGTGTGCTTCGGCAGCGGCAGTGCCGCCAGTCCTCGAGCGGGGAATGGTTGCGGCACGGACGCTTCCGACGCAGCTTCGGGTTCGCCGCTATTCTCTGAGCCCGCGCCGGTGAGAGCCGCCTGTGGGTCCTGGGGGATGTGGTCGTTGCTGCGGGAACTGACCTCGGTGGCGCTGTCGTTCGCCGCGGCTGCGGAGTCGGCTGTGCGAGTGTGGCCGTGGATGATGCTGACGAAGTCCGAGAGGTCGGCTAAGGCGGCGGTCGCCGGTTTTTTCGCCCTACGTCCGCCCTTGGGGGTGACAGCCAGCTTGTAGGGGGTCTTCCTGCTGCGGGTGACGGTGAGGACGAATTCTTCGTCATCGCACTGGATGTGGACGGCACCGAGGGAGGATTTGGTGCTGGCCGGGGTGACAGCGGTGACGCGCTCGCGGCCGGGGTCGGCCCAGAATTGCAGGATTTGCGGATAGTCCGGTTCGCTCTGCCATTTGGTGGGTGTGCTCAACCGACGCCGATGCGCGCGGGCCCACACCTGCGACGCGACACGGGTCGCGACCTGCTCGACGTGGACGCGATCGCCGTCCGTGAGCTTCTCGGCTTGTGCCCTGGCTATGGCACCCAGGTCCAGGCCCGGCAGTAGACGCTCCACGGCATCGGGGATCAGTTGATTTGCGACCATGCTGCCCGCGAACTGCAGGTAGAG
>NZ_BAFS01000441.1 GCF_000308415.1 Nocardia asiatica NBRC 100129 | reverse complement strand
CGGGGTCGGTACCGAGTCGGCCGTTGATCAGGTAGTGCGGGTAGGTCACGTCACCGGTGTCGGAGCCAAGGGGTGCGTTCGGGTCGGCGGGCATCGTCATCGTCGAGGAGCCGCCCATGTCCATGCCACCGTGGTTCATACCGCTGGAGCCGCCCATGTCCATCCCCGCCATGCCTTTGTCGCGCAGCTGCTGCAGCTCCTTGTCGGGGTCGCGGCCGTTGACGCCGTCGAGCCAGTCATCCAGGACGACAACGGCTTCCACGTCGTAGTCCTTGCCGTCTGCGGGATCCTCGATGATCAGTGGCGCGTACAGGCCGCGGTCGAGCTGAACTCCGACGTGGGGATGGAAGAAGTACGTGCCGGCGTCGGGCGCGGTGAACTCATAGCGGAAGGTGCCGCCGGGCTGGACGGCGGGCTGAGTGAGATCGGGCATGCCGTCCATGTCGTTGCGCAGGGCGATGCCGTGCCAATGAATGGTCGTCGGTGCGGGAAGTGCGTTGGTGAAGTCGGCCCGCAACACCTCGCCGCGCGAAAGCCGGATCTCCTGCCCGGGTAGCTTGCCGCCGAATGTCCAGGTCTGCACCTGGACGCCACCGAGATCAACGGTGGTCGGCTCGGCGCGCAGCGACACGTCCCGGACGTTGGCTCCAGCCGCTCGGCGATTGTTCTCCGCGGTGCGGACCGCGTCGGAATCGGGTTGGACGAGTGTGCGTGCGCCCGGCGTGTCCTTGGAGCATGCGGCGAGGACAGCGGCCGTGGCGGCACTGGCACCGAGAGCGAGAAACCCGCGCCGCGTCATCGGTGCGGAGTGCGGAAATTGCGTGGAGGACATGGATGCTCCCTATTTCGTAATGGTTCGGGTACCGCGCGCTGGCAGATCGGATTGTGGGTGAGCGGTGATCCCGGCCCGGGTACGGTGTCGCCTGGGTGATATCGAGTTGGGTGGTGCACCAGGTCGGCCGAATGCAACGGGGGATATCGTGCCGTGGCCGCTGCTGGTGTGCGGGTGGGACGCGGACCTGGGCGGGACCGGGCGCACCTGCGTTGACGAACAGACGTCGGGTCGTTCAGCGGCCGCCGAGTATTGCGCGCATCTGGTCGATTTCCGCTTGCTGGGCGCTGACGATGTCGTGTGCCAGTGCTTTGGCGTCGGGATTGGCGCCGCCGGTGATCTCGGTGTTGGCCATGGTGATCGCGCCGGTATGGTGGTCGATCATCATCCGCAGCCACGTGCGGTCGAAGTCCGGTCCGGACAGGCCTTCCAGTGCGGTCATGTCGGCGGATGGCATCATGCCGGGCATGTCGGTCATCTGATGTCCGCCGGTGGTGGGGGCGGGTTTTCCGAAATCCTGGAGTAGCGTGCTGATTCGCTGCATCTCAGGGCCCTGCGCCGTGATGACGGTGGAAGCCAGCGTGAGCAACTGCTGGCTCTGCGACCGGGACGCGACGAGCCGGGCCATGTCGACTGCCTGAGCGTGATGCGGATACATCATCTGCAGGAAGGTGACGTCGGTGTCGTTGAAATCGGTGCGCGCCGCTGATGCGCTGGACGGCCCGTTGCGGGAGGACGTGACCCCGTGATCCATTCCTGCCATCGAGCTGCCGCAGCCGGCGACAAGCAGCGTCAAGACGGCAGCGCCGACGGCGACGGCCGATCTGATTCGGTTACGTGTGCTGAACATGATCGAACTCCTGGTGAATTGCGAAAGAAGTGGATTCGGGCAGGCACCGGCGTGCCTCCGGGTCGCGGGGACCGCGGAAGCGGGATGCCTGTCAGATCCGCAGAATCGACAATTCGGCCAGGGAGGGCGCCGTCCAGGGCGGTGGACGTTCACGATGTATACGCCAGTGACGGGACTTCGGCAGGTGAACCTCGTCGAAGCCGACGCCGGAGCGGTAGAGCAACACGAGGCCGATCACGAGCGCCATCACCGAGAGGGTGAACACGCATGCGTGCATGGCCCGGTGCCCGATGGCATGGTCATCGTTGGTGATGACCATCGCGGACTCCTGATGGTCGCCCAGTGTCTCGGCCATCGCGTTGGTGTGTTCGCGATCGACATGGTTTACGCCGGGATGAATGCTGAGCAGACCCGTATGCATGGCGGCAATGCCGAGAACCAGCACCAGCAGACCGAGTATCCGGACGGGCCCGGATACTCGGGGCGGCGCGTGCTGGTCGACCACTCGGCCATCATAGTGCTTTGCGCGGGTCTGCCCCACTGCAACCTTCTGGAGACGTCTTTGGCTGCATCTGGCCGCGTACGGCTGGCACTGGTAACGGCCGTCATGTTCCCTGGACCCGGTCAGCGCGACCCAACGGCGGTGCCGGACCGCGAGCGCACCCCGGAGTCGGCCGACCAAGAAGCGGACCACCGCGACCGCAGCTGCCGGAATCCGCCGGTACTGGACGGTGAGGCCGGACTACGGTGAACCGACGGTGGCCGATCAACGTCGAACGTATAAAAGGATCTCACCACCAGGAGAGTGTCATGTTCACCGCACTGCTGCACCCACCCCGCCGCTTCGCCGCGACCGTGTGCCTGGCCATGGCCACGCTCTTCGCTGCCACCGCCTGCACGGCGTCGAACGGTGACGGCAAGCCGGCACCCACCGGCGCTTCGGGTGCTGTGACCATCACGATCGACGACTACCGATTCGACATGCCACCGACGGTGTCGCCCGGCGCGACGATCACCGTCCGCAACATCGACCGGGTGGAGCATTCCGTGACATCGGATGCGGTAGGACTTTTCGACGCGGAGGCGGAGCCCAACGGCACCGGCAGTTTCACCGCACCGTCGACGCCGGGCTCATTCCCTCTCTACTGCCGATACCACCCCAACATGCGTGCGACGCTGATTGTCGGGTGATGGAACCGCCCGGGGGCCGAACTGGCCGCGGAATTGTCGTCGCCAGGGGATCGTAGTGGGCGAGATCAGCCTCGGCCAGAGGGCACCGACGCTCGACCGCCCGCTGCATTCTCGCTGCATGCGGCGCTGTACCCGCCGCCTGGCACTGCCACCGACGGCACGGCCGGCGTTGGTGCCGCAGGGATGTGGTGGGCCGATGAGCACACGCCGGTCCGAATCGGTCCATTGGAACTGGCCTTCGCGCAGCGTTCAACCTGGTGGGAATCCTCGCCCGGCCACGGTCGATACTGAGGTTGGTCACCGGGCGGCTCGGGGTCTCAGCTGGTATCCCGCATCGACCGCGGCCCGCCCGGACGGCGTCGGCCGCAAGCTCATGGTCAGTGGGTTGACGTTCTCGCCGGTATCGCGAGGTGGTCCGTTCCCGGGGCGGCGACTGAAGAATGGGCGCCGCATCCGAGCCGTCGCAGTGCGTGTGAAAACGCCGCATCCGGAACACCTGTTTCGTACCCGTCGGCGAAGCGGTCGCTGGGACCGCAGATGGCAATGCCGAGTACGGACAGCAATGCCGCCACAAGCGGGGCGATGATCACGATCGCGGTCGCCACACTCAACTGCAGCCGGGCGCGGGTCCGCTGCTCAGGCCGCGCGGGCATGGTGAGGCGTTCGACGCGGGCAGCCAGACCGACGCCGGCTGCACCGAGCGCGTCGGCGGGGTCGGGGGCACCGGAGAGCATGAGCAGTGCCTGCCGCACAGTGTGGTGGCCGTGGATTCGGGCGGCCGCGTCGTCGGCGCACATCTCGATGAGGTGTGCCACCTCGATCGCCCCTACCCGAAATAGTTCACTTCGAGGGAAAACCGCTGCGAGTCCGCGGGTCAGCGCGAGCAGCACGTGGTGGCGGCCCGCGAGGTGTGCCCGTTCGTGGGCCAGTACGGCCTCGAGGTGGCGGCCGTCGAGCGAGGAAATGACACCTCGAGTGACCACGACGGCGTGTGGTCTTCCGGCTACGCAGTACGCCACCGGCTCGTCGAGATCGAGCACGACAGCGTCCAATTCGGCGTTGTGGCGGCCCGCGACTCGGACCATGCGGGCGTGTTCATGGGTGGTTCTGCGTGCCCGCAACAGTGCGCTGATCAACCGGGCCGCCAACACGACCCCCGCGACGGAGGCCAACGCGCTGAGGGTAAGGATTCCGGTCTGCACGACGACGCCGTATCGGCCCGCCGCAGCCTCGTGCAGTTCCAGCAGACAGTTGCCCACGACCCTCGAGCCTCCAGGCTGGAGCAGGTCTTGGGTCACGTCGACGAGCAGAATTGCGAGGCCGAATGCCCACGACGCTCCCACCGAAACGATCGCGCTCATCCACGCGGCTACTCCGAGCCGTGGCGCGGCACCGACGCGGATCGATCGCCGAAGTAGTTGTGGTGCCAGCACAGCCACTGTAAATCCGTACAACAGTAGGCATATCGCGATGCTCACCTGGCGGCGGTTCCTTCGAATAGTGGCGCGGGCACTGTGGCGAGCCGATCGCGGCTCCATCCGAATTGACCGGGGCCGGTGCGGCGAGGAATGCCGATATATCGGCGATGACAACGACAACAATGGGACCGAGTCGTATCGCGACCTTCGGTTCCCATTCTGTTGCGTTCCTCTCAGGAGGATTTCTGCTTGGGGCGAATTCCGACTTCGTCGTTACCGACCGATCGCGTCTCATGGAGGGGTCATCCGAACGATACAGCCTACTTACCAGGTACGTAGAAATTTCGACTGATCGGCATGGCGGCAAACAGGTCCACACCCGGCAGCCGGCCAGACGACGCAGCGCGAAACCCTTGACATCATACCCCTAGGGGGTACTATCGGTTTTGGCGGTGGCAAGAGGTGGTCGCCGCAGAAAGGAAGAGGAATCCATGAGCATCACGACCGTCACGGTGTCCGGGATGACCTGCAGCCATTGCGTCTCTTCGGTCAGCGAGGAGATCGGCGCGATAACTGGCGTGACCAGCGTGGACGTCGATCTGGCCAGTGGCCGGGTGACCATCGATAGCGAGGGCCCCGTGGAGCGCGGCGCGATCGCCGCCGCCGTCGATGAGGCCGGTTACAAGCTCGTCGACTGACGATTCCGTACTACCACAACTACGCATACGGGGTATTCGCCATGAACGCGCCTACCAAGTTCGCAGCCTTCGGCCTGGGTCTCGCCATGATGTTCACGGTCGCGTTCGCCGCCGGGGCGGTGATCGGCCCCGACCCGGCTACCGCGACGCCCGTGACAAATGCGGTTCACCCGGCCGAGGCGTCGACGTCTCAGCACGGCCGGGACCGCTGACCCGCTTGATCAGCGCCTTTTCCGCGGATTCATCGCCGCACAGATTGGAGTATCGATGGGCACCACGACGCAACCGCCCACCCAGCAGCGGATCGAGTTGGCGATCGGCGGCATGACCTGCGCATCGTGCGCCAATCGTATCGAGAAGAAATTGAACAAGCTCGATGGCGTCACCGCGACGGTCAACTATGCGACCGAAAAGGCTCGCGTGGAATATGCCGGGCAGATCACACCGGAAGACCTCGTCGCTACGGTGGAGCAGGCCGGATACACCGCCGCGCTGCCCGCTCCGAAGCCCACGGCGGCGCAGACGGCGGAAACTTCTGCGGTCGGCGAGGATCCGACGGCCTCGCTGCGGCAGCGGTTGCTGGTCGCGCTGGTGTTGACGGTGCCGGTGATCGCGATGGCGATGATTCCCGCCCTGCAGTTCACCAATTGGCAGTGGCTGTCGCTGGCCTTGGCGGGACCGGTGGTGGTGTGGGGAGCGCTGCCGTTCCACCGCGCGGCGTGGACCAACCTGCGCCACGCCACCGCGACCATGGACACCCTGATCTCGATGGGCACCCTCGCCGCGTTCGGCTGGTCGCTGTATGCGCTGTTCTGGGGCACTGCCGGAATGCCGGGGATGAAGCACCCGTTCGAGCTGACGATTGTCCGTGACGGCGGCACAGGAAATATCTATTTGGAGGTGGCGGCCGGGGTCACCACCGCTATCCTTGCCGGCCGGTTCTTCGAGGCACGTTCCAAGCGCCGGGCTGGTGCGGCGCTGCGCGCGCTGCTGGAACTGGGGGCCAAAGAGGTGTCGGTGTTGCGCGAGGGCCGCGAGCAGCGGATCCCGGTCGAGCAGCTCGCCGTCGGTGATCTGTTCGTGGTGCGGCCTGGTGAGAAGGTCGCTACCGATGGTGTCGTGGTCGAGGGCTCCTCTGCGATCGACGCCTCCATGCTGACCGGGGAATCGGTGCCGGTGGAGGTTGCGCTCGATGACACGGTGGTCGGTGCGACCGTGAACGTCGGTGGCCGAATCGTGGTGCGCGCCAGCCGGATCGGGTCCGACACCCAGTTGGCGCAGATGGCGGAACTGGTAGAGGAGGCGCAGAACGGGAAGGCGGCCGCGCAGCGGTTGGCCGACCGGATTTCCGGGATCTTCGTGCCGATCGTCATCGCGCTGTCGGTCGCCACGCTCGGATTCTGGCTCGGCACCGGCGGACCCGTAGCGGCCGCCTTCACCGCCGCGGTGGCCGTGCTGATCATCGCCTGCCCGTGCGCGCTCGGACTGGCGACGCCGACCGCGCTGATGGTCGGCACCGGACGCGGCGCACAGCTCGGCATTCTGATCAAGGGCCCGGAGGTGCTGGAATCGACCCGGCGGGTGGACACCGTGGTGTTGGACAAGACCGGCACCGTCACGACCGGCAAGATGACCCTCCTGCAGGTGCATGCCGGCGAGGGTGAGGACGAGACACGGATTCTGGAACTGGCCGGGGCGCTGGAGGATTCTTCGGAGCACCCGATCGCGCAGGCCATCGCCAAGGGTGCCCGCGAGCGGGTGGGCGAGCTGAAGCCGGTCGAAGGGTTCGCCAATGTCGAAGGTCTCGGGGTGCAAGGTGTCGTGGATGGCCACGCCGTGATCGTCGGCCGCCGCCGACTGCTGGCGGAGTGGGCCCAACACCTCGACGCCGACCTGGAACAAGTGATGCATACCGCCGAGACGGAGGGCAAGACCGCGGTCGCGGTCGGCTGGGACGGCACAGCGCGCGGCGTGCTGGTCGTCGCCGACGCGGTGAAACCCACTTCCGCAGAAGCGATTGCACAGTTGCGGGCGCTCGGGCTGACACCGATCATGCTGACCGGCGACAACTCCGCGGCCGCCGCCGCGATCGCCGCGCAGGTCGGCATCGAGGAGGTGATCTCCGAAGTCCTGCCACAAGACAAGGTCGATGTCGTCAAGAAGCTGCAGGATCAGGGCAAAGTCGTGGCGATGGTCGGCGACGGCGTCAACGATGCCGCGGCTTTGGCCCAAGCCGATCTCGGCCTGGCCATGGGTACCGGCACCGATGTCGCGATCGAGGCCAGCGACCTGACCCTGGTCCGTGGTGACCTGCGGGCGGCGCCGGACGCGATCCGCTTGTCCCGCAAGACGCTCGGCACCATCAAGGGCAACCTGTTCTGGGCCTTCGCCTACAACGTGGCCGCCCTGCCGCTGGCCATGGCGGGATTGCTGAACCCACTGCTGGCCGGCGCGGCGATGGCGTTCTCGTCGGTCTTCGTCGTCAGCAACAGCCTGCGGCTGCGCCGCTTCCGATCCAGCAACGGATAAGAACCGAAAACTCGACCGAAGCAACGGGAAAATCGGGCGGGACGGCCGAACTGCGCCGTCCCGCCCGACGCATTGTGGAGGACAACCATGTCGACGATCACGGAATCCGCGCTGCGGATGGCCCGGCATCCGGCAACTCGATCCGTCGCCCGCTGTGTCGCCGCCTGCGCCCTCGGCGCGATACAAACCGCGCTGCGCCCCAGGTCCGGCGAGCAACCGGGTCAGATGCGAAGTCCGCTGGCCGCCAAGTAGGACGTCCGCTACCGCCCTCCGGCCAACCCGACTGGGACGGTACGCGATGCCGTGCCGTCGTGGCACCGGCACGACACACTGTCGGCCGGGCGAGCGGGCAGCTCACGTGAGTTGACCGGCGCCTCCGACCTGGAGGCCGAAGTACTAACTATGTACAAAGGCCCGGACCTGGTCTCAGCGCTGGGAAGTCGAACAAGGCTGGCGATCATGCGTTCGGCGGGTCCCAGCTGGTCGTCTTCGGTGCCGTCGCAGCCTACCTCGTGCTCACCGCAGTCGACCGGTATCTGCGTGCCCGCCGTACACAGATCGGGGACACCGGCCCACACCCAGCCGAATCCCGGTGAGTTCCATGATTTCTCAGCGATCTGCACCCACCAGGGCTGCAGCGTCACCGACATCCGCGATGGCCTGATCGCCTGCCCCTGCCACGGCAGCCGCTTTCGCATCACCGATGGGGCCCCAGAACGTAGACCCGCCCGAGAACCCTTGGGCGGACGTGAAACTCGGGTCGAAGGCATCAGCATCCGCATCAGCTGACACCAACGGCAGTCGATCGGCGTGACCTTACCTGGCCCGGCGACAACACCGACAATGACGACCGTTATTGCTCCGCGGTGCACGGGCAGCGGAGCTGTGGCTGCATACCGCAACCACATCGCGATGCTCGCGGTCACCGATCGGGGAAGTATGAAGCCGTCAGCCAGATCGTGCCGACCGGCGCCGCCGCACCCAGGTCGCTGACCGGTCGATTCCCCGAAGGCAACAACACCGGCAATCCACCACCAACAGTGATTCCCGTGGCTGTTCTCCGAGATCTTCTACGTCATGGTGTGCCGAATGATGGGGGCTTCTGCTGACCGATGTGACCAGGACTCGGCGGCCGGTTTGCAGCGAACCGAATAGGCCGGGTTCGATGGTTGTTTCGCGCATCCGGGTGTAGTACGGGGCTTCGCCTCTGGGCGAGTCCACTATCGGTGGGGATGCCGCTGGGGTGTTTGCGCCGCGTCCGGGTGGTTACCCGCGAGGGCAGGAGGTCGAAATGGCGCGGCCATCCCGGCCAGCCCGGCCTCCGCCAGAGAAAGGAGGCGATCCGTGATGACCACGGTCAAGGACATGCTCGCCACGTATCCGGCCGACCTCGGCGGCGTCGACCCCAACAAGCTCACCAAGTGCATCGAGGAATGCATCGCCTGCGCACAGGCGTGTACGGCGTGCGCGGACGCCTGCCTGTCCGAGGGCATGGTCCGCGAACTCGCCAAGTGCATTCGCACCAACATGGACTGCGCGGACATCTGCAACGCCACCGCGTCCGTGTTGTCCCGTCACACCGGCTACGACGCCAAGATCACCCGTGCGATCCTCCAGGCATGCGCGACCGCCTGCACGGCCTGCGGCGACGAATGCGCCGCCCACGCGGACACCTACGAGCACTGCCGCGTATGCGCCGATGCCCTCCGCCGCTGCGAACAGGCGTGCAACGACCTGATTCAGGCTCTCGGCTGAACGGCCCCACCGCCGCGGACTCCCCGCTCCGGTGCCCGATCAAGTCCCGACATGTGACTGGAGCCGGTCGATGATACGCGGACTTCGAGAGGGCCCAGGCCCTCTGGGTCCTCTCATTAGTCGCAGCGCCAGCCGTTGTTCACTGTTAGCCGATGATTCCGACAGCGATGTCACAGACGACAGCGATGTCACAGACTTTGCCGCAACCGGCACGGTGGGGCTTGTTCCGGGGGCCTGTGGGCTTCGCTGGATGTCTTGTCCCTCGGCCACACGAACTGTCCGTCCTCGTTTGGATCGGACACCAGGAGCGATGTTTCCGACGCACGATGTCGACCTACATCAGGTTTCGAACGGCATCGGGAAGCGTGGCACCACTTCGGGGGTCGCGATGACCGCGTGGTCGGCGCTCAGGAACGGCAGCGATGCGTCTGGCTCGGTGGAGCGGTAATTGGAACCGCCGTCGCGTTCGGCGCGGCCCCGTGGTTTTTGCGAATGGGGGATCAGGCGGTCGAGGTAGGCGAATCCGATCGCAGCAACCAGGATGACGGCGGCAAGCCAGGTCGACATCACGCCCTCCCCGCCTCGATCACACCCGCGAGGCCGACGACTGTCAGGGCTGTGGTGTGCATACTTCCTCCTCGCAGGCCCGGTTGGAGGTCGGACCGGCGCCTACGTTCTATGTAGGAGAATAGTAAGTCGTTGATGCGGGCCGCGCACCTTCTATACGCCCTGCCGCGCTGTGCGGGTCGGGGAGGATCTCCATGACGGCCGGTTCGAGCGAGTCGATACGCCAGCGCTGGGCGGAGGCGTCGGTGATGTCGTCGCGTGACAGACGAGGTGGACCCCAGCCGCTGGGTCCGCGGTCGCTGAAGCCGAGCATGAAATTCGCATCCGGGTTCGCCGGCATCCTCGCCAGCCGAGACAACCGGCAGCTTGGGGCACTGCTCGCCGGCGCTGGGACGGTTGCACGGGAGTCCGGGGCGCAACGGCCGTTTCGGGTCGCCACGAAGCGCCGGTCTGGCTACTATTCAGATACGTAATATTGGGACGTGCTCGACTGGGCGCGCGTGACGCAGGGAGGCCGGTGTTGGGGGAGTGACGCAAGCTCGGCAGCTGGATCCGGCTCCCACCATATTCATCCGACTCGACCGAGCAGACCACGCCGGATGGTTGACTTGGAGTGCGCTGGTGCTGTTGGCGGCCGCGGTCGCCCTCGCGGTGGCCGGGGTCCCCACGGTTGATCTACACGGTCCCCTGCATCGGATCGGCATCATGGATCCGGCCTGTGGTGGAACACGCTCGGTGTATCTATTCCTGCACGGTCAGTTCGGCAGATCGTTGCGCTTCAACCCGGCGGGATGGCTGGTTGTGCTGGGCGCTGCTGTCGTGGCTCTGCGAGCCGTGGCCGGTTGGCTCACGGGCCGCTGGCTCGCGGTGCGTGCGCCGCGCCGTGTGATGCTCACTGCCGCGACCATTATGTTGGTGGGCTTGGAAATCAACCAGCAGGCGAATGCCGACCTGCTCACCAGTTCCTGGAACGGATAGGCTCCCTGCCTTCGGCAGGGGCCCACACCCAGGGAGATGGGTTTCATCCGATGGTGAGCCATCGACACCCGCAGGGTCAGGCCTTCTTCTTTCTCGTGCGCAGGCTGCGCAATACCGTTCGCAACGCGGTCGACTCGTCCTCGGTGATCTGTTCGACGAAATGGGCCAGCACCAAATCCGAGCGGCCACCCCCGCCGAGCGCCTCACGCATGAGCTTGGCGCTGTACTGCTCGCGGGTGAGGGTAGGCCAATAGGTATAGGCCCTGCCGTGCCGTTCCCGCTCCAGCCAGCCTTTGCGGTGCAGATTGTCCATGGTGGTCATCACGGTCGTATAGGCGATTTCCCGTTCGCGCAGCAGGTCCTCGTATACCTCCCGCACCGTGGTGGTGTCGTCGGCCGACCACACGCTGTCCATTACAACCGCTTCCAGATCCCCGAAGCGATGCCCCATCGAATGTCTCCTCGTCCAACTCTGTCTACGGTCGCGTCCTGGTCGTTCGCTGTTGGTGACGCCGGGGAGTCCGCGCATTCAAATACTATCTATGTACGTAAAGAGAAGACGACTCGGGTCTGACCGGCGATGGTGAACACAACTGACCCGGCGCAGCCCCAGTCGGTTCCGAGCGCGAATCGCTCCGCGCCTCGTCGTCTTGGGCGCGTCAACGCCCGTAGCTTCTGACAGCGGTGCGATTCGGTGCGCCGGTTGTGCTCGGCTGGTTGTATTCGCTCGCGCCTCGCGCAACGAGAGTATGACTCCAATATGTCCAGTGCACGACTGGCACAGCAGTTGAACATCCTGGACCACGACCGGCGACATCCGCGCACCCCCGACTCATGCCATCGGAGTGTCACACTGGCTTCGCGAAATGACCCCACAGTCGCAAGCCATCAACACCGCCTAGCTCGCTGTACGGTCGCCGTACTCGACTGGACCCGCATCCCCGAAACCTGGCCCTGGGCCACACAACTCGAAACAGCATTCCACCGTGTCCGCGCGCCACACCTGACCCACCAGCGACAACTCCAGCAAGAGCAGCGTCTCAACATCGGCTCCTGTTGTCATGGCGGGGCGTTTACGAGATTTTCTGTGAGTTGATCTCGTTGTCTGGCAGGGTGGCAGGGCGAAATGCCATGCTGCCCGCAAGGATCACAACGTTGACGCAGGAAACCAACGACCCGCACACCGAATGTGGACGCTCTGGCCGAGCAACTGCTGGATCGAGCCGATGCCGATTCCGCGCAGCTGCGGGCCTGGACGGCTGCTGACGCAGTTGACCCGGTGAGTGCTCAACCGGGCCCTGGATGCGGAACCGACCGAGCATCTGTTCTATGGGAAGGGCGATCCCGCTGGCCGCGGTTCGGGAAACACCGCAGGTGGCTCCACATCAAGACGGTGCTGACCGATATCGGTGCGGCGGGTCCGCCGCCTGCTAAGGCGCGGTCGCGTGGACGGCATATTTCCCGGCGCGCGCCCCGTTTCGTAACTGGTCGCGGCCTACCACAGGGGCGTGCACCGCGGGGCAGGTGAAATCGCGGGGCCCGGCCCCGCAGCCTGTGGTGCTACCCCCCTTTCGCGGCACACAATTCGACCGGATCTAGCATGGTCCACGTCCCGGCACCAAACGTAGGAACAGACCTCGGCCAGGCGTAGGCTCGGCTTCAGCAAAGCCGCGCGCGGCGTTGTCCGCTTATCGAGCACCATTACACATCGCGTCATACGCAGATAGGTAGTATGTTGCGCCTCCGTAAACGATCATGGTTCGCGCATCACCGCGACGCCCATGGACAGGAGCACCGCGTGCCGCGTATTCGCGCACTCGCCATCTCGACCCGGGGCAGCTCCGGCGGACCCGCAGCGGAACAGCAGGCAGTCCGATGAGCCTTGCGGTCTGTCTGTTCCTGTACGGCTTCGCGGTCACGACCTTGGCGCCGCGGCTCCTCGCGCAGCTCACGCGCGGCGGCATCGCTCCGGGGTTCGGTCTGGTCGCGTGGGTGAGCGCCATTTGCTCGGTAGCAGGATCCTGGGCGGCGGCGGTCATCATCCTGGCCGTCGATGTCGTCCGGGATTGGGCTGAGCCGAGCAGACCCGTGTGGAGCAGTTGCTATTCGCAACTGCACGACGCCGCGACCGGCAGCTATGGCGGTGTGGTGCAGGGCGGACTGATCGCTCTGGCTGCGTTCGTCACGCTTGCGGCCGCTGTTCTTCTGTTGCGAGTGATCCGGTCCTTGGTGCGGGCTCGAAGCTCCACCCATGAGCACGCGCGGATGGCGCGCGTAGCGGGCCGCCACGATTCCGGCTTGGACGCCGTCGTGCTCGATCTATCCGAGCCCGCCGCATACTGTGTCGCGGGCAAGCCGCATACTGTTGTCATCACCCGCGGGGCGCTCTCCGCCCTCGATGATCGGCACCTGGCCGCGGTGCTGGCACATGAGCGAGCCCACTTGGCGGGACGCCACCATCTGCTGCTGGCGTTGACTCGTGGTCTCGCCGCAACCTTTTCCCGAATCGAATTGTTCACCCTCGGCGCTGCCGAGGTCGCGCGACTGGTGGAAATGCGCGCCGACGATGTCGCGGCACGCGAACACGGACACCGCACCGTACTCCAGGCGTTGCTCGCTCTCTCGGGTGTCGCCGACAGCCCCACCGGGTCGCTCAGCGCTACCGCGGTCGGGCTCGCCACCCGGGTCGAACGGTTGACCGCGCCCTGCGAGACTGCACTGCGAACCCGAGCCCGTCGGCTGCTGATTGCCGCGACCACATTGGTGACCCTCGGTCCCCTCATCACAGTGCTGCTGGCCGCCATCGGTATCGCGATCTGCGCGCCGATAACCGCTTGACCCCGTTGTGTCACCCGGGGGAAGGACTCCGCATGCTTACACCCCCGAGGTGGTCGTGCTCACGCCGCCCGGTCGCCGCCGACGAACGACCATCACGGTGGCCCAGCCCAGCAGGATGAGCGCGAAGGCGTAGATCGCTGTTCCAGCGGCGATCTGGACAGGCCTGGTCGCAGCGGTGGCTGCCGCCGGTCGGTACAGGTCCCGGGTTTCGGTGCTGACTATGGCTTGATCGGCGGGCAACGGAAGCCACGCCTCGACGTTGTGCTCGCCGTCACGCAATTCCGCGTATACGAACCACCGGCCGGATCCGCTGACTTGGACGGTACCCGTGTACCGGCAGTCGCCGGCCGCACGTAGTGGCGCGGTCAGGGTGCTGCCTGCGCGGCGAGCAACCAAGCGGACCGGGCTGGTGCGCTCGCACGAACTCGTGGTTTCGACGGCGAGCGACAGCTCGCCCTTGCCGTCGGACGCGCCGGTGAGCCGCGCTCCGATTACGGGCTCACCCTGCCCCGGATCGTGCGCGGACGCGGTTGGCGCGGAACCGACCAGCAAGACACCACTCAGCACGACGGCAAACACAGCGGGGACGAGCAGGGCACCCCGCCGCGCGCTCACGAGGCCGGCCAGAACGAACACCGCGATCGCGGGGACGGCGACCGCCGCTACCGCGGACGCCGAGCGGTCGACCAGCCCTATGGCGGCGGCCAGCCAAGCGAGGGCCGCGACTGCCGCAGCGCCGGCCGAGTACCGCAGCAGTCGATTGCGCCACGGCAGATCCAGCACACACAATCCGAGCACGGCCAGCGGTAGCTCCGGCGTGCTGCGCCCCAGCAGCGCCAGCACCGCTGTGGTCACCAGCCGCAACGCGACATAAACGACGACCATCGCCGTGACCGGCATACGCAACGGCACGACGCGGCGTGCCACGGCGGCCGCCGGCAATCCGGCGCTGAGCAGAACCGGAAGGTAGAAGGCCTCGGAGAACTGCGGGACATCGGTTTCGTACTCCAGGACTGTCATGGCCAAGCCGCCCAGCAGCAAACCGGCGAGCAGCGCTTCCACCACACCCGATCGAGTCTGCCGAACCCCGGCGACGGCACCGAGAACCATTGCCGCCGAAGCCAACACGACCAGCATGTGCGGCGGGCTCCACAGCACCGCGTCACGCCCGAAGGAGGCGTGCCATATCGCGTCGAGCGGCGCGGCCGCCAACGTCGCCGCGCCGCCAGCCGCTGCTACGACCAGCGGCGACTGCCCCAGCACCGCAGGCAGCGAGCGCGTCTGGATGAGGAGTCGCACACCCCAGCCGACGACCACCACGCCTGCCACGGCCACCGAACCGTAGAGCAACAGGTGCGGGGGGATCGTCGCGTCATCACGACCGAGATCGGTATGCCACGCATCGTCCCAGTAGGTCGCCAGCAGCGACACCATGCCCGCAACGGCAATCACGGCACCCGACACCCGCCCCAGCTTGAGACGATTATCTCTCAAGAATGAGACATTCATGTCTCAAGTATGATGTGACTGTGTCACACGGTCAAGAGGTAACTATTGGTCCCGAACTGGTCGACGCCACCGAAGCCGCGGTAGCCCGGTGGGGTCTCACCGAGCTCACCCTCGATCGAGTCGCCGCCGAGGCCGGAATGTCGCGGGCGACCATCTATCGGCGGGGTGTAACCCGCGAGCATCTCGTCGCGGCACTCACCAAAAGAGCGGCCGACACCTTCCGCGATGAGATATGGCCCGCCCTCACCGCGGCCGGGACCGCCGCCGAACGGCTCCGGATTGCGCTGGAGGCCGTCTGCGCCACCGCGGACAAGCACCTGCCGCTGCTTTCGGGCATGTTCCTCGCGCATGGCGAGGTGTTTCACCAGCCCGGCCCGGAAGCGCTCGCGGTCGACGTGTTCGCCGAACCGTTCGAGCGACTGCTCCGGGATGGTGCTGCCGACGGCAGCCTGCGTGAGGTACCGCCGACGGTCACCGCCACCGTACTGTTCAATACCGTGGGGTGGGGATACATCCACCTGCGCGCCAGCCATCACTGGGATCCGGACCGGGCCCGCGAATCAGTACTGGATCTGGTCCTGCGCGGCCTGTTCACCGGAAGCTGAGCCGCGCAAAGCTTCGGCGCAACCCGGGTGACGGGCGATCCGCCCATCACCCGCAGCGATCACGGCCGCCGTTTCCCGACAAGCGCTGCCAGCCCCGCGGCGGCGCCGAGGACGCGCAGTAGAAGACCGATTCCGCCGAGCCAACGAGCGACAGCGTCCGGCTTGTCATCCACCACCGCGGCGGCAGATGGCTCAGCACCGTGCGAGGTTCACCGGCCCGCAAGAGTGAGAACCGGCAACGAATACTCCGGCTCTTGGCCGTCGGCAGGCATGGGCTGATGCCAGTGGACAACCTTTCCGTCGCTGTGGGTTTGCTCGGCTTCCGAAGGAAACCGTGCCTTGTTTCGGCAGCAGGCCGGCCGAGGGCACGAACCGCTGGATTGGCGGTCCACGTCACCGACGTCGCCATCTTCGATGCGTCCTTTCCACGACCGAGGTCCACCCGGGTAGCGGTTCGGCGCGGGCCGACTTCGAGCCGGGCAGTTGGACGGTGAGCTTGGTGGAGCTGGCGTTGTCGGATTCGGTGGACACCCTCGAGGGTGAGCACAGTGGAGGCGCCCTATTTCGCACCCGCTGCTTGGACAGTGAGGTGTGCGAAGGCGATACCGGTCGCCACGACCACGGCGTTGGCGGTGGCGGCAGCCGTGACAGCGGTCCGTCGGATCAAGCCGTTCATGATCTGTCACCGCCGGGCCGCCGGAGCGGGCGGCGTCGGCTTTCGATGACGTCCGGTGTACTCCGAGACCCGCACTGAAGGTGCCGCGTTGTCGGGCATTCGGTGGCGCCCTGGCTGGTCAGGATTTCGGCTGATCGGCATCCGTCCCGCCTTCGCCATGTGCTCAGGCAATCGGTGACGTCCGGTGCCGTTGCGGCGTGTCGGACGAACAGAACTGGTCGCCACCTGGCGAGCAGGCTCGGACCGGTCGAGGCGGTGCAGGGCGAAGGCCGCGACGGCGCCGATCACTGTGAGCCCGACCCACACCGCCCAATCCGCGCCGGCGGCGCGAGCTGCGCCGACGACAGCACCGGTGGCGAGGTTGCCCCCGAGAATGCCGACACCGACTACGGTGTTGTAGAACCCGTAGTGGGTGGCCACCAGCTTGCCGTCGGCCAACGAGACGACAGTGTCCATCTCGAACGGGAACACCGCCGCCGTGCCCACGGCCAGCAACGCAGCCGTTACCAGCAGCGCCGCGATCGCGGCACCGGTACCGAATCGGTTCGGGTCCGGGATCACCACCAGCGGCAGGAACGACGCGGCAAGGATTCCCATGCCGATGACCAAGCTGCGACCAGTGCCCCATCGCGCCTTGAACCATCCCGTGATGCGCAACTGCCCGGCGACCGCCACGACACCGGACACCACGAACAGCGCCGACACCAATGCCTGCGAGCGTGCTGCCGCGACGACGAATTCGGCCTGCAATGGCAGCGCGAGATACACCTGGAACGACAGCACATACGAGCCGATCATCGCGACCGAGAACGCCAGGAACCGCCGGTTGCCTGCCACTGCTCGCCAGTCTTCGAGCACCGAGGTCTTTCCGGTCGGCTCCTCGCCCCGCCGCGCGGGGAGCGCGAACAGTTGCGCCACCGTCAGTGCCGCAAATACCACTGCCGCGGCGCCCGCGGTCACCCGGAAGTCGAGGGCCATCAGCGCCAGGCCGACCAGAGGTCCGGTCAGGATGCCGGCTTGATAGAAGATGTTGAACACCGCGAACGCTTCTACCCGGCGTTCCCCGGTATCGGCCGCGAGGTAGGCGCGCACGGCCGGGTTGAACAGTGCACCGGCGAAACCTGTTGCCGCCGAGGCGATCAGCAAACCGGGCAGGGAGGTGGCGAACACCAGCAGCGCGAAGCCGCCGGTGCGCAGCAGGCAGCCCGCGACGATCAGCGGCTTGTAGCCGAGCCGGTCGGCGAGTGTGCCACCGATGAGGAACATGCCCTGCTGAGAGAAGTTCCGCACGCCCAGCACCAGACCCACCGCCCACGCTGCCAACCCGAGCGGGCCCGCCAGGTACCCGGCCAAATAGGGCATCAGCATGTAGAAACCGAGGTTGATGCCGAATTGGTTGACCATCAACAACCTGGCAGCGAGATCGAAGCTACGGAACTTCCTGAACACCGTCACGAGGCCGGCTCCCCGACCCCCGTCCAACCGCGCGGATCGACGACTGTGGTGCAGCGAGTCCAGGAACGCACCACCCGCTCAGCCGGATGCGCGACAGTATCCGGCTCGACCGGCGGTTCCAGATCCAGCAGGCCGTGCTCGGCGCAGTACTTGTCGCTGTAGATGGTGTCGAAGTAGCGATGCGGCCCATCGGGGAACACCGCCGCGATCCGGGTGTCGGCGTCGTAGGCACGGGCCGCCCAGCCCGCGACCAGCGCGACCGCACCGACACTCCAGCCGCCGGAAGCGTGATGCGTCGCGGCCAGCGTGCGGCACGCCCACACCGCCTCCGCCGGCGCGACCCAATGCACCTCGTCGAACGCGCCGTAGTCGACATTCGACGGGTAGATGCTCGATCCCAGGCCGCGCATCAGCCGGGGCCCCGCCGGTTGGCCGAAAATCGTCGAGGCCACCGTGTCCACGCCGATCAACTTCAAATCCGGGTTGAACCGGCGCAGCACCCGCGCCACACCCGCCGAGTGCCCACCGGTGCCCACCGCGCACACCAGCACGTTCACTGCGCCGAGCTGTTCGATCAGCTCGAGCGCCAACGACTCGTAACCGTCGGCATTGTCCGGATTGCTGTATTGATCCGGGCACCACGCATCGGGCTCACCATCGAGCAGCTCGGCGACTCGATCACGGCGCGCCTGCTGCCAGCCACCACTGGGATGCGGTTCGTCAACGAGATCAACCCGCGCCCCGTATGCCGCGAGCATCTGCGAGACGATCGGCTCCAGACCCGGATCAGTCACCACCGTGACCGGATGCCGGTAGACCATCCCGGCCAGCGCCAAACCCAACCCGAGGGTGCCGCTGCTGGATTCGATGATCCGCGCCCCCGGTCCCAGATCACCGCGCTCCTCGGCACGGCGCACCATGTGCAGCGCAGGGCGATCCTTCATACCCCCGGGATTGAATCCCTCGAGCTTCGCCCAGAACCCGCGTCCGACGGGCGCCAGTGGGGCACCGACCCACAGCACGGGGGTATTGCCGACCAAAACCCGCGGCTGGCGGGCGGCTTCAGGCACGGCAGCCAGACTCGCAGGCGTCTCTGCGGGCTTGTTGAGCACGACCTTGTTCATCATTGTCGCTTCCTGTATCCGAACCGCCGCGATGGACGGTTACGACGATGAGTGGGTAGCGGACACCGGCCGACGACACGAACAACGTCGGCCTGGTGCTGACCGATCAGCGTCGGGCGATACAGAACCGCATCAGAATGCCCCGCCCATCGATACAGGGCGGGGCCGAAGCAGGCGGGCCCCGCACCCCACGGCCCGCGGGCGGAAGGATGAACGCGACCACGATCGCTGCCACAAGCAAGGCCACGGCCAGCAGCTGCAGCGGAAGCATGTTCTGCGCACCCCCCGGGGGCACCGACTTCACGATGCAGTGGGCAATATGCGGGCCGCAGTCATCATCGATGACATCGACGGCCCCGTGAGCGTGAACATCGGACACCGAATGGAGGAACTGCTCCACGGTTGTGGCGACGGGCGGATGTCGGTGTGCATCGTCTCCGAGCAACGCGCAGTCGATCATCGGCGCTCCGAGCAGCACTGCAATCAGCAGGACCAGCACGGAGCCACCACGCCGCAACTGACCGAAGAGCCTCACAGTGGACCGACTATAGCAACAATTTCGTAACGAATACAGTATGCGCAGGTCGCCCGAATGTATCGGCAGGATCGTTGCACCAGCGGCACCTCCGACTCCCCGTCCACCGCCGCAGTCCGCCCGCTGTGGACAGTACCCGTGGCCAGCCTGCCGCCGCGATCATCAACCCTGTACACAGACGCGGCCTCCCTTCGCAGACAGTGCTGAAAGCCAACAACTTTCACCATCGAACGATGATCGCGACGACAGGCCGTTGACATCCCATACAAACAATCTACTATCTCTGTACGTATTTAGTTGTCAACTACGTGACCGAATCTCCCTACCCGGCGGAGACGGCCAGATTCCGGGAACGGGAGCACACTCGTAACCCGGCCGTTACCTGTTGTGGGAGCGATTGCGCCCGCTTTCCCGCACCCACCCCGACAGCTCACATTCAGCAAACATCAATGGAAGGGACTCCAGTCTCATGAAGCACACGCGTGGACTCCGCCGATTCGCCGCGGCAGGCATTGCCGCTTCCGCCACGCTCGGCGCCGCGGCACTGATGGCAGCACCCGCCACCGCGGCGCCATCACTTGCGAGCCCGCTGCTGGCCACATCGCACAGCGGAAGCCACAACAATGGTGATGGACACGGGCCGAGCGGCGGCGGTCGCAGCCACGGTCACGAAAGAAGCGTCGGACACGGGCAAGGCGCCGATGTCAGGGCCGGTGACACCCATCAGCTCCCGCGGACCTACACAGGGCCTCGCTAGCGGGGAATGCAGGCTGCCGTGCCCTACTGTGGCCTCAGCCGCCACGACCGCGCCGTCGCAGCGGGGCGCGCGGACCCTCGGACCGCTCCAGGCTGATTCCGCCGAGGAAGCACTGGCACCAGATGGAATCGGCTTCCCGCCCAGGGTTCACAGATCAACTTGCGCCCTGCTGTTCCCGCCGTCGTGGCCGGCCAATAGTGGAACGCCATGTCGAGGTGTGCCCGGTCGAGCTGGCCTTGTCATGCGGGTGGCCCACGATCAGGAGCACGCGGCGGCTGCGGTGCCCGCTCAGTTTTCGCGCTGCTGCTCGGCCTGGCCCGACATATCGTCGAGGCAACCGAGCGAACGCGGTGTCTCTTCCCAGTCCGGTCTGCGCGGATTCGAGCTGAACGGAAAGACCCTCGGCGTGATCGGCACCGGGCGGATCGGTCGGCGCGTTATCGGCATCGCTCACGGCTTCGGGATGAGTGTCATCGCCTGCGACCGCTACCGTGCCCAAGCGGCGGCAACTCGGATTCCGCTACGCCGACTTGGACGAGACGCTCGCCGCGGCCGACGTCGTCACCGTGCACGTTCCCGCCACTGCCGAGACAACGCATCTGATCTCCGACCGCGAGTTCGGGTTGAGGAAGCCCGGTGCGGTGCTCATCAATACCGCGCGGGGAAGAATCATCGACGTACCCGCGCTGATCAGGGCACTCGCCGATGGCAAGCTGAAAGCCGCCGGCTTGGACGTGCTTCCCGAGGAGCCGGTCATGCGCGAAGAAGCCGTGATCTTCCGCGGCCCGAAAACCGGAGAACATGACCTGACCGCGCTGATAGCCGACCATGTTCTGCTGCGCTTCCCCAACGTGCTCGTCACGCCGCACAACGCCTATAACACCGAGGAGGCGCTGCACCGGATCATCGAAACCACACTGCAGAACATCGAGGCATTCGCCCGTGGTGCCCCGCGCAACCTCGTCTGGGTGCCGCAGCCGCACGGTGGCGCAGCGACACCGGAGATCGCGCGCTGACGGCTGCGAATCCTGGGTCGATCGGCGAAGGGCGCCTGCCCCTGTTCGAGCCCGTGCGGGTAGCGCAAGCAAACCTGTCGGGCGCTTGGTGATCCGATGATGGTGCACAGTAGGCTCGGCCCGAATCCTTTGTCGGACAGGGTGGCGTTGACGCGCGCCTGCGCCCTCGACTTGCTTGAAGCACACCGCCCCGGCACCGGTCGGCGCGACGTCGAGCGCCGCCTCGTGGCAATTCCCGGGGCGCGGGGACGGGTTGAAGGAGAGAGCAGCGATGGATTTCGAATGGGGTTCTGCACACGATCATGATCTAGTTGCACCAGCAGGGCATCCCGGCACCGATGCCGCTGTGGTGTGACCGTCCGCTCGTGTGATACCCGAGACCTGGGGTTGGACCAACTCCGACACCCGACGTCTCTCCTAGGTGATGGCCGGGCCACAGCCTGTTCTTGGTTGAGTCCCGAGCCCGGCTGGCGTGTCCTACGCGATCAGCGGTGTCGCCTCGGAGGTTCCGGTGTGCGCGGGTTTCGGTGTGGGGAGCCGGAGTCGTTTGAGGGCGAGGGCGTTGACGGCGACGATGAGGCTTGATCCGGACATGGACAGGGCGGCGATCTCCGGGCGCAGCATCAGGCCGAAGGCGGGTTCGAAGACGCCGGCGGCGATGGGCAGGGCGATGGTGTTGTAGCCGATGGCCCAGGCCAGGTTCTGGCGC
>NZ_BAFS01000442.1 GCF_000308415.1 Nocardia asiatica NBRC 100129 | reverse complement strand
ACCCGCGAGGTTCCCGCCGTGGTGCACGCTCCCGCCGCCGGGCGGCCGCCGGTGCACGTGATCCGGGAGAAGGACGCGAAAGCCGACGGCGCGGAGAACGCCGGCCTGGCCGACGCGAAAGTCGCCCCGTCCGGAGTGACGGCCCCGCCATCCGATCGCACGGACTCGCCCAGTGCGCGCGGCTGACCCGCGTGCACCGAAGAGGGAGAGCGCAAAAAACCCATTCCCAAGTCCGGGAATGGGTTGCTGAGTCGAGATGTCGACAGTGGTAAACGTAGTCACATCCGAACGGCGTCGGAACGCCTCGGGTGTTCATCCCCCACAACGGCCGGTGGCCTGCCGGTGCCACCGGCCGTTGCTTTTGGGTTCAGATCGTCGGGATGAGGGACCGGCGATCTGTGTTCAGACAGTACCCTCTTCTGTCGGAACGTTCAATAGTGTGCACCTAAATAGCGGCAAGAAATTTTCGGACCGGCTGTGACCTGCTGCGCGGCGGCTGGGGGACCGGATCGCGGCTGGCCAGCCGCCGCCGTAGGGGCCGTCTGCAGGCGGATGATTGCCGACCCCGCGGTAAACATACCGTTACATGACGGCACGTTCAAAATTGGCATGTGCGTCGGTCGCGGCGGCGGGAGTCGGGCTTGTCGCGTGAGCCGGTGGGTCGCCGAGGCCGACGAGGTGGAGTCGGCCGCGTGGAACGCGCCTGAACTTCCCATTATTGGGAAGGCTCCGTGTCCGCGGCGTGACCCCCGGAATCTATCGTTCGAGCAGGCTAGTTCGGCGGAAGGGAAGTCCGAGTGTCAGCGGCCGAGGACGCGTTCTACACGGGTGTTCAGAATCTTGGGTTGGTCGCGGGTGGCGTGCGCAACGAGCAGCACGCGGCGGCGGCGTTTCGGGCCGCCACCGACCTCGACCCGGACATGTGCGATGCCTGGCTCGGGCGCGCCATGGCCGGTGAGGTCACCTCGGAGGTGATCTACGGCGCCTACCGCTCGGTGCACAACCTCTATCGCGATCAGCAGCGGGCCGGTCTGGTCGACCGCGCTCTGTGGTGTCAGGTCGAGATCGGCATGTACGGGTTGCGCGTCGCGATGGCCGACCGGGACCAGATCGCCATCGCGCAGGCCTGCTCGTACGCCGAAGGCGGCGAATGGCAGGAAGCAGCGGCGATTTTGGACGAGGTCCCCAGCGACGACGTCGCCGACTTCGTGCGGATGTCGCTGTTCTTCCGGACCAAGCAGTGGCCGGAGGTGCTCGCCGCGCGCAACGCCCGGCCGGTGCTGGAGGACGGCCTGCTCGACATCGCCGCCGAGTTGATGACCGCCCAGTCGCTGGCGCACCTGGGCCGCTTCGGCGAAGCCATGCCGCGCGCGCAGCGGATCGTCGAGGACAGCTCCTCGGGCAATCTGTCCTACATCTGGGCCGACGCGCATTTCCTGCTCGGCATGCTGATGCGGCACAACGGTGATCACGATGCCGCCGACAAGATCCTCAAAGGACTGCAGGGCTCCGCGCTGTGGCCCGAGCGCGAGGAATGGCAGCGCGCGGTGCGGGACAAGAGCTACCGATTCGAGGTCGCCACCGCCGAACTCATCGCATCCCGCACCAACAAGTGGGACCCCAAGACCGGTGACGACCCGCGCGAGGCGGCCGCCAGCGCGGCGCGCGCGGAGCGCGAGAGTCTCCTCACCGAGGCGTCGGACCTGCTGCAGGCGCAGATCGGCATGGACTCGGTCAAGGAGCAGGTCGACCGTCTCAAGTCCGGTGTGCTGATGGACCAGGTGCGCGCCAAGCGCGGGCTCGCCGTGGATTCGCGGTCGCAGCACCTGATCTTCTCCGGTCCGCCCGGTACCGGTAAGACGACCATCGCGCGCGTGATCGCCAAGATCTTCGCCGGCCTGGGTGTGGTGGAGAACGCGGAGGTCATCGAGGTCTCCCGCAACGACATGGTCGGCACGCACCTGGGCCACACGGCTCCGAAGACCAACGCGCTGATCGACTCGGCGCTGGGCGGTGTGCTGTTCATCGACGAGGCGTACACGCTGATCCAGGAAGGGCTCTCCGGCGGCGACGCGTTCGGCAAAGAAGCGGTCGACACGCTGCTGGCCCGGATGGAGAACGACCGCGACAAGCTCGTGGTGATCATCGCGGGATATGAGGACCAGATCGACCGGTTCCTGGCGTCCAACGACGGTCTCGCCTCCCGGTTCACCAAGCGCATCCGTTTCGCCAGCTACGACGCCGACGAACTGGTGCAGATCGCCGATCACATCGCACGGAAGAAGGATTCGATCCTCTCCGAGCAGGCGCGCGAGGTGCTGCGCCTGCGCTGCGAGGAGCTGGCCGGTCAGAGCAAGAACGGCAGGCGGCTGATCGACCTGGCCGGCAACGGCCGTTTCGTGCGCAACGTGGTCGAGGCCGCCGAAGCCGAGCGTGACTATCGCTTCACCAGGGAGAACGCGGATATCGCCGCGATGAGCGACGAAGAGCTCATGACCATCGACGCGTTCGACGTGACCGCGGCGCTGGAGGGTTTGGCGCCGTCGGCGCGGGTGTGAGCGTCCCCTGACCCGACATTCCCAACGATGGGAATAGGGGTCGTATTCATGCTGTGACCGCTGGTTACGGTGTGGCAGCAGGGCGGCGGAAGGACGAGAACCGGTGGCGCGCTTCCGGGTTGTGACCAAACACCAGATCTCTGGTTGGCGTTTTCTGCTGCGCCGGATCGAGCACGCGCTGGTCCGTCGGGACGCGTCGATGATCGATGACCCGCAGCGCGGTCGTTCCACGGCGTTGTCCATCGGCATCGCGCTCGCGTGCGTGATCATCGCGGGCGCCGCCGTGCTGGCGTTCTTCAAACCGGCCAAGAAGGTCGGAGAGTCGAAGATCGTGGCGGAGAAGGACACCGGCGCGTTGTACGTGCGGTTGAACAATCGGCTGTTCCCGGCGTTGAACCTCACCTCCGCGCGCTTGATCGTCGGTTCTCCCGACAACCCGGTGAAGGTGTCCAAGGACGAGCTGTCGAAATACCCGCGCGGGCCGTGGGTCGGCATTCCCGGGGCGCCCGCCAGCATCGTCGACACCGCCGAGCGGGACTCGTCGTGGACGGTGTGCGACACCGCGCGAACCGGTGCGGCGGCGCCGGTGAACCCCGCCACCGGTCTGCCGACGGTGAGCCGCTCCGCGGTGCGGACGACCGCGATCGGCGGTCCGCTCACCGTCGACGGTGACGCCATCCGCCTGCTGGGGGAGGGCGAAGCCCGTCTGCTGCGCGACGAATCGACGACCTGGCTGGTGTACGGCGACGCCGAGAAGGGCGTGGTGCGCGCCGCGATCGATCTCGCGAGCACCGCGGTGGCGATGGCGCTGGGCATCGATTCGACCGCTCCGGTGATGGCCGCCTCCAAGGGCCTGGTCAACGCGATACCCGAGGCGCCGCCGCTGCGGGTGCCCGAGGTGCCCGGCGCGGGCGAATCGATCACCTTGAACAACGGGTTCACCACGCCGGTCGGGTCGGTGCTGACCGTTTCGACGCCGGATCAGGGCGTCTCCTACTACCTTGTCTCGCAGACGGGTCTGGTCCGGATCAGCGCCGTCCTGGCGGCGATGGTCCGCAACGCGAACTCCCAAGGCGCGGTGTCCACCCGCACCGTCGGACCAGACGTGATCGCAGCCAATCTACGTCCGGGGCAGTGGCCGGGCACCGCGTCCTATCCCACCCGTCCGATCCGCTTGGTCGACCCCGTGCGATCCGGTGTGACCTGCTATCACTGGTCGCGCTCCGGGAACGATCCGCACGCGGCCACCGAACTGCTGGTGGGCAGGCAACTGCCGCTGACCCAGGAGGAGCAGGGCCGGACGGTCGACCTGGTGACCTCCGCGGCTTCTCGCGGCACCACCGCGGATGCCGCCTATCTGCCCCGGGACACCGGCCGTTTCGTGCAGGTGACCGGCTCGGAACCGGGGTCGCCGCTGCGGGAGTCCCTCTACTGGGTCTCCGACAGCGGCGTCCGCTACGGCGTCATCACCGATCCCGGCGGGACCACCGGCGATCCCACCTTGAGCGCGCTCGCGCTGCGGACCCCGGTCCCGGCGCCCTGGAACATCATCTCGCTGTTCGCGGTCGGTCCCGCCCTGTCCCAGAAGGAAGCGCGCATTCAGCACGACGGCATCCCGAACAACAAGATCGTCGCCGGGCTCGGTGGTTCGTAGTGACCACCACTCGTCGATTCGTCCGCCCCGCGCGGACGGTGCGCGGCCCCAAAGCCCCCGCCGTGACCGAGTTGCGGCTGCAACCGCCGACCGAGCTGCCCAAGCCGGTCCCGCCGTCGCGGCTGCGCATGATCATGCCCGTGGTCATGGTGGCGGCCATGTGCGGAATGATGGTCATGATGTTCCGCGGCGGCGGAGCCATGAACCCGATGATGCTGATGTTCCCCGCCATGATGCTGGTGTCGATGTTCGGCATGATGGGCGGCGCGTTCGCGGGCAACTCCGGCGGCGGCGCGGCGAGCCTCAACGAGGAACGCAAGGACTACCTGCGCAGCCTCACCGACAACCGCAAGACGGTGCACGGTGCGGAAGCCGAACTGTATGCCTTCCTGCGCTACACCCATCCCGGACCCGATGAGATCGCCCGCCTGATCGGCGGCAAGCGGATGTGGGAAGTGCAGGTCGCGAGTCCGCAATTCCTGCGGGTACGGGTCGGCCGGGGGCGCATCGCCAACCAGGTGCGCGTGATCGTCCCGGAAGCCGCGCCCACATCGGACCTCGACCCGGTCGGCGTCGTCGAACTCACCCGGTTCGCCAAGGCGTACTCGACGGTCGGCGGTATGCCGGTCGCGATCAATCTGCTGTCGGCGCCGCAGGTCGGCATCGACGGTGACGCGCAACTGGTGGCCGGGCTGGTCCGCGCGATGATCGCCGAGGTGGCGGTGCTGCACGGACCCGATCAGGTGGCGGTCGCGGCGGTGCTGTCCGATCCGGACGCGCCGGAATGGTCTTGGCTGAAATGGCTGCCGCACACCCAGCATCCGAGCGAGACCGACGCGATCGGTTCCAGCCGGATGGTCTACCGCACCGTCGCCGAGCTGCGCACCAAGGTGCTCGCCGGGCTCAACCGCGGCCCCTTCTCGGCGAATTCGCAGCCCACCCTGGATCGCACGCACTACTTGCTGATCGTCGACGTCAGCGGGCCCGCCAGCGACCGCGACATCTCCGGCATCGATGGCTGCACCTGGCTGCGGATGGGTTCTTCGGAGCAGAATCTGCCCCGTGCGCTGCGCTTCACGGTGACCGAGGACCGGTCGCTGAACGAGGTCACTCCGCGCGGATTGCGTCGTGTCGGCGTCGCGGACACGCTGTCCGCGGCGGCGATGACGGCGATGGCGCGCAGTCTCTCGCCGTATCGGCTGTCCACAGTGGTGGAGGCGGTGGCCGCCGAGCAGGCCAGCGGAGGCACGTCCTGGGAGGAGATGGTCGGCATCGCCGACCCCGGCGCCATTCGCGTCGAACAGGCGTGGGTACGGCGCCGCGACGAGGATCGGGCCCGGCTGAACATTCCCTTCGGTCACGATCCGGCCGGCAGTGTCGTCTATCTCGACATCAAGGAATCGGCCGAAGAAGGCATGGGCCCGCACGGCATGTGCATCGGCGCCACCGGATCGGGTAAGTCGGAATTCCTGCGCACTCTGGTGCTTTCGGCGGTGTCGACACATTCGCCGGACGTGTTGAACCTGCTGCTCGTCGACTTCAAAGGTGGCGCGACCTTCCTCGGCTTCGACCGGCTGTCACACGTGACCGCCGTGGTGACGAACATGGAGGAGGAAGCCGACCTCGTCACCCGTATGGAAGACGTCATCAACGGTGAAATGGCGCGGCGGCAACGGATTCTGCGCGACGCGGGCAATTTCGCCAGCGTCGCCGATTACGAGCGCGCCAGGGAGCAAGGCGCGGACCTGCGACCGCTGCCCACGCTGCTGATCATCCTCGACGAGTTCGCCGAACTGCTCGAGCAGTACCCGAACTTCTCCAAGCTTTTCGTGGCCATCGGCCGGTTGGGCCGATCGCTGCGCATCCACCTGCTGCTCGCGTCGCAGAAAGTGCCCGCCAACCGGATGGGCGAACTGGAAGCGCACCTTTCCTACCGGATCGCGTTGCGCACCAACCAGACCAGCGACTCGCGCGACGCGATCGGCACGGCGGACGCCTACCACCTGCCGAAGAAGCCCGGTTCGGGTTATCTGCGGGTCGGCTCCGGCGACCTTCAGCGGTTCCAGGCCGCGTACGTGGGCGAGAAGTACTCGCCGCCCGCGCAGGTGTCCGCGGCCTCCGCGCAGCGCGCGCGCCGACCCGGTGGGGGATACCGCCCGCCGCAGCGCTTCATCACCGGTCATATCGTCGATACCCGCCCCGTGGTGGTCGAGCCGGTGGTCGTCCAAGAGGCACCCGAGGCCGCCGACGGCGACACGATCACCGTGATGGAAGCGGTCCTGCAGCAATTGGCCCGGCACGGAAACCCTGCGCACAAGATGTGGCTGCCGCCGCTGGTGACGCCGCCCACGTTGGAGCGAATGGTGCGTGCGGTGCCGCAGGGGGCGTTGCAGATGCCGTTGGCGCTGGTCGACAAGCCGCGTCAACAGCGCCAGGACGTCTGGTCCGTCGACATGTCCGGCGGCGGCGGCCATATGGCCATCGTCGGCGGTACACAGTCCGGCAAGTCGACCGCGCTGCAGTCGTTCATCTTGTCCGCAGCACTGACCCACACCCCGGAGCAGGTCCAGTTCTACTGCCTGGACTTCTCCGGCGGCGGGTTGTCGAGTCTGGCGAATCTACCGCACGTGGGCTCGGTCGCCGCGGCGCGCGACGGCGACCGCATCCGCCGCACGATAGCGCTGGTGACGAACCTGCTCGAGAGCAGGCAGTCGATGTTCACCGAGTTCGGCATCGACAACATCCGGAAGTTCCGCACGATGCGCGATGGCGCGGGCGGCGCGCCGTGGCTGGACCGCGATCCCTACGGCGATGTCTTCTTGGTCATCGACGGATGGGACGTCGGGTTCGGTATGAACGGCCCGTACTACGACGAGTACACCCCCGTCATGGAATCCATTGCCCTGCAGGGCTTGAACTACGGCATCCACTTGGTGGTGAGCAGTTCTCGCTGGATCGCCATCCGACCGGCGATCAAGGACCTGATGCAGACGCGCCTCGAGATGCGTCTGGGCGATCTGGCCGACACCACCTTCAACGTCCACCGCAATGTGGTCGCGGCGATTCCCGCCAATCGGCCCGGCCGGTGCATCTCCTCCGACGGCCTGCACATGCTCACGGCGTTGCCGCGCATCGACGGGGTGGGCGAGGCGGAATCGGCCGCGGAGGGTCTCGCGGCGGCCTCCGCCGAGGTCGCACAGCGCTTTGCCGGACGTCGCGCGCCGCAGGTGAAACTGCTGCCGCCGCAGGTGGGCATCGACGAGGTGCGCGCGGGATGGCCCGCGGCGCAGACGCTCGCGCAGCGCCTGGTAGTGCCGTTCGGTCTCCGGGAATCCGATTTGCGGCCCGCGACCATCGATTTCAGTGTGTCGACGCACTTCATCATCCTCGGCTCGACCGGGTCGGGTAAGTCCACCACGTTGGCTGCCCTGCTGGCGTCCATTCAGCGTCAGTACGATCCGTCGCAGGCGCGCGTGCTGCTGATCGACTACCGGCGCAGGCATCTGGAGACGGTGCCGCCGGAAATGCTCATCGGGCACGTGACCAACGAGCGCGACGTGCGCGAGGCGCTACCGGCATTGGTGGACAAGATGCGCTCGCGGCGCCCACCGGAGAATGTGACCACCCGGCAGCTCGCGGAGCGGTCCTGGTGGAGCGGACCCGAGGTCTTCGTCGTGATCGACGACTATCACATGATCGCGCAGCGTGGCGCCATGAACCCGCTGGAGCCGCTGAAGGAGATCTTGGTCGACGGTCGCGACACCGGTCTGCACGTCATCGCGGCGCGCAACATCGCGCAGGCGGACACCGCCCTGTACGACAACGTGATCGGTCAGATGAAGAACCTCAATTCCTCGGGTCTGATCATGGACGGCTCGAAGCTCGACGGCGTGTTGATCAGCGACGTGCGAGCCACCAAGCAACCGCCGGGACGAGGAATCTACGTGGAGCCCATGAGTTCTCGCCGAGACCTCGTCCAGGTGGCCTGGGTTCCCCAGCAGATGTGACTTCGCCCTCCGTCCCAAGGTTGGGAATAAATTACCGTTTTTCTTAGCAGCCGCTCGATCCGAGCTGGTAGTCACGCTCGATTGGAGTCTCGCCATGGCACTCCCGGATCTCGGCATCGCGCCACCGGCAGTGCGGGAGGCCGTGACCGACCCGTTCTGGATGCCACGGGAATTCGGTGGGGAGCACCGCGGTTGCGCCGGGCTCGGCCCGGCCGACGCGGTGCCGTCGACCCTGATGCGGGACGTCATCGAGACGACGGGGATCCGAGATCCGGCGGCGGCAGTCGTTCCCGGAGAAACCCAGGAGGTGCCGGTACTGGAGAAACCCCCGGTAATCGGTGTGGTCGAGGTAGTCGATGGCCCGAGCCGCGCATCGATGATTACGACACACACGCTGTCAACGTCCTCGGCGAATCCGTCCGAGGCAAGGTAAACGCCTTACAGGATAGGAACAGATATGCCCATCGGCTACACCGGCGACCCGTCCGAGATCAACGCAGCCGCTAAGAAGTTCTTCACGCACGCCGACACCTTCAAGAACCACATGGGTATTCTCGAGGGCATCAAGATGGAGTACGCGCCCGCCGTTCAGGGCGCGACCGGAAACGCCATCCAGGCGGCCATGCAGGGTGCCCTCGACCGGGGTGGGAAGCTGCACCAGACCTTCATGGAGATCGTCGACGCGCTGAATTCCGCGGGCGCGACCTTCGATAGCGAAGATCAGCACAACGCGGCGCAGGTAAACAAATACAACATGAATTTCTGATGCCGGGTCTGCGCCAGAAAACAATCGGGAAAGGTTTCGGAAAATGGCTTTGAAGAACGATTACGATGCCGTCGAGGGCCTGGTCATCCGCACCGACAAGGTGCTCGGCGACATGACCATCGACGCGGGGGAGCGGGACACGCTCGTGAAGCTGCTCGAGCAGAACTTCCAGGGTGACGCCGGTACCTCGAACGGTGAGCTGCAGGCTCGCGTCAAGAACCTGATCGACCAGTACAACCAAGCGCTGACCGATCTCAAGGCCGCCACCAAGGCCGTGTCCGGCATCGACGGTCAGTTCCGTGTCGTCGATACCGGTCAGGCCATGCGGTTCTCGCAGATCGGCATGTAACGACCGCGTGGTTCGATTCGCCGTTCCGGTCCATCGTCCGGTGTGACGTCACTGGGTCCGGCTCCGACGATCGAACCTGGTCGTGGCGTTCGGTTGCCATCGAGCGCTGGCGAAGAGAACGATCACTATCCGCTGTCGCCCTCGACGAGTCCGGTCACCCGGACATCGTCGAGGGCGATCGCATGTCGTGGGTGCCGTTCGGGAAGAGTCCGGCGACTCGCGTCACGTGACGCGCGGCCCGGATGCGGACGGGATTCTGCGGGCGGCGACGATGCGGCCTACGGGGAAAATGCGAGCCAGACTGGTCATCCCCAGCAATGGGAATAGCTTAACGTTCTGATTGCACCGCTCGATGTCGATGTACTACTCGCCAAGAGTGGGTACGGGTCGTTAGGAGACTTCCATGCATCTCGCTGTCGATTGGGATCATCTCCCGGTTATCGCTTCCCAGCTCGGCGTCAGCGCCGAGGATCTGATGCTGATGCTCGGCGCGGCCGCTCCCGCCGCTGTCCCGGCCCCGCCGGGGCTCGATGACGTGAGCGCGCTCATCCCGACCGCGTGCGCCAAGCAAGCGGGATTGTTCTTCCCCACCACGGCAAAGGGCGTTGCCCTGGGAACCGATGGTGCGGTCGCTCTACCGGAAGTAGGCGCAGCCTTCGCTGCCGGCGACGTGACCGGGCACGGCCAGGTAATCAGCAAAGTAGCCGCGTTCTAGGCGCGGATAGCGCGAGCGAAAGCTGACGAGATGCTTGCAGTGGTACTCGGCGCGCTGGGGCCGGAGGGGATCATCGCCCCGGTGCTCGCCGGCGATGGGGTCGCCACGACGCGGGCGACCGCCAAGGTTTATACGGCAATGGCCGCGCGATTGAATGCCGCCGCGGCCAATACCGACAGTTCGATGCTCCAGATGAGCAGTACGTTCCAGGCGCTTACCGCCGACCAGGCGCAGGCGGCGTTCCGTAAACATGCGACGTGGTTGCGTGAGCAGGCGGCAGTGGCCGAGGCGACCGGCCAGTTGCTGGACCGCGCGGCCGACATCTCCTCCGCGGCGAAGGCGGCTATGGCGGTCCTCGCAGCCAAAGCCGCCCAGGTCCGGATACAGGAGGGCATCGCGCTCGGCGGCGGCTTCGGTCCGTTGAGCGGGCCGGTGCTGTTGGAAGCCGAAGCCGAGTTGCTGGCGCTGCGAGGGGCCGCCCTCGGGGTGATGGCCGGTTACGCCGGGGCGCTGGTGCCCACCCTGGCCGCGCTTCCGCCACCGCTCGAGGCGCCACCGATCGTGACCGGCGGCCCAGGGCCGGGCCCGCAGACGCAGAACGTGTCCTACGACAACCCGAACGACTACAACGGTAACGACTTCACCCAGCAGACGGACACATCGAACACGTCGAAGGGCGATGGGCCGACCGGATCGGACAACAACACCGGGACGGGCGATCAGAAACCCGGAGACACAACACAACCCAGCGATCAGACTCAGCCGACGGATCCCACTCAACCGGCGGATCCGACACAGCCGGCGGATCCGCTGGACCCCGCGACCAATCCCGACCAATTGTCGCCGGACCCGAATGCCAATGGCTGGTCCGGAGATTCGGGAATGAACGGCACGGGGGAAGGAGCCACGGACCAGTCCTGGCTCTACGGCACGTCGCAGAACTCGCCGACGCTGGCCGCATTGAGCGGTGGAGCCGGCAGTCTCGTCGCGCTGAACATGGCCCGCGGCGGCCTCGGATCGATGCCGGGCGCCGCGACCGGATTCCGGATGCCCGCCAGCTGGAATCCGGGGGCCGGACGGGCATTCGGCGCCATGCCGCAACAAACGGCGTCCGGACCGATGGCCCGGAAGGGACCGCCGCGCGGTGCGGTGGCGCCCAAGGCGCGGATGCGCCGACGCCGCGATGACGAGAAGAGGTCGTCGAGGGTCTTCGTGCCGGGCGAACCTCAGGATGTTCCGGTACTCGAGCAACCTCCGGTCATCGGGGTCATCGAGTACGAGGACCGTGACAGCCGAGACGAGCCGATGCTCGAACCGGCACTGGCGGTCGGCGTCATCGAGCGAAACGAAAACGAAGACGAAGCGGTGCTCGCCTCCGCGGAACGTCCTCGGTGAAGCTCGCCGAGGTGGATATCCAGTCGAGGAGATGATCACAATGCATTCGAGGAAGGTGTGGAAGACGATCCGGTCGCAATCGACCTGAATGTCGATGCCGCCCTGCTGTTACAGCATCTGGTCGGGATCGAGTCCTATCCGCCGGTATTGGCGCTGCTGCCGAACATCTACCGCATCGAGGATCGGGATCGGGTGTACGCCGTAGTCGCCGAGCAGCTCACCGAAGTGGGCGTGCTCGAGGACGGAAGCGTGCACCCGGTAGTGGAGCATTGGCTGAGATGTCTGTATCGGCCGGACGTGGAAATGGCGGTGCGGATACTGGACACCGGCTTGGATGGTGAGCCGAAAGGAATGCTGCGGATGTCGCTGGTGCGCGCGGGCGAGACCCATGTGCTCGCGGTGCGCTCCGACGACCACGTCGTCATCCAGTCGGTGTTCCAGCAGGACGACCAGCTCGACACTTTGCCGGCCGCCGTCCTGGCCGCGCTCGGGCCGGCGCCGATGTTGCAGTTCGAGCCGGTCGCCGCGACGGTAGAGCAATTCGGCGCGATTCCCGACGACCAGGACGAACGGCGCCGCGCCTTGGTAGAACTCGGTGCGGAACCGCATGCCGCCGCGGTGCTGAGCCGGGTGCTGGACGAGATTGTCCGACGGGCGGAAGTGGTGATCACAGAGCATCACGACGGCAGCTCCGCGCATCCCATATACAGCGTGAACGTGGTGGATACGCTGTCCGGGCGCATCATCGTGACGCCGAGCGTCGCGATGGACGGACAGAATTGGGCGAGATACGCCCCCGGCGACGACGCGGCCTTGCGGTCGGGCATCGGGGCGCTCATCGACCTGCTGCCCGGTCGAAGTTGGTTCGACACCAGCAGAGTGAACTGAACGTCGGACCGTGGTTGTGGAGAGGACGACGGAAATGAACCGAGCACCGAGCAGAAACGGCCATTCGGCCGACGCCGCGCGGGCCGGCGGCGGCTACGACGCGTTCTTCGCACCTACCGGCGAATTGGCGGATGCGGCCGTCGCGCAGGGTCCCGCAGCTGAAACGCGCCAGGATGCCGATAACTTCAACCACGTCGAACCGCCGCGTGAGCCTCAGCCGCCCGCGGCGGCGGAACCCGAACACCGGTCGGCGGGCGTGGTCGCGCCGCCGCCCAGCGCGAGTGTGCCCCCACCCCAGGTGAATCCCCAGCCGCCGCAAACTGTCGCCCAGCCACCTCAGGCGAATGTCCGGCCTCCGCAGCCGAATACGCAGCGGGAGTATTCGGCCGCCCCGCCGGTCGAGGCACCGCCGCAGGCGGCGCAGTCCTATTCGGCCCAGCAGCAGGGCGCCGAGCAGTACCGGACCGAGCGGACTGCCGAGCCCTCGCAGGCGCTCGCGCGCAACGAGGCCGGGCCCGCGAACCAGGAGTGGGCGTCCGGGTCGGCGACGCCCGTGGGTTCCCGAGCGCATCGACCGTTCGACCCATGAGCCGACGCCGCGCATCGAGGTGCTGCCCGCCGCGCTCAGCCAGATCGAACTGCTCGCCGACATCTCCGCCGCGAAGCGCGCGCAGCTGCGCTCCAACTCCGGTGTGCGCGGTGCGCTCAACAAGGTGGGCTTCAACCTCGGCCTTTCCCCCGCCGAGCAGCGCGCCGAGGACCGCAAGACGCGCATTCGGCGCCAGCTCACCACGACCTATCAGATCGCCGTGATCAGTGTGAAGGGCGGCGTCGGCCGCACCACCACCGCGGCGACGCTCGGCTCGACCTTCGCCAGCCTGCGCCCGGACCGGGTGGTCGCGATCGACGCGAACCCGGACTTCGGCGACCTCTCGACGCGCACCTGCCGCCATCCCTACGGTCTGACCCTGCGGGATCTGGCGCAGTCGCAGAACCTGGACGCGTTCTCCGCGGTGCAGTCGTTCACCTCGATCAACTCGGCGGACCTCGCCGTGATCGCGTCGCCGTGGAGCACCGAGGCCACCGAGGCGCTGTCGGGCCGCGAGTACAGCACCGCCGTGGAGGTGCTGCGCAAGCACTTCAACTTGCTGGTGGTCGACTGCGGGACCGGCGTGCTCGACTCCGCGACGGCGACGGTGCTGCAGACCAGCGACGCCGTCGTGGTCGTCACCCCGGCCACGGTCGGCGGCGTGACCGGCGCGGTGGCCACCCTGAACTGGTTGAGTACCCATGGCCTGCAACATCTCATCGCGAAGTCGATCGTCGGCATCGTGCATCACCAGCCGCTCAAGCCGACCGTCGAGGTGGACGCGATCGAGAAGCTGTTCGAGACCGCGCAGCGCCCCACCTGCGTGCTGCCCTACGACGCGCATCTGGCCGAGGGCGGGGAGATCGATCTGCGGCTGCTGGAGAAAGAGACCGCGCTCGCGTTCGAGGAACTGGCCGCCTGGCTGGCCGACGGGTTCCCCGGCTACCTCTCCGGTGGCGCGGACAACTCCGGTGACCGCGGAGGGTGGCGATGAGCACTGCCGTCGCGCCCGCGCCCGCCGGGACGCAGCCGTCGGCGGAGGTCGCACGGGCCCGGATCGCCGTGATGGTCGCCAGCTACCAGGTCGACGTGGTGGTGCCGACGAAGTTCACCATCGAGACCTTCATCGATGATCTGCTGGTCGTGCTGGCCTCGGCGATCGACGACGAGAGCGTCGATTTCACGCCGCCGCAGGGCCAGTGGAGCCTGGCCCGCCCGGGGGAAGCGCCGATTCCGCGCTGGCGCAGCCTGGCCGACCACGACGTCACCGACGGCGCGGTGCTGCTGCTGTCGGTGGTCGAATCGGCCGAGGTGTTCACGCCGTTGGTCGAGGACATCACCGACGCGCTCGCGCTGATCAACGAGCGCGAGTTCGCCGAATTCGACGCCGACACCGCCGCGATCGCGGGGCTGACCGTGCTCGGAGCAGGCGCCGCGGCGACGGCCGCGATGCTGGCCTGGTCGTGGACGATGACCGGTTCGGCCCTCTGGTGCGGGTTGCCCGCCCTGCTGCTCGGGGCGCTGTGCTGGGCGGCGGCCGCGCTGGCCCGGCGGCACAACGCACCGGCGAAGATCTGCCTTGGCTTGTCGCTGGCGGCGACGCCGCTGCTGTTCGCGGGCGGCGCGATGCTGGTGCCGCCCGCCTACGGCCAGCCCGGCCCGTTCGCGGCCGCCAACTTGGCGGCGGGAGCGGTGGTGGCGGCGGTGGCCGCCGCCACCATGATGCGGGTGAGCGGCGTCGGCATCGCGACCTTGATGGCCGTGACCGTGCTCGGCGTCACGCTGACCCTGGCCGCCCTGCCGCTGACCTACATCGATCTGTCCGTCGGACAGGTCGCGGGTGGCGTGGTGTTCGTCGGGATCGTGTTGCTGACGATGGCGCCACGGCTGGCCGTCGCCATCGCGCGCATCCGGCCGCCGGATCTGCCCGACCCGGGCAACGAGGTCTCGCCGACGACGCTGACCGACCTGTTCGACGCGGAGACCGTGCGCGACGGAGACGAGACACCCGCCGACAGCGAACAGCAGCGCCACAACGCCGAGGCCGGTATCGAGGGCCGCGCCCGGCTGGCCGTCACCAGCCTGCGCGGCCTGATCGCCGCGATCTCGACGGTGCTGGCGGTCGCCGCGGTGCTCTCGGCCGCGCACAGCCCAGGGGGAATTCGCGAGATCGTCATGGCCGCCGCCATCGCGGGCCTGCTGGCGATGCGCTCGCGCTGGCACCCGGATCGGGTGCAGGCGATCGCGCTGATCGCGGGGTCCGCCCTCACCGTCTGCGGCGTCGGCTTCGTTCTGGTCGGCGCCTACGAGACTCCGGCTCCCCGCCTCGTGGTGGGCGTCGTGGTGGCCATCGCGGCGTGCGCGGCGTGTGTGGCGGCGCTCCAGTTGCCCGGCAAGCGCCTGTCACCGGTGACCCGCCGGGTCATCGATCTGGTGGAATACGCGCTGATCCTGGTGGTTCCGGTGATCGCGTTCTGGACCATGGGCGTCTACACGGCGATGCGAGGGATCTGATGAAGGTCGGCAGTACCGCGGTCGCGGTTCTCGCCGGGGTGATGCTGGCCGTCACCGCCGCCCCCGCCCTCGCGCTGGAACCGCCGCAGGTCGTGGTCGGCGTACCGCCCGCGGACGACCCGCCGGGCCCCGAGCAGCCGATGAAGCAGGACAAGGGCTGTTTGGCCGCGGGTGTGCTGCCCGACAGCGACCTGACCCGCACCCCGCCGCCGGAACTGGCGCTGGACCTGCGCCGGGCCAGAGCGCTGAGCCGGGGAGCGGGGGTGAGCGTCGCGGTGATCGACACGGGCGTGCAGCCCCATCCGCGCCTGCCCAACCTCGTCGGCGGTGGCGACTACCTCGCGGCCGGTGGCGACGGCCTGTCCGACTGCGACGCGCACGGCACGCTGGTCGCCGGAATCATCGGCGCGGCCTCCGATCCCACGGACGGATTCTCCGGCGTGGCCCCGGACGCGCGGATCATCTCCATCCGCACCCGCTCGGGCGCGTTCATCCCGGAACGTCCCACTTCCGATCAAAGCCAGCGGATAGCCATCGAGATCCGGACCCTGGCCAGGGCGATCACCCGCGCCGCGAACCAGGGCGCCGGGGTGATCACGGTGTCGCTGCCGATCTGCCTGCCGGTGGACGCGCAGGTGGACCAATCCATGTTGTCGGCGGCCATCGGTCATGCCGTCCACGTTCGCGGCGCGCTCATCGTGGCGGGCGCGGGCAACAGCGCGGGCGCCGCGAATTGCGCGCAGAATCCGGACGTCGACCCGGCCCGGCCCGCCGACCCGCGCAACTGGCGCGACGTGAAGACCATCTCCACGCCGGGGTGGTTCGGCGCGGACGTGCTCACGGTGGGATTCACCACCGCGACCGGCGCGCCGATGCCGGATTCGCTGACCGGCCCGTGGGTTTCGGTCGCGGCACCGGGCACCGGCATCGAATCGCTCGGTCCCGGCGGCGGTGGCCTGATCAACGGCGTCGGCGAACCGGACAAGCTGGTGCCGGTCGGCGGCGCGTCGTTCGCGGCCGCCTACGTCAGCGGAGTGGCCGCGCTGCTGCGGTCGCGGTTTCCCAATGAGACCCCGCGCGAGATCGCCGCTCGTCTGCAAGCGAGCGCGCACGCCCCGGCGCGCGGCATCGACAACATGGTCGGCGCGGGCATGATCGACCCGCTCGCCGCCCTGAGCTACCGCACGCCGCCGCAGCAGCCCGCCGGTCTGTTCCGGTCCGCGGAACTGCCCATCCCGCCCGCACCGCGCGCGAAGGACCTGCGGCCCGCGATCACCGCGACCGTCGTCATCCTCGCGGCCGTGCTCCTCGGTCTCGCGGGCAGCCACCTGAACTCCGTGATGCGGAGGCGCCGGTGAGCTTTCCGAGCGTTCGGGTCGCCGGCGTCGAGCGTGGTCCGTTCGCCGCCTTCGTCGTCGTCGGCAGCCCGCTGCTGGCCGGGCTGTCGGCCAAGACGCCGTGGTGGGTGAGCGCGGTGGTGGTCACGGTCCTGGTCGTGACGGTGACCGTCCGGGTGAACGGACGGACCGGTGTCCGCTGGCTGCTCGACTGGGCGGCCTACCGAACCGGGCGCGCCGCGCGGGCGCAGGAACGGACCCAGCTCGCGCGGATCCGGGACGTGCAGGTCGCCGCGGGCGTGTGCGGCGTCAACGAGGCGGGCGACACCCTCGTCGCGATGATCCAGCTCGCGCCCAACCTGGACCTGCCGACCGTCATCTCCGAACGCACCCTCTACACCGAGGACACCATCCCGGTCGACCTGCTGCTGCCGATGCTGGACCAGTTCGGCATCTCGGTCGACATCGACATCGTCACGACCGGCCAGCGCGTCCGCTCCTCCGGCAGCTACAGCATGCTCTACGACCAGCTCATCGGCTCGCACCCGGTAGTCGGGGACCGGCTGACCTGGCTGGTGGTGCGGCTCGACCAGGAACGCAACCTCGCGGCGCTGAGCAAGCGCGGTCCGTGCGCGGTGGTCGCGCCCAAAGCGCTGGCCAGCGCCACGCACCGGATCGCGGGACGGCTGCGCGAGCACGGCATCGCCGCGCACGCCCTGCCCGCCGCCGCCCTCCGGGACGCGACGCGCCTGCTGCACGCGGGCGTGGAACTCTCCGATCTGCGGGAAACCTGGAGCAATCTGCAGTCCTCGGTGCCCGGACGGTGCGTGACCAGCTTCCTGATCGACTGGACCCGCCTGGACGGGGTCGGCCTGGACGATTGCTGGACCTGGAACCGCGGCCGGACCACGCTGGTGGTGAGCCTGACCGACGATACCGCCGGTCCACGCGCCCTCGTCCGGTTCATCGGTCCCGCGGTCACCACCGAACCGCCGGACTACCTGCGGCTGCTCGGCGGCGCTCAATCCACGGCCTTGCTGGCCTCGTTGCCCACCGGCGCTTCCGTGCGCGCCTTGCGCGGCTTCGAGTCCGGCGCCGACATCGCACCCGACGAGTTCGCCGCCGACCTGGCCATCGCGATCGGTCCCAACGGCCAGATCCTCGGCGCGATCAGCGGTCAGCCGCGGCACACTCTGGCGCTGCCGCTGTTCGACCCGGCCCGGTTCAATCCGCGCAGGCGCACCATCGACGTGCAGGCGATGCTGCCGGTCGCCCAGCAGATCATCCTGCGGGCGATGGTGGTCGGCGCGGACGTCGAGATCCATTCGGCGCGACCGGACAGCTGGCGCCAGCTGGTGACCGCGGTCGGCGACCAGCGCTCGATGCGCCTGGCCGATCCGGGTGCGGGGCACCCGGGCGCCCAGGGGGCCGCGGACGCGGAGCCGGCCACCATCGCGGTCTTCGACCACCTGCCGCCGCGTGCGTCCAACGCGCACACGACGGTCACCATCAGCGAGCCCGGCGGTCCGCGCAGGCGTGCGGCCGATCTCGCGATCAAGCAGGTCAGCGCGACCGCGGTGGACGTGAGCATCCCGATGCGCACGGTGCGGGTTGACCTCATCGAGCCGAGAGGCGAAACACGATATTTCGATACCGTCGACGGACCGCCCGCGCCCGGTGCGCAGGCTTCGGGACCCGTGGTTGCACCCCCGCAACCCGGTGGCCGTCGCGTGAGCTGATGGGAGTGGTCGGTTAATGTCTATCACCGTGGTAGCGGAAACCCATTCCGATGGCGGCGATCTCCCTCAATCGGACGCCGGGGACGCGCTGACCCCCAGGCAGGCCGCTGCGGCGATCTTTTCCAGCCGTTTGTCGGAGTTGATCGCGGAATCCGTCGTCTCGACCGAGGACGGGTCGACGCGGTCACTGACGCTCTACTCGCTGGCTCAGCACCTGGAACTGGCCTACCCGGACGTGCCGGTGTCGCAGTCCGGCCTCTACCGGCTGATCCACGGTGACGCGATCCCGCGCTTGGACTTGGTGATCGCGCTGGCGCGAGTCTTCGACGTGCCGCCGGAGTACTTCGTGACCGAGGAGAAGAAGCGCTGACCGGACGGGTCGGCTGTTCTCTCCAGCGGGAATAGCGCGCGCTCGGCGGGTGACCCGGGCCGGATACGATCCGGACCATGCCCGCCGAGGACCCGGGAGACGTCTTTCTCCGTCATCGAGGCGCGGTCCTCGACGCGCTGCTCTCCGATCCTTCGTTCGGGTCTTCCGCCGCGCCGCTCGCCGACAGCGCGCCGCCCGGCGCCACGGGGGAATTCGGTGACGGCCCGGATTTCGGCGCCGCCTCGCTCGGGTTGCCCGACCTGGACTCCGAGCCGCAGGAGGTCGCGCCGCGGCGGCGCAGCGGTGACGGCCCGAAAGCTAGTGAGCGCATCCTCGCGCTGCTGAACGGGCAGGCGCAGGAGTCGGCCCCGGCGATGGAGTTGCGCAACGACTACTCCTCGGTGGCCGCGCGATCGACCGCGCCGGAGGAACCGGAGCCGGAACCGGAACGCGCGTCCACCACACCGGCCGACCGGTTGGCGCCCGCGCAGCGGATGGCCAAGGACGTCCTCGTCCAACTGCGCAAGCCCAGGGTCGCGCTGATCGTCGCCGCGGTGGTCGCCGTGCTGCTGGTGCTGCTGCTGGTCACCACCGGCGGCCAGGAGAAGAACACGGCGCAGGATCAGCTGCTGGTCGTCACGCCGCCGCCGACCTCCGCCGCGCCCACGACCTCGGCCGCGCCTGCGGCGGGCTCGATCATCCAGGTGAAGTCCGCGGACTCGAAGTGCCCGCCGGGCAGCACCTCGGCGATGGACGCGTTCGGCGGGCAGACCGGCAAGGCGTGGTCCTGCGTGCGCGCCTACAAGGTGGACGGTCAGGTCATCACCATCGACCTGGGCAAGACGTATCAGATCGACTCCATCGGCATTGTCCCCGGCTGGGATCACATCAGTGCCGACGGCACCGATCAGTGGGCGAAATACCGGACGGTGAGCCGCGTTTCGTACCAGTTCGACGACGGCAACAAGACCGTCTACACGCAGCCGACCCTCGATCAGCGCACTCTGGTGGTGACCAAGCTGGAGCCCGCGGTGAGCGCGTCGAAGATCGTGCTGACAGTGCTGGAGTCCAAAGGCGATCCGTCGGTCAACATCACCGCGATCTCCTCCGTCGTCGTCACGGGGCGCTGACGTGTCGACGCTGCACGACGTGGTCTGCCAGTACTGCTCGCACCGCAACACCGGCGCGGATTCCCGCTGCGCGCACTGCGGAGCCCCGCTGCGCAGGGCCGCGGACGCGGCGAAGTCCGCTGTGGAGAAGGCGCCGGCCCAGGTCGCCGAAGTCGCCGAGAAGGTCGGGGCGGAGACCAAGCGGTTCATCGTCGACAAGGCGTATCCGCGGTGGCAGTGGCAAGCCCTCGGGGTGGGCATGCTGGTGCTGGTCGTTGCCGCCGTCTTCGCCTTCCGGTCCTGTTCGCTGTCCCTGCCGTCGCTTTCGGACGCCACGACGCCCGTGCAGGGCATGCCGGGCGCGTTGCGCTCGGCGGCCACCTGTCAGCGGCTCGACGCCGGTGGCCAGGGGGAGAAGTGCGTGATCGCCGCCAACCACCCGATGCTGTTCGGCGGCATCGCGGGCGGGCGGGACATGATCTTCTACGTCGAAACGGCGCAGCAGGATCGCTTGGCGGACAGCATCTCCCGATGGCGCGGCTCCGGCGGCACCGCCCTGGTCGACGGCCCCGTCTATGCGGCGATCGGCCCCTCGGCAACCGTTTGGTACGCGGATACCCGGACGGGTCTGCGTTTGGAGACGGGCACGTTCGCGGGCCGGGCTGCCGCGCAAACCTTCATGTCGCGGGCGGGACTGGTTCGCTGACCTGACAGCGCCCTCTCCGCCGGACCGCGGGAATTCCCTGATCCGGACGTCGTTTCCCATGTCCGCCGCAGGATTTTATTGTTACACTGTTGATTGTGCCGTTATCCAGCGGTACGTTATGTGAAGTACGAAACACGTACGAGCGCAGTTCTCGGGAAGGCAACGGATCGATGGTGGCAACCACCCAGCAGACGATTTCACCGAAGCGGTTCCGCGATGATCCGACCGATCTGGAGGCGGCTTACTTCCGGTGGATGATCCAGCCGGGTTCCTCGGCATCGGCGATCACGGATCGAGCCGAGCGGATCTTCCGCCAGCATCTGGAACTGGCGGCCACCCGCGCGCCCGGCTCGGCGACCACCCGGGTCTACCGCCCGGACGACAACGCCGGACTCGGCGCCGCGATCCAGATCGTCAACGACGACATGCCGTTGCTGGTCGAATCGGTCACCGCGGCGCTGCGCCGCCTCGGCGCGACGGTCACCGAGGTCGTACACCCGATCTTCGACGTCTCCCGGGACGCCGAGGGCCGAGTGCTGTCCATCGCGCCTCGCGACGGCGAGACCGAACCAGCCGGGGAGACCGACGGACACACCCTGCGCGAGTCGTGGATCCACGTGCAGCTGGGCGCCGGCCTGCCTGACGAGCTGGTGGACCGCATCGAGGGCGCGCTGCCGCCGCTGCTCGCCGACCTGCGCCAGGTGGCCGACGACACGCCGACCATGGTCGAGGTGCTCAACACCGTCGCCGACCAGCTCGACCAAGCCGCGCAGTGGGCGGGCGACGCGGAGATCCCGCAGACCGCCGGGCTGCTGCGCTGGCTGTCGGACGGGCACTTCACGCCGCTGGGCTACGGCTACTACCACTTCCGGCGCTCCGCGCCGAGTGCCAACGCCGACTTCGAGCCGTGGCAGCTGCCCGGCACCGGGCTCGGCGTCCTGGCCGGCGGCGCGACCGCCGATATCAGCGTGCCCGTGGTCGGGGCGAAGCGCACGGTCCTGCGCATGGCCAACGGCTCGGTCGACTCGCTGCTGCCCGGATCGCGGGATCTGTACTTCATCAGCGTGGCCGACTACGGCGCGAGCGACCCGAGCGGTCGTGCGGCCTGGGGCGACACGGTCGCGATGGTCAAGGGCGAGCACGTGTTCGTCGGCACCTTCACCGTCGCGGGCCTGCACGAGAACATCCTCGACATCCCGATCATCTCGCGGCGCGTGCTGCAGGTCATCGAATGGGCCGGCTTCGGCCTCAATTCGTTCTCCGGGCAGGCGATGCTGGAGATGATGCAGTCGTTCCCGCGCGTGGAGCTGTTCTCCACCGACGCGCGCAGGCTGTTCGAAACCGTCTCGGCCGTCATGAATCTGGGCCTGCGGCGGCAGGTGCGGTTGTTCATCCGGCGCGATTCGCGCAGCGACACCATCTACTGCCTGGTCTACATGCCGCGCGATCGCTACTCCACCGAGGTTCGCGTGCGCATGGGCGAGATACTGCGCGAGCAGTTCGACGCCGAGCAGATCGCCTATTCGGCGCGGGCCACCGAGTCGGAGCTGGCCGTCGTCTACTTCACGGTGCACCGCAAGCCGGGGGCCGAGCCCGCCGACATCTCCGAGGACAATCGCGAGCGCGTCCAGGAGCTGCTGCTGGCGACGACCTGGACCTGGAGCGACCGAC
>NZ_BAFS01000443.1 GCF_000308415.1 Nocardia asiatica NBRC 100129 | reverse complement strand
TCTCCTCACCCACCGGAACGCCCGGCGCCGCCCGTTTCGGCATCAACTTCGCCAGTTCCACCCCTGTGGGTATGCCGTGTACCTTCACGGCCTTCGTGCACTGGCGCAATCTCGACACCGGCGCCACGGGCACTGTGGTCATGCCGGTCACCGACGACACGGCCCCGAACAAGACACCCGAGACCGTCTTCGCCGCAGTACCCACCGGCCCCGGTCGCGTGCAGGTCGACGTCACCACCGACTATCCCCACGTATCGGCCCCGACTGCTGAGATCCGGATCAGCTGAGCCCCCGGTATACCCCGCAAGCTCGGGTGCGTGGACCTGAGACCGAACCCGTAGCGCGACAGTGGCTTCGGTCGATAGGCTGCTCCCGGAGCGCAGGGGGTCTGCGTGACCGCAAAGGGGGGTAACGCGGATGACCATGCCAGAAGGACGCATCGATGCCCGGCCGGGGGTAGTCGGCCGGACACTCTTCACATGTCTGCTTGCCGGTCTCCTGGCCACGTGCGCGTGCGGCGGCTCCGGTCCGCGGAACCCGGCTCACCCTTCTCCGTCGCCCCTTCCCCCACCCACCTCGAACAGCCAAGCGATCCGCAGCGAGAACCTCGGCTACCTGTGGCCGCTCACCGTCGACCACGGCACCCTGGAATGCCGCCCAGGCGACCAAGCCGTGTTCGTCGCCCCGGGCGGCGCCGCCTACGCCTTGAACGACAACGCCTCCGACGCCGGAGTGGCAGACATCGAACCTCTCCGCGCCACCGGCGCGGACAACGACAAGATCAGCCTGGGAGCCCTCCGGACCAGGGCGCTCACCCTCTGCCACGTGCACGGCTGAGCGCTTTCCGATTCCGGCACTCGCCCGGCGGCGGATACGGTGAATTGGGCGGGCGATGGCAATGCGCGGGCGGTGCCCGGCTCCTAGACTGGGGAACTGCGGCACGGTCGACCGCCGAAAAGCTACGGCAACCGCGCGATCGGCATAACTCGAAGTCCCGATCCGGCATGGGCCGGTACATCCGGCCCGTTTCCCATGGAGGAGGGCCGCATGCCCGACTCGTTCCACATGCGCGTCTGTCTGCTCGGCGAAGGTTGCGCCTGCCCCACCGTCACCCTGTTCCTGGCCCCGGAGCCACTGATCCCCGGTGGCAACATGCTGCACCTGCTCGAACAGGCCCCGCTCGCCGACGACACCGGCGCCCCCATCCCCGACGCCGAGCTGATCGACTTGGTGCAGAGCGAGCCGGCTCGCCCCGATCGAGGCGTCCACACCGCACTTCAGGTGTTCCGCACCGACCGCCCCGACCCGCACCAGATCCACGCCATCCTGCACGACCACCACATCACCGCCGCCACACCGATGGGCCTCGACGTCAACGACCCCGCCGAACTGACCCGCCTGGCCCTGCTCCCCGAACACCCCATCGGCTACCGCCGCATCGACGACTTCCAGCAGGAGGCAACCTCCCGAGCCATGCTCGCCGTCTACCGCCTCTTCGAAGTAGACCAACGAGTCCGCCTCACCTACCACGGCTTCGCCGACCCCACCACAGGCTGGTTCGCCTTGCGCACCGCGATCGCTTGAGTGGGGGTTGGCACCCGTTCGAATTCTGATAGAAATCCTAACCGCGCTCATGCGCGGTTAGCAGAGCCTCGTACAAAGCGTCGCCATAATGACACGTCGTGCATTTTTAGCATTTGCATCTCGCGTTCAAAGGAGCCTTCCCAAAAAGCATACCAGCGAGAAACTCCGACATCGTCCTCAGATATTTCTAGGAATATCTTCTTTCGACTTTCATTCGTACGATCTTCGCATGCCTGAGTAATAGCTTCTTTCAATCGCCGAGCAACACGCTCTCGTCCCGCCGCCACAGCTTCATGATTTATAGTCGGAAGTACTAACAGAGTCGCCTCGCCGAAGACGTCGTAGCCATCCCCTACGTAGCGCGGCGACACGAACCCCGTCATCGTGTCGAGTGTAAGGTGCCTCCACGGATCGACGCACGAAGGATCAATCAACAGCGCGGATCCGTCTTCCCGCTTTGGGAATCGCACTCCCTTCTGCCGATTGCATTTCGTACAAACCCACAGCAAGTTCTTCCAAGCGAACGCACGACTGAAGTCATGGGCAATCGGAACGAAGTGATCAATATCCGATGCGTGAGAATCGCTGCAATAAGCACAACGCTGCCGGGGCCCCGCCATCGTTTCGAGTGCCTCGATGACTGGCGTAGCACCAGCAGACCGTCGAAACCTATTCCACGATTCTCTCACTGCTTCACTAGATCCGGATAAACGCCGATTTCTGTCCAGCAACCGCCTGCTGCTCAAGTCGAGAGAAGGTCGATAAAGTCTTCGCATTGATTGGACTACTCCGCGATACCGGTAAACAACTCCAGTTGTTCAAATTCTTCGACTTCAGACGGGCTCAATCCAGCAACCCGTGACTTCGCGACTAGTCGGGCCCGCCGCTCTCGGGCCGAAACTGCCCGTGGAGATCTAGTGTTGTGCAAGCCGAAAGCGGGTGTCAGGAGTATTTCATCAGGCTTTCCGGAAACGATCTTCTTATATTCTTCGGCTATCAGCATGAACGGCGCACCTTCGCCAGCTGAAGGCATGTGATAGATACGGCCAGCATCAGCTGCTTGACATACAAGTGGGCTATGCGTCGTAACTATGAATTGGATCTTCGGCAAGTGTAGCTTGAGCCAGAACCCGATTTCACGCTGCCATGCAGGGTGAAGATGAGCATCGATTTCATCGATCATAACAACGCCGGGGCGATTGATGAACGAACGTCCCTCTTCATCCTTGGCAAGGAGATCATCGACGCCATACACAGCAACCATGTGCCGGAATACATCAATCAGCATAGCCAGAGCCGACCGATAACCCTCACTCATATCTGAAAGCGGCATCCTTCGACCAGCGGTGTCCCGCAGCCAGATTCCGTCGGAGTTGACTTCGTCGATAGAAACACCCTGACGCAGGAAATTATCACCTACAAGCGAAAGTAGAGAGTTGAGCGTAGTCTCATCCTCTCTATTTTTCTCCAGCCGCCTATAATTTAGTTGCTTGACCCACTCTTCACCTTCGGCCAGAGTGGCATCTTCCTTGAAAAGAGTTGCGAACCGCGGAACTCGTCCGGGCAACATCATAAGGCGCTGAGCATCTGGTGAACTACCGTAAAGACGCCGGAAAGGACCGTACCCGACTGCGAACCAGCCAGGAGTCAGCGATTGCCAGGGGCCATTTAGCGCACTTCGCTTCTTGTTGCGGAATATATCGGCAGATGATATTTCCATAATCGGGCCGTCTTTCTTAATTTCAACTTCGGCCCAGAAAGTTGTCGATACGGGAAATCCTCCCCGTCGCGTCTTGTCATAGTCATGATCCGGAAGAATTTCCACAGAGATAGTTCCCGAGCTAGCGCCTTCCGTGATCCAACCGTTCAGGTCGGGAACCAGCGCATTGACTTGATCCGGCCCCAGGAGTGCTAGTGCGATTGCCTTGAGAAACGCCGTCTTGCCCGCACCGTTATCACCAGTGATAACAGCCCAGCCGTTCAGTTGCGCGGAGTCACCAACGAAATTCAAGTCGGCATTGTCAAAACCTTTGATGTTGGAGAGCACCACTCGCCGGATATGCATAGCTTGTCACGTACCTTCCTAAGCGCCCTCGGAGCACCACCGTAGCCGGCCTGAGGCCATCAGGCGGCACCGGCAATAGCGCACACTATATATGGGTGAATGCAAATTCCCCCATCAATCGCATCAGTCAACACAGCGAGCTTCACCTCGACAGATGCATCTTCCCCCTCGTGCTGAGCAAATCGCCGCCGTACAGGCAGGCAGCAGCAGACCGGGAAGGCGCTTATCGCTGCGCTGGCGGCTCCCCAACGCGCCCACCTGAACTAGTCCCCACAAAAGACAGCGGAGCCGGTAGACCACCATGGGCAATACCGACTCCGTACCTACCAGCTTCCGCCGACAGTTTCTGTGGACCTTGGGGGACCTTACTACAACCCTAAAAGCGCAGGTAGAAGCCCTGAAACGCAGGCGGAAGCCCTGGAAAACCTGATCCAGAAGCTACCCGACCCCACAACATCGGCCCCACCGCCTGTGGTGAGAATCAGACCCCGGCGGGCACGGCAACTCGACGCCGATGAAGTCGCGGAGCTGATCACCGGCTACCAGGCCGGAGCAACCGTGTATGAACTGGCTGCCCGATTCGGTATCGAACGGCGCACAGTCAGCAATATCCTCCACCGACACGAGGTACCGATGCGCCGCCGCGGGCTGTCCCCCGACCAGGTCGACACCGCCATCCATCTCTACAAGCTCGGCTGGTCACTCGCCCGGGTCGGCAACCATCTCGACGTCAACCACACCACCGTCCTGACGGCACTTCGTCGGCGCGGAATACCCACGCGGGATCCTCATGGGAGAGCGCGAGTGTAATCGGTGGCTACGCTATCGCCTCGTAAGGAGAGGTGTTCCGAGACTGCGGCCCGGATGACCGGTCGGTGGCGGATCGTGGCGATGAGCCCCTGGGGTAGAGATGCCATCGGCCGATGGAGCCGGGCTTTATCGAATGAGACGCGGACGGCCCGGCCAGCTCCGATTCATCGCCGTCCGCGGCTGGTTCGACGGCCGCCGGGCCCCGCCGGAGCACGGCGACCGCCGACGAGAAACCAGAACAGGCGGCTGGCCGAACCACCACCAGGCCGACCCGCTACACCGGGCGCTGTCATCGAAACAGATGTAGCGCCGGACTGCCGTGGCGGGAGAGACTTTCGGCGTGACCGGCACTGAGGGGCTGGTACTGCCCCACGACGCGCCGGAGCATCGCTTCATGAGGTATGTCCGTGCACCACATGGCGAGCATCGGCCGTTGTATCCACTCGTCCCGGCGACGCGGCCCGCTGCGAGTCGGCCTGGATCTGTCGACCCTGGGGGCCGAGCCGCCCGATATCGCCGACTTCGTATCGGTGCTGCGACGGCGCCCGGAAATCGAGCCCGCGTTCCTCGTATTCGGCGAGCAACACGACGATCTGACCGAACCGTGGAGGCAGCGCCTCGATTGCGCGATCGTGCATGTCGTGGACTATCACAGCTTCGGCGAACTGGAAAAGATCGCCGACGCGTCGCAGGTCTGGGTGACCACCTACACCGCAGGCGAGCAGACCTTCGGCGGCTGGTGCCCGTTCTTCGGCGTCTACGCCAACCTCGACGCCCTACAGTCGGCAGAATCCGACCTCACCGAGGAAGACCGCTACCGCGCCGCAGCGCTGGCGGCCGTGGCCCTCAAACTCGGGCTAGACGTTGTGGTGACCGAGGCGCCGACCGCGGGCCGACCCGAAGTCGCCGACAACGATATCGCCGCCATGATCACCCCTCCCGACCTGCTACCGATATTCGGTCACTATCTGCGCATGACGGGAAACCTGAGCCTGCGGTACAACCGAACGGGCGTCATCGTCTACGACGATCTGCGCGCCGGATCGGTCAGCGGGGTCTACCACATCGGGATCGAGAGCCACATCCCGCATCTTCGCCACCTGATGGTGGCCGCCCTGATGGGCAGGCACACCGATGTCGTCTCCGACCTCGGCTCGATCTCGGCACGGGCCCAGCGCGCGCTGCGCGCGCTCGACGAGTTGCTGGCCGCACTGTCGACCCACAACGGGCCGCACACACCTACCGCCGATACCACCGAGCGGGTCAGCGAGGCATTCGACCGCGAACTGCTCTACCTGACCGCAGTATTCGACACATTCGGCCGACTGTTCAGACGGCTGCACGACGGCCGGGGACCGAAGAGGAACGAACCCAAGAGCCTGCACTCTCTGCCCCTAATCACCAGCCACATCGTCGAGAAATACGCCGCCGGTGAGATCGTGGACCGGATCGTCGAATACAGAACCTACGCCTACATCACCTCGACACTGCGCAACTACATCCATGAGGCCGTACTGCCGACTGGGCCGGTACCGAGCCGTGGATACGGCAGCGCTACCACCATCGCCGTAAACCTCGACCTGCTCGACGACGTGAAACTCACCCAGCAACAGGTCGCCAAACTCGGCGTCTGGAAGGCCAGCACCACGGTCCTGTCGGCCGAACCGACGACCGTCGGCGACTTGGCCACCTTCGCGGTCACCTTGATGACCACGGCGCTCGCCTACGTCGACACAGTGATCGAATTGATCCTGTTCCACCACCCCACCGACCCCACCGCAGACGCCCACCCACTCCTCGGATGCGCGCCAAAAGACCTCCATATACCCGAGCCACGCCCGGACGAATTGCTCATCCGCAGCTACTTCGGCTGGTAATCGGAGCAGCGAAACGGCCGGCGCCTGCCGCACGAAGGCCCACCGCTGGAACTCCTTGCGGGTACCCCTGGGCACTGTGACCCCGGTCCGCGAGAGTTGTCAGTGGCGCGGAATATCCTGTCGCGCATGCGGATCCTGCACACGTCCGACTGGCATATCGGGTTCCGGATGCGTGGCATGCCCTTGCTGGCCGCTCAGCGGGTCATACTCGTCGGGGAGATCCCAGCACTCGTAGAGGAGTGGGAAGTCGATCTCGTGGTCGTCGCTGGCGATATATACGACAGAACCGATCCATCTGAGGCCGAGGTTGCTGTGTGTCAGGACGCGTTCGCCGCGATCCGAGCTGCTGGCGCGCAGCTGCTGATAATAGCAGGTAACCATGACTCACCGATCCGTCTGGGAGCCGGAGCAGTGTTCTCTGCCGCAGGCGGGTTGCACTTGGTGACCAGCGTGGCCGGCATCGGCAGGCCGGTGTTGTTCGACGACGAGCACGGGTCTGTCGCGGTGTACGGGGTTCCATGTCTGCAGTTCACTGGATCCGCGCTCGGTTGTGGTGCGGGCCGGTCGCACGCCGATCGCTGGCTTACCGCGATGACGCGAGTGCGTGCGGACCTGGCGGGCCGTCCGGAAGCGCGTTCGGTGGTGGTCGGTCATGTTCCAGTGGCCGACCCCACCGAACGCGGTCCGGAACGGTTGCGGGTCGGTAGCCGTCACACGGTCCCGGTCGAGGTGTTCGCCGGAATCGACTATGTCGCGCTCGGTGACCTACACTGGCCGCACGCGGTCTCCCGCGCGGTCCGCTACTCGGGCTCGCCTCTGCCCTATGTCTACGACTTCGGCCCGCGGCCCATCGATTTCGACCCGCCGAAATCGGTCTGCATGATCGACCTCGGCGCAGACGGGCTGACCTCGACCACCGAAGTCCCTCTACTCATGCCGTCTGGACTGGTCCGGGTCGAAGGCACCCTCACCGAGCTCACGGCCGCCACGCGGTCGCTGGACTACGTGCACGCAACGCTGACAGACGCCTTTCGGCCATCCGGGGCATGGAAGCAGCTACGCAGGCGGTTCCCGTTCCTGGTTCGCGCGGAATGGGTCGATCCCGTCACCGCGAGCGTGACTCCACTTCATCCTGATGAAGCCGAACCACACGCGTCCCTCGCCACAAGCATGCCTGTGACCGGCGAGCTTTGGCGCGGGTTCTACGGCGAAATGGACCAGCCGTGCCTACGCTGCGGCGCGCACCCTGGACGCCCCTGCTTCCAGATTCGCAGCGCCATCGGCGCCTCGACCATCAACACCTTCCATCGCGAACGCGGACTCGACGCCGCCGAACTGGCTCGGCTCGGCTATCAACCCTACGAGGTCGACGACCACGGCACCCACCGCCAGCTGTGGCGCACCGAAAGCCAGTGGCCAGTACACCGGGACGGCTGCCACACCCTACCGCCGACGCCGGCCGAACGGCCCGGCCTTGCCGAAGGTCGCCCGAACCGTCTTGGGATCTGCGCCGCACCGGGGTGCGCGGCGCCACTGAAACAGCGCCGCGGTGGCAGACCAGCACTGTACTGCTCCGGCAAATGCCGTGTTCGCGCCCACCGCGCACGCACACCGGTTCCCGCAACGTGACCAGCACGCGGCTTGAATTCGCCAGCGCAAGCAAGTGTGATGGAGTCCATCGGTGATGAAAGAACAGCAGTCGACGTCCCTGGCCGCCCTGGTCTGCGAGCAGCTCGACCAGGCGGCGGCACCGATCCGGAGCACTGGTGCGATGGTGATTTGCGGATTCCCCGCATCAGGCAAGTCCTCGGCCGCGCGGTGGCTCGCCGCGGGGATGGGCGCGGTCGTGTTGGACAAGGACACACTCGCACCGGCGTTGGAGGAGTCGGTAATGACGCGGCTGACCGGCGATCCGTTCGATCGCGATTCCGACACCTACCGCGAGGTCGTTGCGCCGGGCATCTACGACAGCCTCATCCGTACCGGCCTGACCGTGGCCACCCACCACCCGGTGGTGCTGGACGCACCGTTCCTGTCGACCATGCGTGCGGCAGGCGCCGCAGGACTTCCGTTGGGAGTTTTCATGCGACAGCACACCGAAGCTGAGGCGGACCTGCCGGTCGTGACCGTGTGGATAGACTCGCCCACCGAACAGGTTCGACAGCGGATGATCGCACGGGGTTCTGCCCGCGACGCACCCAAGTTGGCGGACTGGACTGGGTATCGGTCCGGTGTTCTCGATTCCGGAGTTCGGGAACTGGCCCGCACAGTGTGCGATCTCGTGATCGAAAACTGAACCGGATTCTGATCAGTACGCCGGGTTGTCACGGTGGAGTAGCGGAAGTATCGATCTCATGACCGTGTGGATCTCTCGCGCATGTTCGGGTGATGCTGAGGTCAGCGGTGGCCGGACTAGGGTCGGGAACCCGGGCAGCCGGGTCGACACCGCGGCTTTGGCGAAGGCGACATCGCTGATGGGTAGTCGTTTACGGGCGTCGGTGTAGCGGTCGAATTCGTGTTGCCGGGCCTGGGCACGCTCGATGTCACCGGCCGCCACCGCCGCTGCGACCGCTACCGGCAGCTCCGCGACCGGCCCTCCGGCGCCGGTGACCACCCCGGCCGCCCCGATCTCCGCGATCCGGGCCCCGATCCGGTCGTCACCGAGATACACCCGGAAGTCGGGGCCGATCTGCTGATACTCGTAGGTCAATGAGCGGTCCTTCCCGGAGTCTTTGATCCCGGTCAGCTGCGGAAACTCTCCGGCCAGCTGCGCGGCGAGCCGCGGTGGGATTGGTGCCTGGGTGTGGCGTGGGAAGTTGTACAGCAGTGTCGGGCGCAGGCAGTGCGGCAACACTGCGCGGAAGTAGGCCCCGATCCCGGTTTCGGCAGCCTCGGCGAAGAAGAACGGGTTCATCACCGCCAGCGCATCGGCGAAGTCGCTGGCGTGGCGCGCCAATTCCACGGCATCACCGACCGCGCATGCACCCACGTGCACGACCAGGACACCGCTCCACCTGCTTCGGCAGTGCTCGGCGACCTGGATCCGCTCGCGCACCGTCAGACTGGCGAATTCCCCGGTGGTTCCGTTGACCAGGACCGTCTCGACACCCGCAGCCCCAATCAGATCCAGATAGTCGCTCAACGCCGAAAGATCCAGGTGACCGCCACGTTGGTACGGCGTTACCGTAGCGACAATCGGACAGGAGAAGGATTCGGTCACGGCCCCCAGCCTCCCACGCTCTCCGCAGCGCATCGTGCGGACGAGAGGCTCGGCGAACGCCTCGGGACGTACGCCGTGCGGAGCATCTACTGTGCGCGGGCTGCGATGAGGTGGAAGAACCGTGCGGTATGGGTGTACGGAGCGCGGTGGGACAAGGTGAGTTCCAGCCGCTCGAGCTTGCTGTAGAAATCCGGGTCGGACTTGCGGGAGTCGTCGACGATGAGGTCGCAGACACAGCGGATGCCGTACCTCCCGATAACGCTCAGCTCCGCCGTGCGCAGGTCCGCCGCGACCCGGTCGGCATAGCAGGCGTGAGTTCTGGTGTCGTACGCGCCGCTGTACCGGGTGGGGCTATCCAGCAGCCACAGTGCTTCGTCCAGATCCAGGCCACGCACCGCACTCAGCAGTGGGTCGGTGTCAGCGTTGGGTGCTATCAGCGACAGCACCCCAGCCGGCCGAAGCTGGTCCGCCAGCATGGTTGCGGTGCGTTCCCTCTCCGGAAGGTACTGAAGCACGTTATGCAGTAGCACGACATCGAAGCCGTCGGTGCCCAGCGTGGCGCCGAGGGAGTCGATATCGGCCGGGTATGTGGTGATGTGGTCGCGGACGCCACGCTCGGAGGCGATCGTGTTCGCTTCGGCGAGGGACTGGGGTGAGGGGTCGGCGATGGTGACGTGGTGTCCGCGTCGAGCGAGTTCAACCGCTTCCACACCATTGCCACCACCGACATCGAGGATCTCCAGTCCTCGCTCGGCGGGCAGGTGCCGGACAAGGTTCGCCATCGCCACCGTGTACCGCAGCCTGCCCCATGGGCTGGCCTGCCATTGCTGGAACTCGCCCAACTTGTCGTCGAACATCATTGATTCAGCTCCTTCTGCTCACCGCGACCACCCCGATCAGGCGGCACCGCGCCGCGTAATTATCGTGCCGTTCCGGCGCCTTCGTGAGCAGGATCGGCGCAGAATCGTTGTCATGGAACGCATCTCGTTCGACATCGACGACTATGAACGGCGGGTTCGCTCGAAACCGTGCTTCATCTGCGCCATCGTCGCGGGACAGCACGACTCGAAGCTTGAGCAGATCGTTGCTGAGGACGATGAGAACATCGCGTTCCTGTCCCGGTATCCGACCCTGCCCGGCTACGTGCTCGTTTCGCCGAAACATCACCATGAGCATGTGGTTGACGACCTGGACGAAGACGAATATCTGCGACTGATGAGAATGGTTCGCCGCGTTGGGAGAGCACTGCAAACGGTGGTCCCCACCGAACGGCTATATATCGCCAGTCTCGGCAGCCAACAGGGCAACGCTCACCTCCACTGGCACGTTGCCGCCCTACCACCTGGAGTGCCCTACCGCGAACAGCAATTCCATGCCCTGATGGCGGAAAACGGAATACTGTCCTGGTCTCTGGAGCAGGCAGTCGAACTCGCCGGCCTCATCCGCGCCGCCTTGGCTGCCGACGGCACGAACTGAACCACCATGCGTCGAAGAATTCATATCCGCAGGTAGCTGAGTAACCGCCAAGTGTAGGACCAATCCCTAAATTGTTTTCCGATGGACTCGCGAAAAATATTGCTGTGGAAATCTTTTCGCTGAATTACCTATTGATGGTCTCCGGGCGCACATATAGCGTCGTATCCGCCAGAATTGAGACGCCCCGGCTGGTGGGCCAACACCAGACCGGGGCAGGTACGGAGAAAGGGCTCCGCAATGCAAAGTGTAATCATCTCGGTCGGGTCCGAGGTCGAAGTCGAGGCACCATACGACCGCCGTTTCCACGACGCGGCGGACGAACTCGGTGGCACACCCACCTCGGATGGTGAAGCGTGGCGCTTCTCCCGCAACGACGAAGAACGTGTCCGCCAACTATGCAGCACAATCTTCGGAGAAGACCAGGGCACGACCCCGGCGACGGACCAGCCGCTCGACCGCTCCGAAGTCGGCACCAGCGAGGCTTCGGAACTGCCTGTTGTGAGCACCCATCAACGGCGGGCGGACCTGCTCGACCGTCTCGACATGCTGCTCGACGAGGTCGCTGAGGTACATACCGCCCTGCAAGCGCTGAAGTAGGGGCTGGCCTGCCACACAGAAATCAGAGGGCTTCGACCGGTGGCCGATCAATCCACCGGCCATCGGTCGTCGGCTCTCTTCTGATGCTTCGTGTTCTTGCTGCTGCTCGGTTGAACGCTCCGGTTTGCATTTGGCAGCAGGTCTACGGTGGCTCGTTCAGGCGGACAGCTCTTCCAGCCGATATCGGGTCCATTCGATGGCGGCACCGCCGCATCGTTCGAATGCCGCGCAGTTGTCGGCGCGGTCGTCGATCAGAAGCGCCTCGCCGAAGGAGAGCCCTGCGGTGGTCAGCCAGGAGCCGAAGAAGGCTTCAGGGTCTTCGGATTTCAGTACGCCGGTGTCGCTCGAGCTGATGATGTCGTCGAATACGGCGGCAGCCTCTTTCAGCGTCTCCGTGCCTGATGGTTGTTCGTTATGACTGGACGTGACGGCGTGAAAGGTGCTGGTGAACGCGTCGATATTGTCGGTCGCCAGGACAACGGTCGAGTGGTACCGGGCGTCACGCAGTGCTCGGAGAAGCGACTGGTTTACGGGCATGTGGGCGATGTCGTGTGCGAGTTGCGTCAGGAGCTGGTCAACATCGAGGCCCGAGTGCGTGGCAGCGAGGTTGGTGAGGATGTCGCGGGAGCTGCGCTTTCCGCACATCCATTCGCGGCCCTCCCGATTGCCTGTCGTGAACAGCCGGTCCAGTTCTCGATTCAGAACAGCGTAAAGGGAGTGATCCGGATCGTCGGTAATGCTGTGCCAGAACGGTTTCCGGCACAGCACTCCGTGCCAATCGCAGAAGACGACGCGAGGAGGGTCCGCACTTCGCATAACGTCTGCGATGGTCTTGATCGCCGGGTGGGCGAGGGTCACTGGGCGTATTCCCGAGCCGCGGTCGCGCGGTCGAGCCTGTCGAGGGTGAGCAGGCCATCGAGGACTCGGTGGGCGGTGATGGCTTGGTCGGTGATGTGTCGAACGGTTTCGTCGCCTTGTTCGGAGAGGTGCACTCCGTCGGCCCACACGCTGGGTGCTTCGGCGGCTGGGGCCGTGGGGGTGGCGGGTGACCATCCGAAGCAGGTGGCGACATAGGTGATGTCGTCCCAGATGTCGACGAAGACCGCGTCGTGGTCGGCGGCGGCGCGGCGGGCGCGCTGGTTGTATTCGGTCAGATCGCCGTTGGCGGCGGCGACGTCGATGGTGGGGTCCCAGCCGATCGGGGGTTCACCGATCACGACGATCCGGCGGGCGCAGGCGCTGAGGAGCCCGAGGGCGGTGCGGATGTTGGTGTCGTATTCGCCGATGCCGACTGCTTCGCTCATCCGGCCTTGGTGGTGTCGCCAGACGTCGTTGAGGCCGACTCCGAGGACGGCGAGGTCCCATCGGCCGCCGGCGTCGACTGCGGCTCGGAGGTTGGTCAGGACGTCGCGGCTGGTTGCTCCTCCTTCGCCGTGGTTGTCGGTGGTGAAGGTGATCCATGGGTAGCGGGTGGACCATCCGGTGGTCAGGACATGGACGTAGCCGCGTTTGCGCCATTCGGTGACCGTGATCTGTTCGCCGATCTCGGGGAGATCGGCTTGGACTGCGAGGCGGGGGTTGTGGGCTTCGTAGTGTTCCATCAGGGATGTTCCGAACCAGCCGATCCGCAGTTGGGGTCGGGGGTGTTCGGGGTCGAGGGGTCCGGGGTGGCGGGCGGTGACGCGGGCGGGCGCGCCGACGGCGGTGGTGTTCGGCGGCACGGATGCGGTGACGACGGCGTTGGCGCCGATGCGGGCGTTTTGGCCGATGGTGACGCCGGCGGTGATCGAGACTTTGTTCGCGACGATCGCGCCGGGCTCGATGGTGACTGGAGCGGTGTCGAATCCGCTGGCCCACGGGGTGATGGGCTCACCCGGGGTGAGGGTGTCGGGGGTGCGGGCGCGGTGGTTGTGGTCGTGGATGTCGACCATGTTGGAGATTCCTGCGCCGCGTCCGATGTGGATGCGGGTCATGGCGGACAGGACGACGTTCTCGCCGAGGGCGGTGTCGTCGCCGATGGTGATGTGTCCGCCGGTGTTGGCTTGCAGGGTCGTGCCGCGGCGAATGCTGACACGGTCACCGATGGTGATGGTGGCGTCGGTGTCGACGACGAAGTCGACGTCGTCGGCGATGTCGCAGTCGGCGCCGATGTGTACCGCGTCGCCGTAGCGGGCGCGGACTCGGTCTGTGAGGGCAATCGAGTCGGTGTCGGTCACGCTGGTCATGATCCTTTTCTCGGTGGTCGGTGCTGTTGATGGGTGGGTGCCGATGGTGGTGTGGTGACGAGGTAGTCGCCGATCACGAGGGCGTCCAGGCCGAGTCGGGCGCCGCTGGCGAGTGCGTCGGCTGGGGTGTCGACGATCGGTTCGCCGGGGCCGTTGTAGCTGGTGTTCAATACGACGCCGATCCCGGTCTCGGCTTCGAGGGCGTGCAGGAGTCGGGCGTATTCCGGTTGGTGTGCGGGGTCGACGTGTTGTGGGCGCAGTGTGCCGTCGGCGTGGACGACGCCGGGGATCTGTTGGCGTGCTCGGGGTGTGGCCTCGTGGGCGACGATCATGAATTCTGCCGGGCCGTCGGGTGTGGTGGTCCAGCCGGTCGGGTCGAGCATGCTCGGTGCGAGGGGCCGCCAGAGTTCGCGGTGTTTGATGTCGCGGTTGATGCGGTCGCGCAGTCTGGTGGTGCGGGGGTCGGCGAGGATGCTGCGGGCACCGAGTGCCCGTGGACCGGCTTCGGCGCGGCCCTGGTGCCAGCCGATGACCTTGCCCTCGGCTATCAGGCGGGCGGCGGTCGCGGCGATATCGGGTGGGGTGGTGAAGTTCGCGCCGGCATCGTGCAGGGCGGTCTCGATGGCGTGGTTGTCGTAGGCCGGACCCAAGAAGGCGTGTGCTTGGCGAGGACCGGGCACTGTGTGGTCACCGCGGCGGTGCGCGACTTCCAGGGCTGCGCCGAGAGCGCATCCGGCATCACCGGCGGCCGGTTGCACGAACAAGGTGTCGGTGTCGGGGGTGCGGGCGAGGATGCCGTTGGTGGTGCAGTTGAGCCCAACACCGCCGGCCAGACACAGCGCGGTCGCGCCGGTTTCCTCCAGAGCGGTGGAGACGACGCTGATCAGGCAGCGTTGCAGCAGGAATTGGGCCGATGCTGCGAGGTCGGCGGCGAGGCTTTGGTGGGCGTCGTCCGATCTTGGTGCTTGGCGCGGGATTCCGGCGTCGGTGAATGCCTTGCGGTAGGCGTGGCGCAGGGCTCGGTAGTAGGTGAGGTCGGTGTAGCCGGCGGTGTGGTCGGCCTCGGGTGCGAGGCCGTAGGGGGTGAGGTCGAGGTGGTAGCCGTCGCGGGTGGGGTGCAGGAAGTTCAGGTCGATGGTCGGTTTTCCGTAGGCGGCCAGGCCCATCAGTTTGCCTGCGTGGGTCCAGTCGCCGAGCCCGGCGTGTTCGGTGGCGAATTGGTAGAACCAGCCCAGTGATTGTGTGAACGGGAAGGTTCGCAGGCATCGCAGACCGGCTCGGGTTCCGTGATGGATGCTGGTGGAGACACCGTCGCCGGAGCCGTCGACCACGATGACCGCGGCGTCGGCGACACCTGCGGGGTAGAAGGCGCTGGCGGCATGGGCGAGGTGGTGGCCGACGATGGTCAGTCGACGTGGTCTTTCCGGGCCGGTGCCGAGCGGTCCGAGGAGTTCAGCGATTAGGTCTGGGTCGGTGATCTCATCGGCGGGGTTCGGCCAGTACGGGTTCCAGGCCACCGCGATCTCGTCGATATCACCGCACCGGATTCCGGCCTGGGCCAGGCACCATGCGGCCGAGGAGGCGGCCGAGCGGGAATCGCGGTGATGCTTGATTCGGGAGAACCGTTCCTCTTCGGCGAACGCGACGGGTTGGCCGTCGGCGACGAGGCAGGCGGAGGCGTCGTGATGGTAGGGGCCGCCGAGCCCGAGCACGTATCCCACGCGGTCAGCCCTCCCGCACGGCGGCTGTGGACAGTGAGTTGCGGACCGCGCCATGGACGTCGGCGACCGTGATGGTGTCCATGCAGCCGCCGATCCCGCCGCAGGTGACCCGGTGTGCGCACGGGGAGCACGGCAGAGTCGACCGCAGCGCGGTGACATTGTCGGCGTGTTTGGGGATGACTTCGGCGCCGTTGCTCGGGCCCAGGAGCAGCACCACCGGCAGGTCGTAGGCGAGGGCGAGGTGGAATCCGAGGCTGTCGCCGGTCACCATCGCGTCGCAGAAGTCCGGGACCGCGGCGAATTCCTGCAGGGTCATGGCGTCGTGACGCACTCGGCCCACTCCGGTGTCCAGTTCTCGTAACAGCTGGTGGCAGGTGCGGGCGTCGGCGGGGCCGCCGGTGATGACCAGCCGGTGCCCGTCGCCGAGCAGTCGCCGCCCGAGGTCGGCCCAGTGACCGGTGGGCCACAGCTTGGTCGTCTTGGAGCCGCCGACGTTAAGGCAGACCCAGCCGCCGCTGGTACCTAGCCGCGCGGCGACGCGGGCTTTGGCCGCGTCCGGCACCGACAGCTGGTAGGGCTCGCCGGTGTAGATGTAGCCGGCGACCTCGAAGTACAGCTCGGTCCACGTCTTACTGTTTCCGCTGGTGCGGAAGTCGTTCCAGGTGTTCATGGCGAAGAAGTGCCGGGCCGCTGTGCCGATCGGATAGAGGCTGTTGTTCTCGCCGCCGTAGGCGAGGCCGGCGTGGTGCTCGGCGCTGATCCGGGGCACGAGCCCGGCCACGGCGGGGTGGCGTTCGAAGCTGTAGACGGCGTCGTAGTGTTCGGCGAGCACTGTGTGGGCGGTCTCGGTCTCCCAGGTCAGGACGCGGTCGACGTGCGGGATCATCTCCACGATGGGGGCGGATTCGGCGCCGACGAGCCAGGTGATGTGTGCGCCGGGGTGTTCGGCTTTGATGCGGGCCGGTAGTGGGGAGGCGATGAGCATGTCGCCCATCCGTTTGAGCATCACGATCAGGATGCGGTGGGTCACCGGGTCATACAGTGTGCACCCTGGGCAAGGACGCCAGTGCTTGCACGGCAGGCCGCCGATGAAATGACGACAGTCGGGTCGCCAGAAGAAGTCGCTGGTGGTCAGTGGCAGATCAGTGGCGTTCATGAAGTCCTCTCTTCCTGCCGCCACGCTCGGCGCAGCACCTCCTGCGCCGTATGGTCGGCCGCAGCGGCGTCGCCGATGCCGTAGCGGATGCGCAGGTCTGCGACGTTGCGGGCGACCTGTTCAGGGTGATCGCGGTGGATGAGTACGCGCGCCATGAGCGCGGCGAGTTCGTCGAAACCCGCGGCGTCGAGACCGGCGAAGGTCAGTTCCTGTGCTCCCAGCCGCAGGCCGGGCTCGGGCAGGTAGGGCAACGGGATGGCGTTGACGACGATCCTGGCCTCATACAGCAGCCGTGAGGCAGTATCAGCCGGGCACGTGGGAGCGATGTCGATCCACACCTGGTGTGATCGGGTGTATCCGTGGTCGGCCGCGCACACGGTGAACCCCTCTGCAGCGAGGGCGTAAGCCAGGCGGCGGGCGTGGGTGACGGTCGCGGTCGCGTAGTGGGTGGCATGGGCGGTCATCCATGCCGTCGAGATCGCCAGCGCGGCGACGTCGGCGGGGTGATGGTGCGATATCCATCCGGCGGCGTGGGTGTCGATCTGGTGGGCGAGGTTCGGATCGTTGGTGGCCACGATGCCCTTGCCGACCGGACCGGGCCAGGTCTTGTGGACGCTGCCACCGAGGCTGTCGGCGCCTTCGGTTAGGGGGTTCTGGAACGCGCCGCCCGCGATCAGGCCGAGGGTGTGCGAGCCGTCGTAATGGATCACCGCGTCCTCGCCGACCGCGGCCCGGATGCCGGCGATGTCATGGGGGAACAACGCCATGAACGAGTCGAGGTACACCAGCACGGGCCCGCTGGTCCGGCGGGCCTGGGAGGCCAGCAGCTCGAGGTCGACGCCCATAGTGGCTGGGTCGACGGGCAGGGGCTGCCAGTTCAACCCGAACCTGTGTGCGACGAACTGTGTCGAGCCGTGACCGCCATCGGCTTCGGCGAGGCTGAGCACGGTGTGTGCCGGCCCGGCCAGCGCCGAGAGCGCCACCGTCATCGCCGACAATCCCGAGACGGGTTTGGTGTTCACATGCTGGGCGCCGAGGAGTTCTCCGATGGCGTGGGCCGCTACCGATTCCAGCTCGGCGAGTTCGTCGCGTCCAGGCCACGCCCAGTGCGTGTCCTCGGCGCTGCCGAAGCAGTAGCGGACGGCGGCAGCGCTCACATACGGCAGCCGGGCGTCGGCGGGCATCTGGTTCTCGCTGGCGATCAGATGAAGCCGGGCTGCTGTCGCGGTTTCGAACCGGGCGAGCCGGTCGACGATGTCGTCGATGTTCACCGGCCAGCCACCTCCCTTGTGCGTATGCGGGCTTCGACCGGCCCCGCTGGCGCCCGGACCGGCTGGAATCGGCCGACCTCTGGTCGTCGGGCCGGCAGGTCGATCCAGTGTTCGGCCAGCACAGCCGCCGCCAGCAACAGTGTCGTGGCCTCGGCGAACCCGCGACCTGCACAGGCGTGCGGGCCGCGTCCGAACGCGAGCAGCCCCGCGGCGCGGCGCCTGCCCTCGGCACTGCGAAAGCGTTGCGGGCAAAACGCTTCCGGGTCCGGATATTCCTGCGGTAGAAGGTGGGTGACGGGAGCGCTGTAGGCGACGTGCCAGCCTGCTGGGACCAGATAGCCGCCGAGCGTCACCGGCGTAGTGGCCCGCCGGGTCGCGATCGTGTTGGGTGTATGGACTCGGGTGCACTCGGTCAGCACGTGCCGCAACTGCGGGATAGCGCCGTGCTGGAGCACCTGCAACGGGTTCTCGACCAGACTGCGGGCTTCAGCGGTGAGCGCGGTGGCGAGCTGGTCGTCGAGCGCGCACTCGACCAGCAACCAGGTAACCAGGCTGGCGGTGGTTTCTCGCGCGGCGATCAGCAGGGCCAGCAGATGATCAGCCAAGCTTCCGCCCGGGGCGTGACCGGCGGCGACCAGCTTCGAGGTCACCGACTCGGCCCTGCCCTCTATGCGCACTGCGGGCGATTCGAGCAGGGCGCGCAGTTCCTCGGCGGCGGCGAGTGCGGCGGCGTATGCCGGGTCGCTGCCGGTCGTGCGGGTCGGTGGGAGTTCGGTTCCGGCGACGAATCGGTCGAACAGGTCCGGCACCCGCTGTGCGATGGGGTCGTCGACGGCCAGGCCGATGATCGCGGCCAGGCACACTGCCATCGTGTAGTCGCGCGCCGCCTGATAGAGCTCGATGGTCGGCAGGGTGGCCCATTGGGCGACATGGCGGTGCGCAATAGCGCCGATTGTCGGCAGGTAGGCGGTGACCGCACCGTGGCGCAACCCGGTCGACAGGAAACTGCGCGCCCGCAGGTGTTCGGCACCGTGGAGGGTGAACACCGCTCTGCGGAACAGCGCCTGCACCGCCGCAGTGTTGTACACCCTCAGCGTGCCTGCGCGTTCCTGGTCGAACATCTCCCGCACCGAGTCCGGCCCGATGCAGAACACCGTCGGCGGCCCCGTCGTTGAGCCGACACCAAAGACGGGGCCATGCCGAGCGTGCGCAGCAGCCAGAATCTGCGGCAGGTGCGACCCTGGTGGTGGTTCGGCGATGGTAGGTGGCGGTTTCACGGGGTGGCCTCGCCGACGTCGAGGGATGCCGCGGTGCGGGCAAGGATCGCGTCATGGTCGAGGTCGACCGCTCGTATGTCAGGCCGGCAGTCGCAGGTGACGGGCAAATCGGCGAGGTCACCGGTGACGCTGTAGGACACCAGCCCGTCGACGATGCCGTTCGCGCAGCGCTCGCAGGAGTCCGGGTACACCGAGTCGAAGTCTGTGCCGCGCATGTTGATACAGGCCACCCGCACCGCCGCTTTGGCGTGCGCGCCGCGCACGGCGTCGACGACGGTCCACAGGTTCGGCGCCTGGTAGTGCCCGCGTTGGTAGAGCCACCACGCCACGGTGTTCGGTGCCAGCCTCGTCGGGCACACGGTGACTCCGCCGATGCCGAGCGAGGCCACGTACTCGGTGGAGGAGATCACGTCGGTGATGGCCTCGCCGTCGGTGAGGAACGGGGGCTTGATCATCAGGTACACCTTGGGAATTACGTGGTGTGCCTGCATCAACGCCACCGCGTCTTCGAACGACTCACGGGTGATTCGGGTGTTGACCAGGGTTTCGCGGACCAGCCGGTCGGCCGATTGCAACCCGATTCCCACCTCGAGCTCGACATCGCCGAGGGCCTCGACGAAAGGTGCCAGGGTCTCGGGCGTGAGGAATTGGGGCAGGCTTTCGACGACCAGGCGGCGCACACCAGTGACCGCGACGCGGCGGGCGATATCGAGCTGGACCTCGGCCGGTACCTCGCGGCGGGCGAAGAACGACCCGTCGTTGTAGAGGGCGAGCATGTCGTAGTCCGGCTCGTCATCGGTGCGTGCCAGCAGCGTGGCGACCTGCTCGCGCAAGCCCCGGGGGTTCGCGCCGTGCAGGCCGAAGTTGTTGTAGTTGGTGAACGGACACATGGTGCAGGTCGGCACCGAACAGCCGCCCGACATCAGGATCGCCTTCTTGCGGCCGTAGGTGGTGCCGTCGGCATCGCGGACGGTGTCGTAGCTGATGTACCGCGGCTCTTGGAGGTGCTCGACCGCGGTCACCTCGCGCAGCGACCGCGACAAGGCCGTGAGCCGGTGGCGTAGCGCCTTCTCGCCAGCGAGCACGCCGGTTGTGCTGGTAGACATTGCGTTTCCTCCGATCACAGGGACTTCACAAGCTCGCCGACGCCGAAGGTTTCGGCGCGGGCGTGGTCGAACAGGTCGCGGGCGTACCGGTGGATCACCTCGGTGTCCACCGGCTCCAGGCCAGGCAACGCGGCGCGCAGTCGCCGCATATCGGCGCACGTCCAGTACTGGTAGCGGTCACGGATCGGGTTCGGCACCCCCACCAGCGGCACCGGTGCGCCCGCCCACTCCGTACACCAGCCCAGCAAGGTCTCGAACCGGATCGCGGTCCCGGAACCGAGGTTGTAGACGCCTGCGACCTGCGGGGTATCGAGCAGCCGCACCAGCGTCGACACCAGCACCTGCACCGGCAGGTAGTCCCGCGCGGCGGTCAAGGTGTCGTCGAACAACCGGACCGGCCGCCGCGCCGCCACGGCCGTGACGATCTGCCACAGAATCGAGGCCATCGAGCTTTTGGATTCCTCGCCGGGACCGAAGACGTTCGTGTAGCGCAACCCCACGCAATCCAGGCCGAACACCGCCGCGCGGCGCAGCATCGACTGATCCAGGACGAGTTTGGATTTCGCGTAACAATTCAGGGGGCCCGAGCAGCGCCCACGATCCTCGGTGTCGGATTCGCGGGACGACGCCCCGTGCGGCACCACGCCGTACACGCTGCCCGAGGAGGCATACACCAGTCGTGTCCCGGAGTCGGTGCATGCGCGAGCCAGCCGCAGCGGCACCGTGGCGTTGGCCCACCGCAACCGCTCGTCATCTGCGGCGAGGGTGTCGCTGACCGCTGCCTGGTGCACGACCACCGCGAACTCCCCTCCAGCGATCCGAGCCAGCACAGCTGGGTCGGCAGCGTCCACGGTGATCGATTCCCACGGCCACGCCGTAGCCGCGGGATTCTGGTCGACTCCGGTCACCGTCCACCCGGCCGCATGCAGACCGGTGGCAACATGCCCGCCGATGAACCCGGCCGTCCCGGTGACCAGCACGGAGCGGGTCATGGCTGCATCACCCGCCCGGCGACAGCGCGTTCGATCAGCTCGCTCGTCGACACCCCTTCCAGGTACGGGCCGACGACAACTTGGCCGCCATGACGTTGCACCACGGCCGTTTCGGGTAGTTCGGTCGCTCCGTAGTCGCCGCCTTTGACCCACACATGCGGACGCAACCTTTCCAACAGCGCAGCCGGGGTGTCCTCGTCGAACACCAGCACCGCGTCGACGAAGGAGAATGCTGTCAGCATCGCCGCCCGCTGCGCTTGCGGTACCAGCGGCCGGTTCGGTCCCTTCAAATTGGCCACCGACGCGTCGCTGTTGAGCAGCACGATCAAGCAGTCGCCCATGGCGCGAGCGGCCTCCAGCAGCTGTCGGTGCCCGTCGTGCAGCACATCGAAACAGCCGCCGGTGGCCACCACCCGGCCACCGGCTGCGTGCACCCGATCGGCCACAGCGAACCCGTCACCCGCGCCATCCGGTCGCGGGTGGTTGCCCGCCGTAGCGCGTTGCCCGGCGACGTAGTCGGCCGCCGCTGTGACGGCGCGTTGCACAGCTGTCGACATTGTGCGATTACCGATCAGTTCACCGAGCAGCCTCACGGCGAACCGATCACCCGCCCCGCAGGTATCGCCTTGCTCCCGGCGTGGGGCCGGGAATACGTGCGCGGGATCGGTGTCGGCGCCGACCAGGACAGCGCCATCGGCGCCTCGGGTGACCACCGCGTACTGGCATCGCCATCGTGATCGAAGGCTGCGCGCCCGGCGGACATCGCTGTCGAGGTCGCCGGCCGCTCCGTCCTCGGCGGTGAGCAGATCGGCTTCCTCCGCATTCGGGACGATGACGCTCACCCCGTCGGTCGGTGCCGGGCCGTGACGATGGGGATCCCACACCACCGGCACACGCCGCGCCACGGTGGCCAGCAGTACTCGCAGTCGTGGTTGGGCGGCTACCCCGCGCCCGTAGTCGGCGACGAGTACGCCTTGTGCCTCGACAAGGGCGTGCGCGACCTCTGGGGGCGGATCGCCCACCGGCACCGCCGGATCGGAGTCGTCGACCATGACCAGGGTCTGTCCGCGTGCCCGCATCCGGATCTTCACCGGGGTCGGCGCCTCGATGCCCAGATCGATCACCGACACCCCCGCCTCGGTGAGGTCGCTGAGAATCCGCAGGCCGGGCTCGTCGGCGCCGATCGCGGTCACCAGCGTGACCTCGCAGCCATCGTGGG
>NZ_BAFS01000444.1 GCF_000308415.1 Nocardia asiatica NBRC 100129 | reverse complement strand
GGTCGGTCGGCCCGGTTCCGCTGCCCGGCGTGAAAATCGAAGCTTCGGAACCGAATTCTCGCGGAGAAGCTCCAAATGCCTTGGTGGCAAGGGTAAGTCGGCAGAATGATGCCGACAATCGGTAACAGTTCGATATCGAGACTGCCTGGTCGATGCGTATTTGTTATCAATTGCGGCTGGTTCACCTGGATTTTCACGCTTTTCGACACCGTCGGCGCGCATGCACATGCACGCGCGCCTGTATGTACCGATGGACGATCACCGATGCGACGCGCACGCCGGGGTGTGGCAGTATCCCTCTCGAGGTCGGGGTCTGAGGATCGAGCTCGGGCACTGGCTGGTTCGGCCGCGGCGGCCCCAGCGTGAGCTGGGGTCGCCGGCGGGACCGTTGCGAACCGCTCCGCTATCCGGATTGCCCGGAATTCACGGCGTCAGCACTCCTCGACTCATCAGCAGAGCGATGGGTTGCCGGACGTGCCGCGCGAATCCGCCGCAGAGCGGCGGCCCGGCTAGGGATTCCAGGTGATGCGGCCGCCTTCGAAATCCTGGGCTTTGCCGTTCTGGAAGTCGTATTCGTCGCTGGTCGGGTAGCCGTAGCGGCCCGCTTCGCCGCCGGCGGCTTCCCAGGACTCGCGGATGGCTCCCCAGATGACGTGCGGGCCGGTGCGCGCGGACGAATAGATGGCGCCGCCGCCGAAGAGGTTGTAGCGGCCGTTGCCCGCGCGGGCGGGGGATTCGTCGGTGATGGGGAACCCCAGCGGGCTGCTCTCCCAGCCGTAGGAGCCCCACTTGTCGCGGATCACGCCGCCGATCTGGTGCGCCGCCGTGCCGAGGGACCAGTAGATGGAGCCGTTCTGGAAGACGCTGAAGCTGCCGGGTTTCGACGGCGTCGCCGCTTCCCTGGCCACCGGGTAGCCGAGCGCCCCGTTCTCGAAACCCAGATTGCCCCATTTGTCGCGGATCGCGCCGCCGACCTGATGGGCTCCGCTGTCGGGATGGAAGTAGATGGACGAGCCGCGCGCGAACGCTTGGTAGCGGCCGCCGCGGGCCGCGGGCGACTCGGGTGTGACCGGGTCGCCGAAGAACGCGGGTCCTCCGGCCTGGTCGTATTCCACCTCGATCGCTCCACCGACGTCGTAGGGGCCGATCGGGCGTGCGGCCGCGTCGGGACCGACACCGGTGCAGAGGGTGCCGAGCGCTGCGGCGGCGGCGAGAGCGCCGCGGGTGCGTGAGCGGTGCGGGCGACGGTGCCGTGCCAAGGTGAACTCCTGTGCATCTCGAATGGGGTGCGGGATGGCGCTGAAGCTGTGGTCGGCGTTGCGAAGATCAAACTACCCCGTCGCGTCCGGATGCGGCGGAATACGAGGTACTCGACCGGCCCGGTGTCGTAGGCCCCCACCGCGCCTGCGCGGGACAGTTGACGCGAGCAGCCCATCCGACTCGTGCGGGGCTCCGAACAACTGGCGGTGCTACCGTGCCCACGGTCGCGCCTTCTCGGATACGGACCCGCCGGGTCGGGGGCTCGCACCCCGGCCCGGCGGTGTCGAATACCCGAAGATGTTGGCGGGCGGGATATTCGTCGCCGTCAGCGCAGCGCGTTCGCCGCCTCCGCGGCGATGGTGGCGGCGACGGCGCTCAGGGCGGGAGAGTCCAGGCGCCACTGCTGCCAGTAGAGCGGGACGTCGATCACGACGCCGGGATCGATCGAGACCAGACGGCCGCCGGCTCGATCGTCCCGGGTCTGCAGGTCCGGCAGCATGCCCCAGCCGAGCCCGAGCCGGACTGCCTCGGCGAATCCGGTGGACGAGGGCACGTAATGGCGCGGTGGATCCAGCGGCTTGCGACTGCGCTTGCGCAACAGGCGGTCTTGCAAGTCGTCCTTCCGGTCGAACAGCACCACCGGCGCCGCGGCATAGGACTTGGCGGTCGCGCCTTCCGCGAACCAGGTGTCGGCGAACCGCGGGCTGGCCATCGGCCGATAGCGGATCGCGCCGAGGCGATCGACTTTGCAGCCTTGCACCGGTTGCGCCGTCGAGGTGATCGCCGCCATCACGGTGCCGTCCCGCAGCAGCCGCGTGGTGTGTTCCTCGTCCTCGCGGTGGATCTCGAAGCACACTCCGTGCGGCGCGCGGCCCAGCGCGGGCAGCACCCAGGTCTCCAGCGAGTCGGCGTTGACCGCGATCGGCACCCGGATCGGACCGTCGGAGGGCTCTGCGCCGAGTTCGCGTGCGGTATCCGCGGTGAGCAAACGGATCTGCCTGGCCAACCGGAGCACGGCCAGCCCGGATTCGGTGACGCGCACCGGCTTCGTGCGCTGGACGAGGATCCGGCCGGCGTCGTCCTCCAGCGCCTTGATCCGCTGACTGATCGCCGACGGCGTGACGCTCAACCGCCGCGCGGCCGCCTCGAAGGTTCCCTCGGTGATCGCGGCGTCGAGCGCGCGGAGCTGGTCGAGCTGCGGGTCCATATCAAGAAAGTCTAATGATAGCTAAGAATCTTTAGCTTGCCTGACTTGGACTCGCGGCCATAGCGTCGCTGGACGTGAGTGTTTCCTCCGCGGCGGTGGCGGCCGCGTCCGGTTTGGGCTTCGGCCTCTCGCTGATCGTCGCGATCGGCGCGCAGAACGCGTTCGTGCTGCGCCAAGGCATCAGCGGCAGGCACGTGCCCGCGGTGGTCGCGGTGTGCGCGGTGTCGGACATCGTGCTGATCGCGGCCGGGATCGGCGGGTTCGGCGTGGTCGTGGAGTCCGCGCCGGAAGTGCTCGTGGTGGCCCGCTACGCGGGTGCGGCGTTCCTGATCGGCTACGCGGTCCTGGCGGCGCGCCGGGCGTTCGGCAACGCCGCGCTGAGCGCCGACCCGGGGCGGGCCGGCGCGGCGCTCGGCGCGACGGTGCTCACCGCCCTGGCGCTCACCTGGCTCAACCCGCACGTCTATCTGGACACCGTCGTGTTGCTCGGTTCCTTCGCCGGCGCTTACGCGGGCCCGGATCGCTGGTTCCTCGGCGCGGGGGCGATGCTCGCCAGCGTGCTCTGGTTCACCGCGTTGGGCTTCGGAGCGCGATTGCTCGGTCCGCTGTTCACCCGTCCGCTCGCCTGGCGGGTGCTGGACTCGGTGATCGCGACGGTGCTGCTCGGCCTCGGGCTGGGATTGCTGTGCACCGGGTGAGAGCCGGCATCAAAGCTGTTCTTTGATCTTCGCGGCGAACTCGTAACCGGCTTGCCACTCGGCACCCGACGGGGCCAAGACGACGCGTTCCGCGCCAGCTTCCGCATAGGCGGCCAGTTGCTCCGACGCCTGGCCGGGATCGGCGGCCAAAGGCGGCGCCACGATCGTCACGGCGAGCGGTCCCCGATCGTATTCGGCGGCGAGCGCGGTCAATTCGTCCACATGGGCGCGGACCTGACGGGGCTCGAGCCCGATGGCGACCCAGCCGTCGGCATAGGCGGCCGCGCGGCGGCGAGCGCGCGCGCCGTCACCCGCGACCAGCACCGGCGGCATGGTCGCGCCCGGCGCCAGGGTCACCTCGGTACCGTCCGGCAGGACGGTCGGCCGCCCGGCGACCAGGTCGGGCAGCAGGCGCAGCGCCTCGTCCGTGCGACGGCCCCGCTCGGCGAAGGGCATGCCCGCCGCGCGCCATCCGACATCGCCGTGCGCCGGGTTGCCGGTGCCGACCCCGAGGATCAGCCGGTCGCCGGAGACGTACTGCAGGGTCGCGATCTGCTTGGCGGCCCACGCCACCGGCCGCAACGCGAGCAACAGCACGCCGTAGCCGATGCGGACGCGGTCGGTCACGGCGGCGGCGGTGGCCAGCGTCACGCTGCTGTCGAGGATCGGCGCGCTGGCCACGAGATGGTCGGTGGACCACACCGAGTCGAGGCCGATCTGCTCGGCGAGGCGGGCTGCGGCCCGCACGTCACCCAGGATGGGATGGGCGGGATCGGGCGTCGAGGTGGGCAGGATGGTGCCGATTTCCAAGGTCATGGTCTCGACGCTACGAAGCAGCGACGCCCGCGCCAATGTTCCGGTCGCTCGATTCCATATCCCGGACGCTCATTCCGAACACGCTGTGAGGCAGAACGTTTCGTCATTCGACACGCGAATGGCCGGATGCCGTAGCGGTGGTCTGCTGGATCGCCGGGTGAACCGGTCGTATCCCATCAGCTGCTCATGGCCGGACGCGACCTTGCCGCCGCGCATCGGCGCGATGGGTCGGCTGCCCATGATGTGCTGACGCACCGCAGCGATCGTCGGCTGTGCGTGGTGTGGGCCGCGGAGTCCCGGGTCCCGAGTGCCGAGTGCCGAGTGCCGGGTCCCGGGTCCCGAGTCCCGGGTCCCGAGTGCCGGGTCCCGAGTCCCGGGTCCCGAGTGCGGAGTGCCGAGCGCGGAGTGCCGAGTGCGGAGTGCGGAATGCCGAGTGCGGCGGGGCGGCATGGCAGCGTGATCCGGTCACCTGCGCACCGCGCCGGTGTCGCCTTCCTGGTCAGGCCGACGCGCGGGGAAGCAGCGCTTCCACCAGCGGCAGGGCCCGGGCCGCGGGGCCGTTCGCGCCGAATGCCTGGGTGGTGGCGTAAACGCCTTCCATCACCAGCATCAGCTGGTCGGCCAAGGCGTGCGGATCGGGAATCGTGGCGGTGGAGGCGAGTTCGTCGAGCAGCATGCCGAATTGGGCGCGCACCCACGTTTTCATCGCGACGGCGTGCTGGTGACCGAGCAGTTCGTGGTCGGGAAATTCGCCGAGCGCGATGAGGAACGGGCAGCCGCGACAGGTCTCGGGGCGCACCTGCTCGGCCAGCGCCTCGAACAGGGCGAGGATGCGCTCGCGCGGGCCGTCCCCGCTCGCCGCCGCGGTGAACCACTCCCGGTAGTGGCGGTCCTCGCGCTCGAGGTACGCGGCCACCAGGTCGTCCTTGCTGCCGAAGATCCGGTACAGGGTGGGCGGCGCGACCTCGGCCTCGGCCGCGACACGGTCCACGCCGGTCGCGCGAATTCCCTGCCGGTAGAACAGTTCCCGCGCGACGACCAGGATGTGCTCCTTGGTCTGCGCGGCGGCTCGCCGGGTCGGTTCCACGGGAATAGAGTAGCCGCCCACGGCGATGTTAGGGAACGTTACCTAACGAGAAAGTGGGAGTGCCTCATGACTTCTTCGAACCAAAAGACCGCCCTGGTGACCGGCGCCTCGCGCGGGATCGGCAGAGCCATCGCCGAGCGGCTGGCCGCCGACGGCGTAGAGGTGGCCGTGCACTACGGCACCAACGAGGAGGCGGCGCAGGAGACGATCGCGGCGATCCGGCGGGCCGGCGGCCGGGCGTTTCCCGTGCGCGCCGAACTGGGCGTGGAAGGCGACATCGACCAGCTGTTCGGCGAACTCGCAGCCGGCCTGGGTGACCGGCCGCTGGACATCCTGGTCAACAACGCCGCGATCATCGCCTACGACGCCACCGTGGAGCAGGCCACGACCGAGCAGTTCGACCGGCTGTTCGCGGTCAACGTGCGGGCGCCGCTGTTCATCGTCCAGCGGGCGTTGCCGCTGTTGCGCGACGGTGGACGCATCGTCAACATCTCCTCCGGCGTCACCTGGTTCGCCACGCCGGAAGTCGTCTACGGCATGACCAAGGGCGCGCTCAACGTGCTGAGCCGCTCGCTGGCGAACACCCTCGGCCCGCGCGGGATCACGGTGAACACGGTGTCGCCCGGGATCACCGACACCGACATGAACTCCTGGCTGCACACCAACGACGGCGCGGTCGCGGGCGTGGCGGGCATGACCGCGCTGGAGCGGGTCGGCAGCGGCGCGGACATCGCCGACGCGGTGGCCTTCTTCGCCTCCGACGACGGTCGCTGGGTCACCGGCCAGACGCTGGAGGTGAACGGCGGTTTATTCCTGGGGCCGAAATCACCGTCCTGGTGATCGCCGGACACGATCGGGCGCGGGCGTCTGGGCGCCCGCGTTCCCGGTTAGGGTGGGCGCATGGTCGAGTCGACGCGAATCGTGCTTGCTTCCCGGCCGGTGGGTGCGCCCACACCGGAGAATTTCCGGACCGAGACCGCGGAACTCCCCGCCCCCGCCGAGGGAGAAGTCCTGCTGCGCACCCGGTATCTCTCGCTCGACCCGTACATGCGCGGCCGGATGAGCTCGGCGAAGTCCTACGCCGACCCAGTGGAGATCGGCGCTGTGATGGTCGGCGCCACCGTGGCCGAAGTCCTCGAATCCCGCGACCCGTCGCTGGCGGAAGGCGATGTGGTGCTGGCCTATTCGGGGTGGCAGACGCACGATGTCGCGCCGGCTCGCGGCTTGCGCAAGCTCGATCCGGCCGTCGCGCCGGTGTCGACCGCGCTGGGCGTGCTCGGCATGCCGGGCTTCACCGCCTACGCGGGGTTGCGCGAGATCGGCAAACCCCGGCCGGGTGAGACGCTCGTGGTCGCCGCGGCCACCGGACCGGTGGGCTCGGCCGTCGGCCAGATCGCCAAGCTCAACGGTACGCGCGTGGTCGGCATCGCGGGCGGGCCGCACAAGGTCGCCTACTTGAACGAACTCGGCTTCGACGTCGCGCTCGACCACCGCGCGCCGGATTTCGCCGCGCAGTTGGCGGCAGCGGTTCCCGACGGTATCGACGTCTATTTCGAGAACGTCGGCGGCGCGGTGGCCGAGGCGGTCTATCCGCTGCTGAACACCTACGCGCGAGTGCCCGTCTGCGGGCTGATCGCCGATTACAACGCGGCGGGCGCGCCGCAGGGGCCGGACCGGCTGCCCGCCTTCTACGGCCGCATCCTGACCAAGAGCCTCACGGTGCGCGGATTCATCCAGACCGAGTTCGTCCGCGAGTTGTACCCGGACTTCCTGCGCGAGATGGGCGAGTGGGTGGCCGACGGGCGGGTGCGCTACCGCGAGGACGTCGTATCCGGCCTGGCCGCCGCCCCCGAGGCGTTCATCGGCATGCTGGCGGGCCGCAATTTCGGCAAGGTGGTCGTGCGCGTCGCGGAGTGATCAGCTCGCGACCGCCCCGCCCCCGATGCCGAGGTACACCACCATCAGGACGAGCAGGAACCAGCCCGCGCCCTGCCAGATGGGCCAGGTCCGGCCGCGCCGCCACTGGAGGAAGGTTTCGACGAAAGCGCCGATGCCGCCGATCAGCAGCACCGCCGACGGTCCGAGCACGATGGCGACCTGCGCCGGGGCGTCGCACAGCAGCCGGTCCCGTTCCGCGCATTCGCGCTGGGCGGCCCACAGCAGGATGAGCAGGAAGACCACCGCGGCGACGGCGAGCACCGCAGCCACGTAGGCCGCCGCGCGGCGGAAGCCACGTGGATCGTGCCAGCGCTTCTCGACGTCTTCGACCATGTCCACCACCTCGCCGTCCGTGGCCGCGGGTTCCTGGCGACGTGATTGCCCGACGGGGGCGGCTCAAACGCCGCCCGCGCGATTCAGGGTTTGCGCCCGATCCCCGCCCAGTACCAGGCGGACCGCTGCTCGTCGGCAACGACTCCCGGGTCCGGACGCCAGGCGTCGACCGGCACGACGCCCGGATCGACGAGTTCGGTTCCGGCGAAAAACGATTCGGTGTCCGCGCGGCTACGGGGCTGGAAGGCGATGCCCGCGCGCTGGGCGGCCGCCGTCGCGCGTGCCATGGCCCGCGGGTCGAAATCGGCGGTCGAATGGGTGAGCACGAGGTAGCTGCCGGACGGCGCCGCCTCCAGCAGCCGCCCGACGACGCCGTAGGGGTCGTCGCTGTCACGGAAGAACATCATGATCGCGACCAGCATGATCGCCATCGGCCGGTCCGGGTCGAAGGTCTCGGCCAGGGCGGGCGCTTCCAGGATGGCTCGGGGATCGCGCAGATCGGCGTCGAGGAAAGCGATCCGGCCCTGCGGTGTGCTCGTCATCAGGGCTCTGGCGTGGGCGAGCACCAGCGGATCGTTGTCGACGTAGACCACGCGCGCGGCCGGATCGATCCGCTGGGCCACCTCATGGGTGTTGCCCGCGTTGGGCAGGCCGGTGCCGATGTCCAGGAATTGCTCGATGCCCGCCTCGCCGGCCAGATGACGCACCGCGCGGCCGAGAAAGGCGCGATTGGCGCGGGCCATGTCGCGGATGTCGGGAATGTGCGTGGCGATCGTGTCGGCGAGGGCGCGATCGGCGGGGTAGTTGTCCTTTCCGCCGAGCCAGTAGTCGTAGACCCACGCCTCGTGCGCGAGGGTTGTGTCGAGCTTGTTCGACGACCTGGCGCGCACCCGCGCGTGACCGTCCGGCATGGCGGCTCCCTTCCGCGGCTGCGCAGGAAGGACCGGCGCAGCTCTCCGATCGCCTCCGAACGGCGACCTCGCGCTACGGTTTACGCGTCAAGAATAGGGTGGCGCACCCGCGACGCACGCGTGTTCGACCGAATCGTCGGTTTCCGGAGATCTACTGGGCGGCGGCGAACCTGTCCGCGATTTCCTGCGCGGTGACCTTCGCCAGTTCGACGAAGAACGGCACGCGCTCGGGGATCATGAGCGTCGTGGGGCCGCGCAGGCCGAGCGCGAAGCGGCAGTGGCCCGCCGAGTCGAGGATGGGCAGGCCGATGGTGCGGAAGCCGGGATCGAGTTCCTCGTCGTTGTAGGCGTATTCGCGTTCCCGCGTGGCGAGCAGTTCGGCGCGCAGTTCGCCGGGCCCGGCCACCGAGCGCTCGGTTCCCTCGTCGTACGGCAGTTCGCGTAACTGCTCGTCGGTGACCTCGGACCAGGCGAGCAGGGCTTTGCCGAGTGCGCTGGCGTGCAGGGGAAGTCGCACGCCTTGCAGTTCGTGTCCGTAGGTCTCCCGCCACCGGCTGGTGCCGAGCAATACGGCGTGGATGCCGTGGCGGGTGGCGACCGAACAACTGGCTCCGGTGGTCCCCGCGAGCTGCTCCAGATACGGTTCGGCGAGGTAGATCCGATGCTGGCGGTAGGCGAGCTGGCCCCACTCGGCCAGCGCGCCGCCCATGCGGTACCGGCTGGATTCGGCGCTCTTCTCCAGGAAGCCCGCCTGCACGAGTGTGGTCAGCAGCCGGTGTGTGGTGCTGACCGCCAGACCCTGTCGCCGGGCCACCTCCGAGACGCCGCGCTCCCGGCCGTCACGGAAACAGTCCAAGACCGAGAGGGCGCGAACCTGGTCGGCAAACGCGTCGCGGTGAAGGAAGCGGCCAAGGACGAATATCAGTGTAGCGGTTCGACATATGACCGGCCGGGGTGTCGCAGCGACGCCCCGGCCCGTCGCGAATATTCGGCGCGTAATCAGCGCGGCGAAATGTTCGGTCGGCCACCGTGTTTCTCGGTGGAGCGCAGCTCGCACCAATAGGCGGCGAAAACGGTGGCGTAACCGGCCACGACGGCGGCCGCGGTGACGATCAACAGGGTGATCAGTAGTGGAATCAGAAAAGCGGTGTGCATTGTGCCCTCCCCGCGGTCACGGTGATCTCAGCGGAAGATCCGGCGCCGCACTGCACCGACATGATGTCAGCCCCTGCACTCAAGTGAAAGCGTAGAGGTCATCGCCTCGCCCTGCACGGTGGGACGCTGTGAGTTGAATCATCCGAGCCCCGGAGTGTCGCGGGGAATACATCTGAGCCATGCGGTTCAATTGATCTTGTCACGACATGACCACGCCACGGAACCGCCGGATCCGCGGCCGCAGGCGTCGCAGTGCCCGTGGCGCGCCGAAGTCCTCGGTAGCGCAGCTCTTTGCCTCGAATTCAGTCTCCACCGTCATCTCGGCATGCGAAAAGGAGCCCGAACGTGAGCATGATTCTCGCCGCGCTGCACGACACCGTGATCGCGCAGTTCGAAAACCCGACCGCGGAAGAGCCGCCGCTCGCGGACAAACTGATGCAGATGGGCCGCTATTTCACCTGGCTGGTCCAGCTGTCCGGTATCACGGCGATCACCTACGGCGGTGGCCGGTTCGCGTGGGAGAAATGGAACGGCGGCACGCTGCAATCACCGAAGATGGTCGCCAGCGCGATGGCGGGCGGGGCGGTGGCGACGAGCGCGGGCACCATCATGAACGCGATCATCGGCTGACCCACGGCCCGGACGCGCGCCCGCACCGGCAGTGGCTACTTCACCGCCGTGCGGCGGGTACGGCGTCCGGGGAGGCGTTCTCGGTCGAAGGGCGGCCGAGAACGTCGAGCACGGCGCTGGCAGCCAGGTCGCGGGCCCGCAGTGGCGTCAATCCTCTTCCCGCGGTGTGGCTCTCGAGGAAAGCGCGATCGCCGAGCGCCGTCCTGGCGAGATCCGCCGGGCGGTCGATGTCGGGACGTTCGGCAGGCAGCAGGGCGATGCCGTTGGTCTCGCGCACGGCATCGGCGGCGCCGAGCAGGCGCGCGGCGGTGTCCGGCGCGCCCAGCTCGGCCAGCGCCGAGGCGAGCGCGGCCAGCGCGAAGGCGGTGTCGCGTGGCGCGCCGATGCGCTGTGCGCCGTCGAACGCGTTCGAATACAGGTCCAACGCCGCGGCCAGGTCACCGCGGCGTTCCAGGATGTAACCCAGTTCGACCTGGAGCATCGGCAGGAACAGCGGAGTCTCCGCGCCTTCGGCGAGGGGGAGTGCGAGCAATTCGCGCAGGATCCGCTCGGCGACCTCGGGCCGGCCGTCGCGCCGGGCGGCGAACGCGAGCACGAGTGAGGCGAACAGCCCGCCCGGTTCGTACCCGTGCTCGGCCGCGATCCGCTGCGCCTGTTCGCCCAGCGCGCGGGCGCGAGCGAAGTCGGTGTGCTGCATGGCGATCCAGCCCATCCAGCACAGATGGGTGCATGCCTGCCCCCACAGCTCGAGTTCCCGCGCCAGGCCGAGAGCCTCGGCGTGGATGTCCGCGGCGGCGGCCAGTTCACCGGTCAGTTCGGCCAGCCCACCGAGCCATTCCGCGGCCTGGAGCCTGCCCCAGCGGTCGTCCAGTTCGGCGAACAGCCGCGCGGCCGTGCGCGCGTGCCGCTCCAGCGCGGCCAGGTCGACGCGATTGTGGGCCGCCTTGGCCAGCGCCACGTGCCCCGCGGCCAGCCCCCAGCGGTCGCCGAGTTCCTCGAAGACCGGAAGCGCCTTGCGCAGCAGGGCTTCCAGCTCGGTCACATCCCCGGATTCCAGCGCGGACGAGCCGAGGAAGAGTTCCGCACGCGCCCGCCCCAGCGGATCATCGAGCGTGTCGTACAGCGCGAACACCGCGGCCCGCTTCGCCGCCCCGTCACCGAATTCGCCCTGTTGAAAGGCGAATCCGGCATTCCACGCCAGGGCGCGGGCGCGGTGCGGCGGCGACCCGCCGAGCGCCAGCGCCGCGTCCAGCCAGCGCCGCGCCTCGCTCAGCTTGCCGCGCAGCTGCCAGTACCAGGCGAGCGCGTTCACCAACCGCAGCGCTCGGTCCGCCTCGCCCGCCCGGAGGAAGCCGTCGAGCGCCGCCCGCAGGTTCGCCGTGTCCTCGTCGAGCCTCCCCAGCCAGCGCCGCTGGTCCGCGCCGTAGAGCTCGGGCTCGGCCCGCTCGGCCAACCGCAAGTGGTAGCGGTGGTGGGCCCGGTGCGCCGCGTCGAATTCGCCCGCGTCGGCCAGCCGGTCGAGGCTGAACGCGGCCACCGATTCCAGCAGGCGGTAACGCCGCCCTGCCGTGTGCACCAGCGACCGGTCGACCAGCCTTCCGATGACGTCGGCGACGGCTGATTCGTCCACCGCTCCGGAGCACACCGCCTCCGCGGCCGCGAGCGTGCATCCTCCCGTGTGCACTGCGAGCCTGCGCAATACCGCCTGCTCGGTGGTGTCGAGCAGGCCCCAGCTCCAATCGATCATCGCCGCCAGCGTCTGCTGCCGCGGCGGCACCCCGCGGTGCCCGGTGGCCAGCAGTTTGAACCGGTTGTCGAGCCGGGCGACGATCTCGTGCACGCCCAGCGCGCGCACCCGGGTGGCGGCCAGTTCCAGGGCGAGCGGAATGCCGTCGAGCCTGCGGCACAGAGTGGCCACCGCCGCCGCGTTGCCTGCGTCGAGCACGAAATCGCGGGCGCCCGCGCGTGCCCGCGTCACGAACAGGCGCACCGCGCCGGTCCGGGCGATCTCGTCCAGCGCCGCGTCCCTCGCGGGCACCTCGAGCGGTTCCAGTGCGAGGACGTCCTCACCGGGCAGCCGGAGCGGTTCGCGGCTGGTGGCCAGGATGTGCAAGCCCGGCGCCGCGCCGAGTAGCGATTCGGCCAGCTCGGCGGCCCGATCCACCACGTGCTCGCAGTTGTCGAGCACGAGCAGCAGTTCCCGGTCGGTGAGCGCGTCGTGCAGCAGTCCGGTGGTGTCGGCGCCGTCGGCCGCCTGGATGCCGAGTACGCCGGCCACGGCGTCGGCGAGCAACGATGTGCCGTCGGTCGAGGTCGGTTGCAGCCCGGCCAGCTCGACGAGCCAGCTGCCGTGGGGGAACCGCTCGGTCAGCGCCGCGGCGGCGGCGAGCGACAGGCGCGTCTTGCCCACACCGCCCGGCCCGGTCAGCGTGACCAGGCGGGCGGTGGCGACGGCGTCGCACAACTGCGCGAGGTCGGCTTCGCGGCCGATCAGCTCGGTGCGCGGCGCCGGGATGTTGGAGCTGCGCCGCCGGGTGACCACGGTCTCCGGTGGCGGTGCGGCCAGCGGCAGCTCCTGCGCGAGGATCGCTTGGTGCAGCGCGGCCAGGTCCGGACCCGGGTCGATGCCGAGTTCGTCGTCGAGACGCCTGCGCAGGTCCTGGTAGCCCGCCAGCGCCTCGGCCTGTCTTCCCGCACCGTACAGCGCGCGCAGATGCGCCGCGCGCAGCCGCTCGCGCAGCGGATGGGCCGCTACGAACGCGGTGAGATCGCCTGCGACCCCCCGGTATTCGCCCTGTGACAGCCGCGCCTCGGCCAGTTCCTCGACCGCGACCAAACGCTGCTCCTCGAGCTGTGCGATGGCGGGCTGGGCGAAGGGCGCGTCGCGGAAATCGGCGAACGCGGGGCCACGCCAGACGGCGACCGCCGCCGTGAGGGCCCGGATCCGCTCGGCGGTGCCGGTCGCCGCGCGGGCGGACGCCACCAGGGCGCGGAACTCCTGCGCGTCGGTATCGGAGGTGGCCAGCCGATACCCGGGTGGCGGGGAGATCACCAGATCCCGGCCCCCGGGTTCGGCGTCTTCGAGCGCTCTGCGCAGTTGCGAGGCCTTCGCGGCCAGGGTGCCCCCGGGATTCCCGGGCGGGTCGTCGGCCCAGATGTCATCGATCAGCCGGTCGCCGGACACCGGTTGACCGGGGGTGACCAGCAGGTCGGCCAGCAGGGCCCGCACCTTGGCCCCCGGAATCGGCACCACGGCTCCGGCATCCGTCCACACCGTCAACGGACCCAGTACCCCGAAACGCATGGGGGCAGCCTATGTGAGTGGTACCGGAGGGCGACCGCAAACAAATCGGAAGGTGGGGCACCCACAGTGAGAGCACCGACCCAGAAACCCCCGGAGAAGAGTCAGCGATGAAATCGACCACCACCACAGTGGCCTCTCGCGTAGCAGGCCCCGAGGAGAAGACGCCCGCTCTCGCCTGCGTCACGGACGACACCCCGCTGCGGGACGCGCGATGACCGACTCGAATCGAGTGCGGGTGGCGCTGATCGTGGGCAGTACGCGCACCGGCCGTTTCGGTCCCACCGTGGCGGACTGGTTCGCCGGGCGGCTGGCACGCCGCCGCGAGGTGGACCTGGACCGGATCGATCTTGCGACCGCCGCCTTACCCGACCGTTTGACCGACCACGACGAGCCGACGCCGCCGACGGTCCGTGCTCTCGGCGAACGGCTGGCGGCCGCGGACGCGTTCGTCGTGGTCACCCCGGAATACAACCGCAGCTTCCCGGCGGCGGTGAAGAACGCCCTCGACTGGTTCGACGTGGAATGGGCCGCGAAGCCCGTCACCGTCGTGGGGTACGGCGGCGACGCCGACGGCGGTCACGCCGCCGCGCAGTTGCGCCCGGTCTTCGGCGAACTGAACGCGGTGCTCATCCGGCGTACCGTCACCATCACCAGGGCATGGCAGCGTTACGCGAGCGACGGCAGCTGGCCGCGCCGCGACCCGGAATTGGACGAGGCCGTGGAGGGTGTGCTCGACCAGCTGCTGTGGTGGGCGAGCGCTTTGCGTGCGGCACGGGCCGAGAGGCCGTTCGTGCGGTAGAAAGCGTGCTCGGACGGTGTCCGTTCCGAGGGCGGAGCAACCGTAAACAAACCGTAAGGCGATACCAGCAGAGTCGTTCTCGGCAGCGACACCAGCCGCACCCGGCGACCGCCGGGCGTCATGAGAGGAAAAACCATGGGCACCATCGCAGTTCACGAGTTCATCGCACTCGACGGGGTGTACGAAGATCCGTCCTGGACCTTCGAGTACGGATTCGACCCGAAGATGGGCGAGACCCTCGGGGCGATCACTTCCGCGTCGAAGGCGATCCTGCTCGGCCGCACCACGTTCGAGATGTTCGCCCCGGCGTGGTCGACCCGCACCGTCGAGGACGACCCGGGCGCGCCGTTCTTCAACGACACCACGAAGTACGTCGTCGGTGCGCGAGAGCCGCAGGTGGAATGGGCCAACAGCACCCGGATCGGCGCTTACGACCCGCAGGTCATCCGCAAACTGAAGGACGAGATCGACGGCGTCATCTACATCAGCGGCAGCGGCACGCTGGTACGGGCGCTGCTCGCGGACGGCTTGGTCGACGACCTGCACCTGTTCGTCTACCCGATCGCGCTCGGCAAGGGCAAGCGCCTGTGGAGCGACGGCGTCGACGCGACCAAGCTGGCGCTCAAAGAGCACGAGGTCTACGCCAACGGCGTCGTCCACCTCGACTACGGCCCAGCCGAGGCCTGATGCGCGCGCGAGGGCGGCCCGTTCGGGCCGCCCAGGCGGATTCGGTGGTGCGGGGGAGTGGGGCCGTCAGCGTCTTCCGGTGCAGTACCCCTCGGGCGTGTACTGGCAGGGGCGCTCGTTGCGGCCACGGTATCCGCCGTGATTACTGCTGCGCGCCCGCTCGCCCACCCCGGAGCCGCGCTTGTCGGCAGGGTCGTGCGAGTACCGGTCCGCTGTCGTCGTGACGAAGGATTCCGGCGCGGCGACGGCCGCCGCCGTCACGACCGCCCCACCGATCAGCGCCGATGCCACCACTCGACGCACTGTCACGCGCTTCCTCGTGTTCTCCATAATTTTATCCCGTCAATTAACGTGCCGTCATATAACGATACATTGATTGATGATTCGATAGCTGGACAGGTCTGTTCCCACCGTTGGGAGGGGTTTCCGGTACCATCCGGCCTGTTCGCAGCACGCGTAGAGTCGCTACGAGCTTCGCCAGTTGTTCCCTGGATAACGTGCCGTTAAACAGGTCATCTACCTGGAGCCGTGGGTACTCGCGGTTCGCGCGTTGTTCCGCTATGGCCGGTCCGCCGAGGCGCGTCCCCGGCCCGCACCCTGGAGCGCGCGCTCACCGTCGCGGCGCTCGCCCGGTCACTGCCGCGCTACGCCTATGTCATGGGCTCGTCGCTTGTGATTCCAGCGGCCCGGATCGGCTTCCAGTGCCGAGCGGTCCCAGTGGCCGAGTTCGGCGGCAGCCGCATACGTCGTATCGAGGAACTCGAGCAGTGCTGAATCGGGCGCTTCGGCTGTGCGCACCGCCTCGTACGGCAGGAGGAACTGCCGATATTCCGTACTGTAGAAAGCTGCCTCCGGGCCGACTCGGTAATCGGCGAACCCGTCGGGCTCCGGGTACGCGTAGGCGTAGAAGGCGCCTTCCGCGCCGCCGCCCGGCCAGAAACCGCAACTGCTCAGCTCGTGCGAGTAGCCCTCGACCATCACCCAGTCGCCACAGTTCGGGGCGCCTCCCGGGTGCGGGGGAGCAGGCCGTCCGGAGAATCTGGTGCACGCCAGATCCATCGCCCCCCAGAAGAAGTGCACCGGGCTCACCTTGCCGAGGAAACGCGATCGGAACACGTGCACGACGCGATCGGCGGCGATCAGTTGCCGCCAGAACAATGTGGCGGCCGCGGCGTCATAGGAGCGGTGCTCGTAGTCCTCGGCGAACGGGACGGCGGGCTCGACCTCGTTGGGTTTGGCCTGGATGTGCACCGGAATACCGAGTTCGCCGAGCGCTTCCACGATTTCGCCGTAGAAAGCCGCCACCGGCTTGGGTTCGAGCGCGACCTGGCGCGTGCGGCCGTCGCTGGACCGGATGTGCAGCCGGTGGTCGAGGAAGTCGAATTCGATGTCGAAACAGCCCGTCGCGTACGGAATGGCGGAGGTGGTCAGTCCCCTGGGGCTGACGTAGAAGGTGACCTGCCACCAGTGATTGACCAGCGGAGCGCGCGAAAGCCTGATTTTGCCGACGATCTGTGTCCACATGTGCAGCGTGTCGCGGGTAGGAGTCCAGCTGTCGACGCGTAGGGCGGGCCACGCGTCGGCCGCGGCGTCCGTGCCTGTCATTGCTGCACCTCCATTCGTTCCGGAATTCTCGGTGCCGAACGCCGCGCCAGGCGCAGCGCGTCGTTCATACCCGCTCAAACTACCCGGCGAAGAGCGCTCGAAGGTTCTAATGAAGGTAAATAGCAATCATCCGGCAATATGACGGACGCGGTGCCACGAGGCGGTTCTTCGGTGCGATGGACCGATCCGGAACGGGCTCGCCAACGATGGGCGACACCTCAGTGGCGCCGTGGCCAACTCTCGTGCGCGGCACTCAGGCCCGACAGCGGCAGCCCGGCCCCGTCGTCGGTCGCCCGGGCGGCACGGCGAGAATTCGGATCCCACACCATGGCCGCGGCCGCGCCGCCGAGCAGAACCAGGACGATGGCAACGATTGCCACCCACAGCAGTACCACCGCTATTTCTCCAGTCATCCCCGTCCACTCCATATCGAGCGTTATGCTCTGGCGGACAATAAATTTCGTGTTGCGAGCATTCTTTACACGCCGGGCTATCGGCGCGAATCGACACGCGGATTCTGTGGTGCGACAGCACGGCGACTCGCCCGGTTTGGGATACGTCTGGTAACGCATAATGTCGGAGCGGGGTATGCCCATCCCCCGGATCCGCACTGCGACGCGGGAACTCGGCTGTGGTGCCGGATGGTCGAAACCGGCTTGTTCGGCGGGCAGGGTGGGCGGGCAACGATTGAGCACCGCGCCGACTCGGCGGCGGGCGCATGAGCCGCCGTGGGCGAGCGTGGTTCGGCGCTGCGTGGACGGCGAGGTCCTGTTGCCCGACCTGGTCGGTCCTTCAGAGGTCGAGCAGGTCGGCGGTTTGTTCGCCGAGGGCGGGGGCGAGGGTCGTGCCGCCGCCACCGGAGCCGGTGATCACCCAGACGTGGTGGTCGGAGCGAACGCGGGTGACCGGAACGCCGGGGTCGACGCTCCGGCTGTACACGCCTGCCCAGCGCCGCGCGATCCGCGGCAGTTCGCGACCCAGCAAGTCTTCGGCGACGGCGATGAGGTGGTCGTAGGGGGCCTCGTCGACGTCGAAGGCGAACGGCTCGTCGTGCTCGTGGGTGTCCCCGATGGTCAAACCGCCGTGCAGGCGTTGCACGCACAGCAGTCGCATCCTGTGCTCGGCGGCCGCCGCTGTCTGCGACTGCTCCCGGTTCAGCGCGTCCACCTCGGGGCCCGCGAAGCCGGGGTAGCGGCGGAATGTGTCGCCGTCGGCGACGGCCGTGGTGAGCGGTTCGCCCAGCGGGGCGGTCTGCATCATTTGCAGCCGGACCCGCCGGACCGGGAGCGTTCCGGCCAGTTCCCTGGTCAGGCCGGTGTGCGCGGCACCGGGGCAGACGAGCACCAGATCGGTGTCGAAGACGCGGCCCTGGTCGTCTCGTACCCGCGCGCCGGAACCGGTGTCAGTGACCGCCCTCGCCTCGGCGCAGGCATGAAAGGTGTAGCGATCGTTCGCGGTGAGGTAGGCGCGCAGTGCGGGCAGCGCCTGTCGCGGCTCGATCACGGCGTCGGTCGAACAGTGCAGTCCGGCGAAGTATTTGCCGCGCAGCGCGGGGTTGACGGCGCGCACGCGCTCGGGATCGAGTAGTTCGAAGCCGCGCGCCTCGGCCTCGGCGCCGCTCGCCGCGGCCTCCGCCACCGCCAGCTCCTCCGGAGTGCGTACCAGGGTGAGTGAGCCCGACGGCCGGAATCCGACGCCGGGCACCTTTCCGCCGATCTCCTGCCACAGCATCCGTGCGCGCAGGGCGAGGTCGAGTTCCGGCGACGACCGCCCGGACACCCGGATCAGGCCGAACTCGCGCACACTCGCCCCGCGGGCCTCCGGTTCCCGCTCCAGCTGCACTACTTCGTGTCCACGGCGGATCGCGGCCGACGCGTGCGCGGTGCCGAGGAGACCGCCCCCGATGATCACCAATCGCATGGTTCAAGGATCGGCAACGGATTCCGGCCGATCAATGGTTCCCGCGCGAACGCCAGGTCAACGTGTCCGCTGCGATGTCGCGGCGACCGGACCTCCGAGGTCCGAACGGCCGCCCGCCCCGCACGCACTCGCTGTGACCTGAAGTCGTAGGCCATGCCACGCCGCGTGGGAACACGGCAGCTCCGGGCCCTTATGGTCGGCCGTTCACGTCTGCGCCGACAACGTTCCGGTTGACGTTTTGAGAGATTGACACATAGTATCTCTCATACACTCATGTTGCTGAGGGGTGCCCACCTCACGACGCGGAAAGTTCTGTACGGCGATGGGAATGCGGTGACCGAGCAGTTGAAACGTCATCCGGTCGGCACGCGCCGCCCACTCGGATCGGCGGCGGCGTCGGCCGAGACGCTCGGCGGCATGGCCACGCTGCCCGGGCTGCTCGTGGCCGCCGTCTTCGTCACCGGCGAAATGTCGATCGTGCGCGCCTCGGGCTTCGGATCGACCCTGGCCGTCGGGCTCGACGCCGTGCTGGTCCGCGCCGTCCTCGTCCTCGCCGCGAGGCGGACAGCGGGCACCGTCAACTGGTGGACCCCGCGGTGTCTGGCGCTATCCCTAGCCCGGGGGTCGCGCGAATGAAAACCGCACCGGTGAACCGAGATTCCCTGCTCGGCCGCTACCTCGGGGATCGCCGCTTCGCCCTGACCTTGCCTCGCGCGGTCGGATTGCAGATTCTGCACCCGGCCGTCGCGGCGGCCATCGTCGCGCACGCGCCGAGCAGTCTGTGGGCGCACAAGCAGCGGACCGTGTCACGGATGATCTACCTCGCGTACACGCTGTGCGATCCGCATCCGGCGATCCTGTACGGGCACGGGTTGGTGCACGGCGTCGACAGCCGGGGCAAACGCTACAGCGGCCTGACCCCCGAGCTGTTCTTCTTCCAGCACGCGACCTACGTCGACACTCTCTACACGGCGATCGAGACATTCGACCGGCCACTGGATCTCGAGGAGAAGAAGACGCTCTACGGCGAATGTCGCGAGTGGTATCTGCGGTACGGGATCTCGGCCAGGCACATGCCGGGGACCTGGGCGGACTTCAACGACTACCTGAAAGCGACGTGTGCCACCGAACTCGCCGTCACCCCCGACAGTCGCAAACTCGCGCCGGAGCTGTTGCGACCCGACGCCTGGGTACCACGGTCGCTGCCCGACTTCGCGGTGCGGACGTTGCTGCACGAGCGAACGCGCGAGCTCCTGCAAATCCCCCTGCGACCCATGGATCGGGCGGCGACGGCCGCATACGCGAATGTCGTGAAGACCGGGATGCGCGCGATGACCCCGCGAGCCCGATTGGTGCCCTCGGCTCGGCCCTGAGGCGCGCTCGAACAGATCGCCAGCTTCGCGTGCCCGTACAGATGAGCGTTCCCGGCGGGATCGTCGGTCGACCGCCGCGTGACCGGCTTCAGCCGCCGGCGGCCCGTTGCATCTTCCGTGCGGCGAGGATCAACGGGATCTGCAGCGGCAGCCGCAGTAGGGCAACCGCCTTGAACGGCGCCGGCATCCGTTCATCGCGCAGCCAGTCGATCGCCATCTGAATGTTGGCCGGGAACACCGCAACGAACAACCACGCCGCCGCGCGCCCGCCCCACCGCCGCGTTCGCGGTGTCACCAGCGCGGCGGCTACGACGAGTTCGGCCACACCCGAGCCGTGGGTGTAGAGCCGGGGTCGGCCGGGCAGTCGCGCGGGGATCACCGTGTCGAACGGTCGTGGGGCGAGGAAGTGCAATACCCCCGCCCCGAACAGGAAGGCGGCCAGTCGCCGCGCCGTGGATGCCGTACCGCGTGCGCCCGCGTCGACGGGCTCCGGAGATGTCGTCACCTCGGTCCTTACGATGGCGGGTGTGCCCTGATCTATCCTGAACACAGAATAACTTGCTGCCTATGATCGAGCGGGCATGGTCGCGCGAAGGCCGCAGTAGAACTGCATACGAGGTCTTGAAGTGCCCCGAGACCGAACTGTCGCCTCGTGCCTCTTCTGTTCTTATCTATCGGAATGTACGTTAACATATCAGAAAGTATGAGCGCTGTGTCGAGGCCGACCGTGAGGTACGCGGGCGGCGGTGACGGCAGCTCTCCTCCTCTATGTGTCCGCGCAGTGAATTTCGAGATGGTGCTTCCGCGAAACGTTCGACATATCCATATCGAATCCGGCGCTTTGGTCCTGGATTACCAAGCGTGTGCCGAGCAGGCCGAGAGTGTGGCCGAGGTCTTGGCGAGCAGTCATCCCGAGTTCATCGTCACGATCGATGACGACGTCGACGTCGGGTTGCCCGCCTTGCCGTGTGGAGACCTGTGGGTTTGAGTTCGAGAGCATCGTCCGCGTAAGGCGTTGGCCGAGTGCGTCGCTCGACCGCTCCGGGTCGGGGGAGGGCAATGCGAGTGATTGACGGCAGGTGCCCTCAGTTCTAATGTGATGGCACTTGCCATCACATGTGAAAGGCGGCGTCGCCATGGTCCTGTTCAATCCGAGAACCGATACGTTCGAGGAATTCGATCCCGCTACCAGGGCTCGGCTGCGGTCGGTGGTCGACTTCTTCGAGAAAAAGGGCAAACAGGCGCTCACCAGCGACGCCCAGCGGGCCGCGTGGTACGAGGACTGGATGGAGTTCCTCGCCGAGAGCCGCATCATCGCCTACATGGCGACACCGCGGTCGAGCGCGGGGGAGGACCCGGACAAGCGCTGGGACACCGCGTTCATCTCCAGGTTCAACGAGATCACCGGCTTCTACGGGCCGCAGTACTGGTACGCGTGGGGCGTCTCCACCCTCGGGCTGGCCACCATCTGGCAGAGCGCCAACAGCAAGGCGCACCTGCGCGCCGCCGAGGAACTCGACCGCGGGGGGATCATCGGATTCGGACTGTCGGAGAAGGATCACGGCGCAGACATCTACGCCACCGATATGCTGCTCACCCCCGACGGCGCGGGTGGATTCACCGCCACCGGCAGCAAGTACTACATCGGCAACGGCAATGTGGCTCGCATCGTGCCGACCATCGGCAGGCGCACCGACCTCGAAGGCCCCGACGCCTACGTCTGGTTCGTCGCCGACAGTCAGCACCCGAACTATCGCCTGGTGAAGAACGTCATCCACGGCCAGAACTACGTCAGCGCCTACGACCTGGCGGACTACCCGGTTTCCGCCGACGACGTCCTGCACGAGGGCCGCAAGGCCTTCGACGCCGCGCTCGCCGCGGTCAACTGCGGCAAGTTCAACATCGGCATGGTCGCGCTCGGTATCGCCCAGCACTGCTTCTACGAGACGGTCAACCACGCCTCCGCCAAGATCCTGTTCGGGCACCCGGTCACCGACTTCGCGCAGGTGCGCCAGATCCTGTCCGACAGCTACGTGCGCATGAACGCCATGCGCCTGTACCACGAGCGGGCGATCGACTACATGCGGTGCTCGACGCCGGCGGATCGCCGCTTCGTGATGTTCAACTCGATCGGCAAGATGAAGGTCACTCGGGAGGCCGAGCGGGTGTTCCGTGAGCTCTCGGATGTCATCTCCGCCAAGGGTTTCGAGAAGGACACCTACTTCGCGATGGCGCGCGGCACCATCGACTCCATGCCCCGGCTGGAAGGCACGGCGCATGTGAACATGGCGCTCACGCTGAAATTCATGCCGAACTTCCTGTTCAATCCGGCCGAATTGCCCCCGGTCCCGGTGCGGCGAGATCCCGGTGACGACGAGTCGCTGTTCCGGCAGCCGGGTGCGGCCGGGTTGAGCAAGGTTCGCTTCGCCGACTGGCGACCGGCATTCGCGCCCTACCGGCACTTGCCGAACGTGGCGCTGTTCGTCGAGCAGGCCGAACAGTTCGCGCGGTTCCCGGTGCAGGCGCCGCCCACCCCGGCCCAGCTCGAGGATCTGGACTACCAACTGGCGGTAGGGGAGTTGTTCACCCTGCTGCCCTATGGACAGCTCGTCCTGGAGCAGGCCGCGATCGCGGGGACTTCCGACGACCTGGTGGATTCGATCTTCGAGGTGTTCGTGCGGGACTTCAGCGCCTACGCGCTCGGGGTGTTCTCGAAGGCTTCCTCCACCCCCGCTCAGCAGGACTGGGCGCGCGATGCGCTGCGCAAACCGATCATCGACGAGCAGCGCACCGCGCGCCTCCACGACGAAGTGCTGAGCTACGCCGGTGCGTTCGAAATGAACCCGTAGTCCCTGTCCTGCTTGGTTGATAGAGAATAGTCATCAACATAGGAAGCCGGAGAAGCCATCGGTAGATGCTCTGTACTGCTCATATCCGCGTCGCATCGGTCGAATCATCCGACAGGTCTTCCATTCGGAGAAGAATTGTGACTAACATAGCGCCTTGGGTCCCCCTTGGTTCGTCGGCGCGGGCGGTCGACGTCGAACGGGTACGGTCGACGGTAGTCCCGGACCCGGCCGGACCGGTCGGGCCGTCCGGAAAGTAAACCGTAGGGACCCGGAAAAGGTAACTTCGGGTTACCGAAGTACGTACGGAACGGTAGTTCCGGACGTTTCCCTAACGGG
>NZ_BAFS01000445.1 GCF_000308415.1 Nocardia asiatica NBRC 100129 | reverse complement strand
ACCCGAAACCCTTCGTCTGGACCAAGACCGCCGACCAGATCCTCGAAACACTCGCCGCCTACTGCCAACGAATTAACGACTCACGACACTAGCTCGCGTGCCGCTCTGCGGAACGAAGTATCCGATTGCCTCTTGCGAGTCGTATCCGTCGTCCCAGTCGATAAACCTCTCGAAGTCACGCGCCCTGCAGGGGCCACCCGCGGATGCGCAAACCACGACGGGCATCCATGCTTTCGGAGCGCGACACCGTCGTGGCTCGTAGGCGCGCCGGACCCCACCGCAATCCGGGTCGATACCGGCCGTCACCACATCGGGAGGATGCGAAGCATCGTGATCATGATTACCTGCGTGAGACGTGCAACCGAACTGCGCTATGTGCCGTAAGGCTGGCTCGCGGCAGTGGTCATGAGATTTTCGACCAGGTCGATCAATACATGCTTCACCGATTCCCGGTTACGCACGTCACAAAGAGTGATCACGATATGGTCAGGTATGTCGAGCGCCCCCCGGATTTCGTCCTCATCGTAGATGTCGGCACCGTCGAAGCAGTTGGCGGCGATGATGAAGGGAATGGCACGAGATTCGAAATAGTCGACCGCGGCGAAGCAGTCCTCTAGTCGACGGGTATCAACGAGAATCACTGCGCCGAGAGCCCCGACCGACAGCTCCTTCCACATGAACCAGAACCGATCCTGACCTGGCGTACCGAACAGGTAGAGAACCAGTTCCGCGCTAAGGGTTAATCGGCCGAAATCCAGCGCGACAGTGGTGGTGGTCTTTCCTTCCACCCCGGTCACGTCATCGACGGAAGCACCGAGAGCCGACAATCGCTCTTCAGTTCGTAAGGGTGTGATCTCACTGATCGTCTTGACCAGAGTCGTCTTTCCTACCCCGAAACCCCCGGCGATCAACAATTTGACAGCATTGACCGAGCCGAGTTCCGAGTGTGAACCGAATTCAGATTCTGCGAATACCATCTAGCACCGCCTGTAATAGCATCGGGTCTGTCCGTTCCGAGCGCGGCGGCGGAGACCGAAAAATAACGTGTCCGGATTGGATCAAGTCGCTGACAAGAACCTTCACCGCCGCAACGAGAAGATCGAGGTGAGCTGCGAGTTCCGCGATCGACAACGGCCGATTGCGGCAAAGACGAAGTATCTCCGAGTACTCGCGGTCGAGCAGGGCGGCGTCGTTCACCGTTCGCACAGTGACAACCAAGGTGAGGATGTCGAGTGTGTGAACGTCACGGCCTGCGCGCCCCCGCGTGACCGCAAAAGGTCGGACCAGTGGACCTGGGTCGTCGTCTGTGTCCCAATCGGAATTCCGGTGCGCACTCATGATCTCAGCGGCATCCGCATCGCACCTGCCGCTGTTCGCGGCGCGGCACTGAGATGGTCACGGAGTTGGCCGACGATGACGTTCATCTCGTAGGCGACCAAACCGAGGTCGGCATCGATGGCAGCCAGCACCGCCAAACACGCGCCATAACCTGCTTCGGTGAGCAAGAGGTAGCCGCCGCTCATTTCGATGACGGTCTGCTGGAGATGCCCTTTGGCGAACCTGTCACCGACACCGCGGGCCAGACTGTACAACGCGGACGCGATCGCAGCAAGATGCTCGGCATCCTCACGACTGAGCCCCTGAGAGCCGGCCAGTGGTAGACCATCGGCGGATAGCACCGTGGCGTGCTCGGTTCCCGGTGTCCGGCTGAGGAGTCCGTCGAGGATCCAGTCGATCGAATTGCGATCGTGGATAGTCGCATTGTTGTTCATCTTGTGGGACCGTCCGTTGCTCGGTGGGAATGTGGTGCGGTGGATTGGCGTGCCTGGCGCGTTCCGCGCTGGAAGGACTGCATGGCGCGGCGAACGTCCTGTGCGGGGCGGGGCGGGTCCGAGGCGTTCGGCTCGGATCTGGGGGTTTCGTCCTCCACCCGCAATTGCGGTGCGAGATGGGTTTGTCTCTGCCGCCGCGGCAGAGGTGCGCGCTGGCCCCGGCCAACTCGGGCGGCGCCGTCCGGATGCGCGGGCGGCGCAGCGAGCGCCGGATGCGAGAACTGGATACGCTCTTCGACGACAGGGGCGCTGCCATCGACCGGCCAGGGCGGGAGTTCAGACGTGCTGCCCCCGTGCAGGCTCGGGACTTCCTCTAGCACCTGCGAGCCGTTGCCGAACGTCTGCACAGCACGCGTGGGCGGCGCCGCAGCCAGATCTGAATCCTTGTTCTCGGTGCCGATCTCTATCAGATGAGCCGGGATCAAGACGATCGCCTTCACACCGCCGTACGCCGAGTCCTGCAGCTGGACCGAAATCGAGTGCCGTTGAGCGAGTTTGCCGACGACGAACAAGCCGAGATGCCGTTGTCCACTCAGCGCCATATGTTGGAAGTCCGGCGGATCTCGCAGAAGTTCGTTGAAACGTTCGCGCTCATCGAATCTTATGCCGAGGCCCTGGTCCTCCACTTCGACAACTACGCCACGACCGACGAGATTGCCGTGGATGGACACCGTGGATTGCGGAGGCGAGAACAGTATGGCGTTGTCGATCAACTCGGCGAGCAAGTGCACGATATCGGCGACCGCATTGCCCAGAACATGTGTGTGAGGCAGGCGGATCGCACTGACCCGGCTGAGATCCTCGGTCTCGGATACAGCGCTGCGGACAATATGCTCCAACGCCACTGGGTCGCGCCAGCGACGACCAGGGTTTCCACCACCGAGGATGAGCAGATTTTCGGCATTACGCCGCGCCCGCGTTGCCAAATGGTCCAGTTGGAACAGCAATTCGAGATGTTCTGGATCGTCCTGTTTGGACTCGGCGACATCGAGCACTTCGAGTTGGCGACGAACCACCGCCTGGCTGCGGTGCGCGATATCCAAGAACACCTTGTTGAACCCCTCCCTCGTTTGCGCTTCGGAAGCCGCCGCGCCCATCGCGACGCGCTGTGCCGCGTTGAACGCGGCAGCAACCCGCCCGATCTCATCAGCGCCGGGATCGAGGATCATCGACTCGGCATCGACATCGACCTGCTGACCGTCGTGCAGACGTTGGATGATGGACGGCAAGGTCACGTTCGCCAGCTCCATGCTCCTCGACTGCAACGATCGCAGACGACGAACGAGCCGATTGGCCAACAGAAGGGCCAGCATGATTGCGGCGAACGCGACAACGAACACTGCTGTGCCCACCCAGATCGATCGTTGAAGCGAACGACTTGCCGCAGCGGCGGCCAGATCGTTGGTGTACAACGCATGCGATTGGAAAATGCCGAAGAGTTCGTCGTCAACAGCTTGGGCCGCGGCCTGCCATTCGGGGTACGGAACCGGCAGTACACCCTGGCTGGCAATCGTGTCCTGCACATTCGTCGCGGTCAACCAAACTGCGCTATCGGTGAGCCGGGTGAGTCGCGCACGTTCGCTATCGGTCAGAGTTTCCCGAAGCGCCGAGAGTTGCTGCCGATACCCACCGACCAGAAACGCGAAAGATCGCCGTGACTCCAGAGGTAGCGGACCATCACCAGCATAGGTGACCGCCGCGGCGGCCATCACTCGGGAGTGCAGCTCCTCCATATGGATCAGGTTGGCCGCAGTCATCTGCTCCGCCGCGATCGTGGCATCGAACGACTGCGGCGCCGAGCCCTCGAGTCCTAGCGGGATGACGCTGACCAGCCGACTGTAGTGATTGTCCACAGCGTCGATGTCGCTCTGCCCACGATCCACGGCTTGCCTGATGATCGACGTGCTGGCGCCGAGTTCGGCAAGGATCGGGCTGCTCCTCATGACGGCTTCCGGGTTCAGTTCTTGTATTTGGGGCGTAAGTTCAGCCATTACCGCGAACATTTCGTCGGTTTTGGCTCGTTTGACGGGCAGCTTTGAACTCGTGTCAGGGCTGCCGCTCAAGGCAAGTACGCTCGCCAGCCGCTCCTCTTGCACGGCGCGAACGAACCCGAGCAACGGTGCTACCTGTTTGTTGAGGAATTCCGACCAGCGATTCGCAGCCATAGCCTGATTCGCCAGAGTCGTGACGGCGATGCCCCCGGAAAGTGACAAAGACAAACAAGGAACGAGCGCGATAGCCAACACGGATGCACGAATGCTCCCGGTTCGCCGAAAACGCCATAGCGGCTTCGAACCGGCGGACGCACGACTCAGCTTTCCTGGAGGCGACTGCATTGCCCTGCTCCATCCGTTTCAGATCGCCAGTCGGTGTGAACCCGCAGGCGAGTCGAAACCGTTGTATATCGCCTGACAGGCAGGTCGAACGAAGCCGATGCCGTGAGCAGCGCCACGGTGGCACCTGGTGGAACGTTTATCAATACAGCTATCCAATATTGAGCCGGTCTTCGCGCCAGCCGACGCAGAAGAGCACGCGCAGTCGGTACAAGGAAAGAGACGCGCCTGGTTCCGGGTTCGCTAACCGCAACCGAGTCCGCGATGATCTATCCGCAGGAGGAGCCCCCAAGGGTGCTGTGGGGCCCGCCAGGTGAAGTGATCGTGCAGATGCTAGCGCCTTCTCGAGAAAAGGTCCAACGGTCCACATCCTGGACCATCTCCCGTGTCGCACCTGGTCGAGGAAATTCGAATCATCGACACCCGTAGACGAGGAGGTGGAAAGCCTTCTGCCACCACCCCTCGGCAGACCGCTACGGTGGCTCGCCAGCAGGCGAAGACCCCGCTGCGGCGTGACAAACACGCAATAGTTGCTTGTGATGTTTCACATGTCTATGGTGAGATGACATACCAAGCGACAAAAGCTCCCGCCATCCGAAGCGTCGGCCGGCACGACAGACACTTCCACCCATCTCGTGGGACAAACTCTGGATCCCGGGCTTGCAGCACGCACGGGGCGCTCTCCCGTGATAACGACGAGGCTTTATGTTGATCTACGACTCACATATAGGCACCCGACCGCCACCAGCCCACGCCGCCGTGCTCACAGCCCCAGGGGAGTCGACCGACGAGACGTCCACGTTCGCGTCGGCTACGCAGTCCAGGAACAGGTTCGCGACGACGACCGCTGGTTGGATACCTTCCGCCGGGGATCTGCATTTGCGAATCTGGCTGAGCGGGCTGGTCTTCGATTACGTTGCCACGGTAACGGCGGTACATCATCTGATTCAGGATTGGATGCGAACACGCTGGTGCACCATCGAGTTTCCCCGCGGCGACGTCGATAGTCTCGCCTCGCTTCCGCGATTGCCATGCGAACAACTGTTCCACGGACCGTGACGAGCGCCTCACTTCATGCCGAGCTGCTCACTGACCCCGTCGGTCGAGAGTGAGAACCAGTGGACCGAACTCACCGGGCATGCGCGAGCTGCGAATCGTCAGGTCAGAGCTGGGAAGCAAGTTTTGCCGTCGCCGTACGGACCAGTTCGCCATAAGGTTGATAGAGATCCGGCACCAGTCGATAGGACGGGAGCGATATGGACAGCGCTGCGATCGGATTACCAGCACGATCCACCACAGCCGAGGCGATCGCGCCGACGTCCGAGCGCCACCTTCCAGGATTGATCGCGTAGCCGCGTTCGCGGACCAGTGCGAGTTCGAGCATCAATTCCTCCCGCTCGATCACCGAATCGGCCGCGGTGACGAGACGCTCAGGTAAGTAGGTCTCGACGTCGGCAGGGTCGAGACGAGACAGGAACGCCCACCCCGAGGCAGTCAAGTACATCGGGGCCCGCTGCCCGATCTGCGAGACGGTCTGGACGGACCGCGAAGAATGCACCTTGTCGACGAGCACAAGCATGTTTCCGTCGGGTACCGACAAATGGATGTTCTCATCAGTCTCGTTGCCCAGTTGAGTGATGATCGGCCGCGCGATCTCGCGGAGGTCGACCTGATTCATCACCCGGGCGCCGACCGCCAGCGCACGCGCCGTGATGATCCAGCGCACCTCGCCCGGATCTCCTTCCGGGGCGACCCATCCGGCATGATTCAGAGTTTTCAGAATGCGCGACACCGTTCCTTTCGGCAGTTCCAGAACCCTGGCCAGGCGGCTCAGACCCACGGGCTGCATCTCCGCCACCGCCTCGAGCACGGAGAGAGACCGCAGCACGGACTGCATCGTGCCGTTGGGGTTCTGTTCGGTATCGCTCACCTGGGTCCTCCGGATCGGGTACACACGAATCCTAGCGGTGTAAATGTTCGCGTCCCGCCCACCTTCCGCCGGACCAGATGACCCGGTCGCCTTTCCGCGCACGCGGGCGTCCCCTTCCCCTGAAGGCACACTGGCCTGCGCGGAACTCCTCCGGCTCGGCGCAGGCGCGTACCTTGCGGCCGTCGGCTCGACGGATTCGGGACCGGTGGGGCTACGAATCGCCTGTTCGACGGCACGCACAGTCAGTGGCGGGTTAACCGAGATCGTCACCGTGCGCACGGCGGCCAGTCCGGCGCCATGCGATAGCCGCCGATCATGAGGAGCTTGCGCACCACACCGACACCGGCGGCCGATGACCACGGCCAGTCCGCTCTCGAAGTCGATCTGCTCGGACTCCGGCGATAAGGCGATATGGCGTAGGCCCCGACAAAGCGTTGTCCCATGGGAAACAGATCCGGACAGGACGGCGGCGCGCTGCGTCCCCCCTTGAGTACCATCGCTCCGACCAGATAAACGGCCAGTCCGGGATCAATGGAATATCAGCAGCACAGTAATCATCCACTCTTCGTATGGGGGTGGATCCCCAATCGGCCGCTACGGCGACCCGGACGAATACGCGGCGACGGTTCCTGGCCGGCGTTCCGGCATCGTACATCGCCCAAAGACGTGACCTAGTCTAGGACGGCGGCGTTGGGTCGTCTCCTGAATGGATCACGGGGCCGACCTCGGAGGCGATGACCGACGGCCAACGCGCCAACGTCCGCAACACACGCAGATGTGAGCTTTCGGTGTAAGTCCGACAATGACGCGCGAGCGCGTTCCCGTCCCGGCGGGCGGCACCCACAACGAACGCCTCAGAGATAGTGGTATTTCCGGAATCCAACAACTCGGACTCGATGACCAGTGCCCACACGCGCAGGAGTTCGGCCGACAGCCGTGTCATGACAGTCTGGAAGTACTCGTTCCCCGTGGCCTCGGCAAGTAGACCAAACAACCGCTCGGCCAGTTCTGCTTCTTTCCTGGCCGTGTCCCGGACCGGTGCCGCACCGTCTCCGAGCCGCGACGCCTCTTCGGCACCGGCGACGATCTCGGCGAGTTGGGCGTCGGTGGCCCGCAGAATTCCCTGCCGCACCACTTCCGGGCCGAACACCAGCCAGAACTCGAAGAGATCGTTGACCGATTTGATGGTCAGCGGCTTGACGCGATATCCCTTGCGCGGCATCGTAAGAATCAGCCCCTCATGATCGAGGCGGGTCAGTGCTTCACGGATCGGGGATGCGCCGAATCCAGTTGATTCGGCCAGTGCGGGCTCGGTGAGCCGCTGACCGGGGGCGAGCTTGCAGGAAACGATACTGTCCCGGATCCGCTTGTAAGCCGCCTCGCCCAGCGGCACCGTCTCTCTGGCCGGTGTGGTCACAGCACCTCGTCTCGTCGCGGTGCTCCGCCTCTGCTGGTGCTGTTCGCGCGGAAGCGGTACCGGAGAGCGGCGGAGCACTAGTGAAATATCAGCACTACGAAGCCTACCAGAGGCTCACCGATCCGCCCGGCCTCTCAGGGCGGACGTCGGCTGCGGCGTCGCGTCGGCTACGGGTACAGCGCGAACGCGCGATAGTGCGCCACAGTCGCGCACACCGCCGCGATCGTCATCGTGAAGGCCATCACGCTGGGCGTGGCGCCTATCGGCGAGACCAGCGGACCGATCACGCCACCCACTGCGAACTGCACCATTCCCATCAGACCGGAGGCCGTGCCTGCGCGGCTGCCGTGCGTGAGCAACGCCAGCGCCATGGCGTTCGGCATCACGATGGCGACGGTGGATATGGCGAAGAACAGGAAAGGTAGCAGCGCCCAGAGCGGCAATGCCAGAATCGCGCTCACCGAGAAGGCGGTGCAGGCGATCACGCTCGCCACCAAACCCACGGTCAATGTCCGATCCGGCCCGAACCGCTTCACCAGCATCGCACTGACGCGCCCCGCCGCCAGCAGGCCGATGGAGTTTGCTCCGAAGATCAGTGAGAAGCCGATGCTGCCGAGACCAAGGCCGGTTTGCAGAACGAAGGGGCTCATGACGATATAGCAGAAGAGGGTGGCCGAGCCGAGGCCGAGCACGGCGGTGTATCCGAGAAAGCGCCGATCCTGTACCAGGATCCTGACTTGCCGAGTCGCAGCGCCTATCCCACCCACGTTGCGCTGTTCATGCGGCAAGGTCTCCGACAGCATCACCACCGCGGCCGCCAACAGCACACAGCCGATCAGCGATAGCACGACGAACAGCCCGCGCCACTGCATGAGGTGCAACAGTTGCCCGCCCAGGACCGGCGCGAGCACGGGGGCAACTCCGGAGACCAACATCAGCATCGAGAAGGCCCAGGCGACCATATCGCTGTGGTAGATGTCCTTCACCATCGCACGTGCGATCACAATGCCCCCGCCGCCGGCCAGGCCCTGGACCACTCGCGCCACGACGAGCATCTCGACGGAGGGCGCCCCCGCGCACAGCACCGATGCCAGCGCATAGACCGCCAGCGTCGACAGCAGCGGTATCCGGCGGCCGTATCGGTCACTGACCGGCCCAAGGAAGAACTGGCCCGCGGCCAGGCCGAGCATGCAACCGGTTACAGTCATCTGGGCCGCCACCGCGGAGGTCTGCAGATCGTCGGCCAGCGCGGGAAGCGCGGGAAGATACAGATCCATCGACAGTGGACCGAAGGCTGCCAGGGCGCCGAGTGCCACCAGGATTCGGGCCGGAACAACACCCGAACTCATTGGGTATCCCCTTTCGACCAGCACCAAGATCGGACAAGAGGGCGCGACCTGCCGTGATCCATTGATATATCAGACCATATACTCTGAGATATCGCACTGCCGTCCCTCGCTGGCCAGACCCCCGCATCGCCAGGATCGAGGTACTCGAAGGAGAGCACCGTGGGTAGACCGGAGCCCTGCCCGGGACAGTCGTCTTCGGCGGCGAACGGTGACAGCGCTGCGTGATGCTGACGGGGGTGCACAATCCCGGCCCGCGCCGGTCGAGGTCAACCGCCCGGGCCGATCGATAGCCGTCGATCGGCCAGGGTGTCGTAGTCCGCGGAAAGGTGAGCGCTCCCCCTGTTCTAGCAAGGCGCTGGATGCTTGCGTTCATCAAACGATATCCCCGGTACGAACATGCACCGGGGATTCGCTACCGCGTCACACGTGGGATCGAGGCGTGGTCAGCTCACCGACCGCCCACAAAAGCGCAGATCAAGTCAGCGGCGAGCCCGCGCTCGGTTCCAATACGACCGCGGTGACTCCGACGATGGCCGACGTGTCCATGCCTTCCATATCAGCAAGGAAGCCCGGACTCTGCATGTACTCCTTCTCGATCTCCTCGAGATCCGCGCCGTCCGCGTAGGACACCAGCACGAATGGCGACAGCGGCTCGTCCGGGCTCGTCCAGAAGCCGTGCGGGGTGATGTTGCATGCCGGGAAACTCTTCAGGTGCCGCGGATAGATTCCCTTGCGGTAGTGATCGAGAGACGCGCGATCACGCATCGCATAGGTGCGCAGCTGGTAGATGCTCATTCCAACCTTTCATTGTTTGATGCCGGAGCTTCACGACCGGAAGGCGCGGAGCCGGGCCGCGCGACCAGTGCCCTTGAATCGTTGGATGTGGGTTGGCTCGCACCCGATCGGAGGTTGAGAAACATCACACAACTCATTTGACATATCACATGTTAGGGAGCTGTCGGTCACTCGTCAACCACTCACCGAATCAGTCCGTCCCCCGAACGGCCTCGGTCCACTAGTCACATCGCCCGCGCCGAAACGGGGAATCGCCGATCCGCGCCGCGCCACTGGGTATCGAATCCAGGGGTCCGGGGATGCGGATCAGCGATTCCTTTGCGAGTCGAGAGCGCTCCGTCCGGAAATCAATGCTTCTCGATGGGAGTACGCACCACTCCGATGCGCTCGACCTCGACCTCTACCTCGTCACCGGCATTCAGCAAGATCGGAGGATTTCGCGCGAACCCCACCCCACCTGGAGTTCCGGTGGCGATCACGTCGCCCGGCAGAAGGGTCACCGTGTCCGTGATGTACTCGATGATCGCCGCGACATCCTGAATAAGGTCCTCGGTGTTGGCGTCCTGCATGATTTCGCCGTTCACCCTTGCCTGCACTCGCAGTCCTGCGCCTCCGGGTGGAAGCTCGTCGGCAGTGACGAGCACGGGGCCGATAGGGCCAGACTTGTCGGCATTCTTACCCAGGGTGAACTGCAGTGTGTCGGCCTGCTTGGCGCGCGCCGACAGATCATTGAATGCCGTATAGCCGTAAACGCTCTCCAGCGCGTTGTCTCGGTCCGCCAACCAGGTGCGCCGGCCGATGACGGCCGCCATCTCGACCTCCCAGTCGAGTCCGGCTTCGTTCGGCGGAACAGGGACCGGCGTGCCGCTCACGACCAGCGACTGGGCCCATCTGCCGAAAATCATCGGGTATTTCGGCAGGTCGATCCCACTGGTGTCCTTGGCCTCGTCGGCATGCTCGTGGTAGTTGATGCCGACGCAGAATATCCGCGCTGTCTCCGGTACCGGCGGCAACTGCTCGAGATCGCCGAGTGCCCAATCCTTTCCTGTCTCGGCGGGAGGCCGGCCTTCAGCGCAGGCATCGTAAAACGCGCGGACCTCGCCGAGATCGTGCACGGTGTCGCCGTCGAGGCGTCCGATGTGGCGGGCGCTGCCGGATCGAAATCCTACTAGTCGCATCGCAATCAATATCTTTCAGTTCGGTCGGAAACCCAGATCGATTCCGGCGACGGTGTCGTCCCAGCGACTGGTGGTGTATTTGGGTCGCGTGTAGAAGCGCCAGGAGGCATCGTGCAGTCCGGTGTCACCGAAGGCCGATGCCTTCCAACCGGCGAACCCGTAGGTGGCAACCGGGACCGGAATCGGAATGTTCACTCCGACCATGCCGGTGCTCACGGTGCGTTGGAACGTCCGTGCCGCATGACCGCTGCGGGTGAAGATCGCCGAGCCGTTACCGAAAGGGTTCTTCTCGATCAGTTCGATCGCCTGTTCGAGCGTCTCGACCCGGACGATGCCCAGCACCGGCCCGAACACCTCCTTCTTGTACACCTCCATCGCAGGGGTGACGTCGTCGAGTACGGTTGGCCCCGCGAAGTATCCGGCTGGGCAGTCCGCGGGCTGTTCGGCGCTGCGGTCGACGACAGGCACCGCCCCGGCATCGATAGCGTCTGCCACCAGCTGACGAACGCGCTGCTGAGCAGATTCCGAAATCAGCGGTCCCATTTCGGATTTCGCGTCGACAGCCGCGCCGACTCTGATCTGCTTCGCGCGCTGGGCGAGCTCTGTGATGAGTTCGTCGGCGACGTCACCGACGGCGACGGCCGTCGTGATCGCCATGCAGCGTTGCCCAGCGGACCCGAAGGCCGCCGAGATCAGGGCGTCGGCGGCGGCGCTCACCTGGGCATCCGGCATCACGACAAGGTGGTTCTTGGCGCCGCCGAAGGCCTGAACCCGTTTGCCGGCCGCAGCCGCAGCCGCGTAGACGCGCCGAGCGACCGGCGTCGAGCCGACGAATGCGATCGCGCGGACATCGGGATCTTCGATGAGTTGTTCGGCCACATCGCTGCGGCCGTTGATCACGTTGAAGATGCCAGGAGGAAGGCCGGCCTCGACAGCCAGCTTCGCGAGAAGCAACGTCGGTCCGGGATCCTGCTCGCTCGGCTTGCACACGAAACTGTTTCCCGCCGCCACAGCGAAGGAAGCCTGTGCGAGAGGCACCATCACCGGAAAGTTGAACGGCGTGATGCCCACACACACTCCGAGCGGATGGAAAGCCATCGAGGTGTCGATGTTCGTCCCGGTCTGTTCGGTTACTTCACCTTTCAAACCTTTCACACCCGAAGCCGCGGCATCCAGCGCCTCCACCCCGCGGTCGATCTCTCCGTACGCGTCGTCGCGGGTCTTTCCGTTTTCGGACGTGATCAGATCGGCGAGTTCGTCTCGGTGATCGCGCAGCAGCAGTGCCCATCGGCTCAGAACCCGCGCACGGCTGGCTGCGGGTGTGTCTCGCCAAGCGGGCCACGCAGCAGCCGCGGCTTCCACCACTTGGCGCACCGCAGCCGAATCGGCGGCACAGACCTCCGCGACCGCTTGGCCCGTGGCGGGGTCCAACACAGGGAGCGTGGCCGTGGACAACACGGGCTCGCCAGCGATCCAGTGGGTGATTTGCCGACGCTCCACGCGGTCGGCCTTCGAGGTCTCAGGCATCGAAGACTTTCACATGAGAGCCTTCCGGCACGAAGTCCACTGCCACCGGGCTACCGGCCTCACGCCACATCTCGTAGGCGATCTCGTTGGTGATCTTGCCGTCCTTCAACTCGAAGAGATGCACGAGCCGGCAATTGACCTCGGTCCCAGGGTGATAGGGGAGATTCGGCATCTCCTCACCCACCACGGTCACCTCGCCGATCTGGTCGTCGAAGACGAACTTCTCGGTCGCGAAGCGCCGCAGCGACGTGGTACGTCGATATCGAATCGTCCGGAAGATTCCGCGGTAGGCGTCGAGGATCGCATCCCGATCATTCATGATCACGCCGCGAGTGGGCGCCTCCCAGGAGATTTGGTTGGCGTAGAGCGCGACCGCCTTCTCGACCGACTCTGGATTTTCGTTGTGAAAGTGATCCTCGACGACATGAAGGTTGCGATCGATGATCTGCTCCTTCGTCAGCTCCGCGTCCGGGCGACCGCCGTAGGTGCGATCGGTCTCGGTGCTCTGTGTCATTGGTACTCCTCAAGATCGAGTGCGGCTGCCGGCGACTGTTCGATGCCGACGCCGCCTCGGTGCGACTGTGCGGTGTGAGTTTGCGTCGGCGGCATGGCAGTGCGCTTGGTCACACTGACCAATCCGCGCTCTGTGATGGGGGTCGCATTTGCTCACAGTGTCCAAGCGCGATCGCGATAGGGATCGCTGTAATTCTGCGACCTACCTCACAGCCGGGGCGCTATCGGTCCCCCGCATTCCCGGGAGAGATGTATGACTCCTTCTTCCACAAAACCGCAGGAATTCGACGCCGATGTCGTTGTCGTCGGGGCAGGCCCGGTCGGGCTGTACACCGCGATCCGGCTCGCCGATGCGGGTCACAACGTGATCGTGGTGGACAAACAGCCGAAGCCCTATCCCCTTCCGCGGGCGATTACCTTCGACGACGAGATCGCTCGACTGCTCTCGGAGCTCGGTATCGACGGCGATCACGATCCGCAGATCGACTGCACAGACGATTGGGTGCTCCTGCGCAACGGAGCTCGCGAAATCATCGGACGACTCGACTGGCGTGGCGTGACCCCTGCGGGGTGGCATCGCCTGTACTGGTTCCACCAGCCCGAACTGGAAGTGCGGTTCGCGGCAATGCTCGCCGGCCGCTCCCGAGCCTCTTTGGTTCGGTCCTGGCGTGTAACCGAGGTGCACCGGACTGAGACCTGCGTGACGGTCTCCGGGGCAGTGACCGAGCCCGACGGTACCGTCCGGCCTGCCGAGCTGCGTTGCCGCTATCTCGTCGGCTGCGACGGAGCCAACAGCGTCGTTCGCGAGCAAGCGGGGCTGGAAATGACCGATCTCGGCTTCCACTTCGACTGGCTGATTTGCGACATCGTTCCGATCGCCCCCGAGACGTTCGACCCTATGGTTTTCGACACTCCGATGTCGCAGATCTGCGATCCGACTCGGCCGACAACGATGGTGCCCGCAGGCCCTGGGCGGCGCCGGTGGGAATTCATGGCCCTGCCCGGCGAGTACCTCGATGAACTCAACACCGCCGAACGGGCATGGGAACTCCTGGCAGTGTGGGGAGTCACTCCCGAGTCGGCCCGCCTCGAACGTCATGTCGTCTGGCGGTTCCAGGCCAAGTACGCGGCACAGTGGCGCGCCGGACGGATCCTCCTCGCGGGAGATGCCGCGCACCTCATGCCGCCCTTCGCCGGCCAGGGCATGTGCGCGGGAATCAGAGACGGAGCGAGCCTGGCGTGGCGCCTGGATCTGATCCTGCGCGGCCTCGCCGACGACACCCTGCTCGACTCCTACACCCCCGAGCGCCAGTATCACGTCAGTCATTTCATGCACGTCTCGATGGAATTGGGCCAAGCGATTTGTGTGACCGACCCGGAGATCGCCGATGCGAGAGACGCTGCGATGAAGGCGGCTATGCGGGATCCGTCGCTCGCTCCCCCGCCGCCGCCCCCGCTGAAACTCGGCCCCGGCGTCTGGCGCGAGGGTGATCCCCAGGCCGGGCATTTGTCGGATCAGGGCTCTGTCACTCTGGACGGACGGACCGGGCGCTTCGATGAAATCACAGGACGGGGCTGGGTACTGATCGGGCGCGACCACGACCCGAGCGCATATCTCGGCGCACCTGTGGCGCAGGCATTCGCTGCCATCGGTGGACGAGGCGTTGCCATCGGAACGACCGCAGGTGCCGCGAACGATGTCGACGGAACGTACGCCGCATGGTTCGATCGGCTGCAGGCCGACGTTGTTCTGGTCCGGCCCGACTTCTATGTTGCGGCCGCGGTGTCACGCGCGGAAACCGACACAGCGGTGCAAGAGATCCTCGAAAAAGTGAGAGTTTTGGAGCCGTCTCCAGCTTCCAGCGAGGCAGAATACGAGAAACTACGGTGATCACTCCGTTCGATCGGAAAGATGGGGATGGAGCACGGCAGCGTGTGGATACGCGATCTGCGCTTGGATACGCCACAACGTCTCGCACCGGTGTGCCGAGACGAGACAGTCGCGCGGGCGGTGGCATTACTCGGTCGTGACGCCGTCGACTGGGCGGTGCACCAAGCCAATGAGATCGCCGAGGACAACATCGCCGCCTTTCCTCAGGTCGGCGGTGGGCCCGCACAGCTCGATACTTTGCGTCTAGGGGTCGAATCCGCGACCTTGACGGTTCTGGAGTGCCTCTACGAAGGGCGAATGATCGGACCGGACCTGCCCCAGGAGGCCGAGTCGCAGGTCCGCGACTTCGTCCATCGAAGGATCCCGCTCACCGACCAGTGGGCGATGATCAGGCAGGGCCACGCATCGCTGGTGCAGAAACTCATGAATGCCTGTGTGCGCCTTGCGGATCCCGGCGAGCAGAGTGAACAGCTACTGCTCGTGACCAAGCTCGCGTTCGAGTTCATAGATATCTTCGCCAGCGAGGTCGCCCACGCGTACGAGGTGGAGCAACACCGGGTCGCCGAATCGGCGGTGATCTCCCGGGAAGCCGCACTTCGGTCACTGCTCGACGGCGAGCCGGCAGACATGGGCGACCTCAGTATCCGGCTGCAATACGATGTCGCCTTCCGATGGCATATAGCGCTCGTGTTCTCGAGAGGTACGCCTGGACAGTGGGATGACCTGCTGACCCTTGCCGCACGGGACGCGATGACTGCGGTAGGTACGCGCCAGATCCTGCTCGTTCCTCAGGGCCACGCCGTCCTGTGGGCCTTCGGCAATTCGGCCTCGCCGATCGGCCGCGACTGGAGCTGGTCGCCGCCCACGTCCGTCCGGGTTGCAGTGGGCGATCCGGCCAAGGGCGCGGAAGGGTTGCGCACCAGCCATCGGCAGGCAGTGATAGCGCACAAGTTGGCCCGGTACCGGCCAGGCTCTGCCGCGGTCGTCACCTACCGCGACGTCAACCTTTTGAGCCTGCTGTTGGCCGATCCGCACCTCGCTCGCGAGTTCATCGACTACGAACTGCGTGACCTCAGGGCACACGACGCGGCAACGAGCGAACTCCGACGAACGCTTGCGGTATATCTGGACAGCCATAACACCCAGGCCACCGCCACCTCGCTGTTCCTCGCGCGCAACACGGTCACCTACCGCCTGCGCAAGGCCGAAGCCCTGCTGGGCCACCCCATCTCCGAACGGCAACTCGAAACACGCATTGCCCTGTACCTATCAGAGCTGGCGCACCCACCCGAGTGACATCGTCGCCCAGCGCGTGGCTGCCGCACGGCGACGAGCTCCCGGGGACCGACGAAAATCGCCCCTGAAAAAGTCCGGGACGATCGGTCGGCCAGTCAGCCAACCGCGAGGTCGTACCCATCCGGTCACGCTTTGTGCGCAATAGTGCAGATTGTGGGGCTTCACCGATACCGGCATCGTAACCCGCCCGACCAGCTCCAGGCCGTAGCCCTCCAGCCCGCCGTATTTGGCCGGGTTATCGGTGATCAATCGGTTCGGCGAACGCCGAGGTCTCCGAGAAATCTGCGCCCCGACGCCGTAGAGGACCATCGCCCTGGCCGAACGCATCGGCCGGTTCTTCGCCAACGACGGCAGGCGCATCCTCTACCTGGCGTCCGGCGGTCTCTCGCACACCCCGCCGTCACTCGATGCCGAAACGCGTCTGATCACCGACGAGCGCCGATGGGAACTCGTCGAGTTCAACCGGGACGCGTGCGCGGAGATGATCTACAAGGACTGAGATGACGCCGTTCTGGGTGCGTTGTCGGGCACCCGTGAGCACGTGCTCCGGACCGTCACCGACGACTTCCTCGAAGCCTGCGGGTCGGGCGCGCACGAGGTGCGCAATTGGCTCGCTGCCTGGGCCGCGGCAGGTGGGGCGCCGCTCACGACGATCGCGTACGAGCCGGTGCCCTCCTGGTTCACGGGCATGGGAATCGCCGCGAGCCGCTGATCGACCGCGCTGCCGCGATCAGGCCATGAGCATAGAATTTCTCGCGTCGAGAGAGGCCGCATACATCACCGGTGTCGTCCTTCCCGTCGACGGCGGAATTTCGATCTGATGCCGACCTTCACTTACGACATGCTCGCCGAGGCCTCGGGAACCGACCTCGGGCACAGCCGGTGGATCGAGATCGACCAGCGCCGAATCGATGCGTTCGCGGACACCACGGAGGATGATCAATGGATCCACGTCGATCCCGAACGCGCCGCCAGAAGTCCCTTCGAATCGACCATCGCCCACGGCTTACTCACGCTGAGCCTGGTCGCCGCCTTCCTCGATGACGTTTTCCGCTGCAGGATGTCGCGATGTCCATCAATTACGGCATGGATGGTGTCCGTTTCCCCCAACCGGTCAAGGTCGACAGCCGCGTTCGGGGCCACGGGGCGGTCACCTCAGTCGCGGCGGTTCCCGGCGGGCTCCAAGCTACGGTGCGGATGACGGTCGAGATCGACGGCTCGGACCGGCCTGCCTGCGTGGCAGACGTATTGATCCGGGTTCTTCCCGACGATGCCTCGAATCAACCACCCGCACACCTCCTCGCCGAAAAGGTCGTCGATACCCCCGATCGTGACGAGGATGTCTACGATCCCGCGACAGCGTCCGAGGTCTACCAACGAGTCTTCGACGGCGACCGAACTTTCACCGCCCCGCTGTTCGCGTGGCACCCGGACAATCAATAGCACCTGGACAACCTCAGGTGGATCGGCCCGTCACAGTCGTCGCGAGCCGGTCCACCTCGAGCATTGAATCTGGATACGGCATCCACAACGCTGTTCGTCGAGAATTTCGAAGCGGTCGGCGAACGAGGTCACCGAGCTATCCGGTGGCGCTTCATTTTCATGGTTGTGGCCGAAGAGAGGCGCCCGACGACGCCGCTCGATGTGTCTCAGAGTGCGCGCAGGCGTGGCGCGAGGTCGCGTGCGAACAGGTCCAGGAAGCGACGCTGGTCTCATGCGACATCGACGACCCCTTCCTTATGCGGCGTTGTCCGCAACGAGTGCCTCGATATCCCGGTGAGTGGCATCCGCTAACGGGCCGAGGCCGGGCACAAGCATCACGAGTGCGGTTCGCAAGGACGGGATCGCCCAGAACCGCCGGGTCCCGATGCCGTCCCAGCCGAAACTTCCTGCCGGGAGTGCCACGTCGTCGGATGGGCTGTCGACGGCGGCGACGCCGTAGCCGTAATGGAAACCCGGCTGCGATTCCGCCGCAAACGGCTGCGCATATTGCACCGTCCGGATCCCCGGGAACGGCACGCTACCGATGTGGTTCTCCGTCATGGCGGCTACCGCTTCCGCCGGGATAATTCGACGACCGCGGAATTCGCCCGAATAGACGAGCATCTCGACAAAGCGGGCATAGTCCACCGCTGTGGAGAACACGCCCGCCGAACCGGAATGGTAGGACGGCCGCGAGATATGCGAGTCCGTGAAGAGACCCAGCGGGATCGTGCGCTGCTCTGTCCCCGGTCGCAGACCGAAGCCCGTGTGCTGCATGCCGAGTGGCGCGAACAACAGGTCGTCTACATACTCCGCGAGGGGCCGCCCACCGACCACCTCGACCACGCGTCCGAGCACGTCGTAGCCTGTCGCGTTGCTGTAGTGCCAGCGAGTTCCCGGTTGGAATTCCAGCGGCACGGCACCGAGTTTCGCGACCCAGTCCGCCAGGTTGTCTGCTGGATCCACCAGCGGTATCGCTGGATTCGCGATACCGATCGTCTGCAGTCCCGATGTGAAAGACAACAGATCGTGGACTGTAATAGCCCGCGCGGCGGGCGCGTAGTCGAACTCCGGCTCGACCACTTCGTCGGTCGCCGGCGGCGCGGGAAACCTCTCGAACCGGTACTGCTGGCCGGGCCGCAAGGTTCGCACTATGCGCTCGGCGCCGAACTCCGGAATGAAATCCGATACCGGCGCCGACAGATCGAGGGCACCTTCGGCCCACTGGGTCAGTGCACACGCGGCCACGATCGGCTTGGTCATGGACGCGATCGGAAACACCGTATCGGGCTCTAATTCGAATGTGGGGTCGATGTCAGAGGTACCTTGTGCATCAACAACTTCGACATTTTGCCCCGTGCAACCACGGTGACGGCTCCCGCGATTTCGCCGACATCAATATGTCCGCGGACGATCTCTCGCACGCGCTTCTCGAGTTCGCTGGTCGCCATGCGTTGCTCCTTGTGGGTCGGCGAGACTGCGGATCGGCGGTCGGGCGAGGTAGAACCGCCACGGGTACGCCGAAGTCTCCGGATCGGTGCCTCCAGCGCCGTGCCGGTCCCCGACGAGGGACGCGGACTTGCACGAACCCTCGGGGGAGAGCAGCACTGCAGCACCCACACCTGAGGTGTCATACCGTACGCCCTGAAACATTAGCTTGCAATAGTACCCTGAACGCCGCGGCGGGGGCCTGACGAAACCGGCACTCGACACGGGGACCCCGCCCTAGCGGGGTGCTCACCAGGCGCTTCGAACCAGGGGTTGACCGGAAGCCGGTGTGATCCTAATCTGTGAAATCTCACACATGCATATCTAACATTTTAGCAACGGAACCGTTCCGCGGTGCCCCTGCTCGACGCTCACCGTCGATTCCGGGCGCCCCGCCGCTCGAGAAAGGCTGATCGATGAAGATCGAGTTGTTCACTCCAGTCACGTATTACGACGAAAACAAGCGCAAGTACGACTGGCCCTTCCCGCAGCGTCTGTTCGACAGCGAGAAGGGGCGACTCTCGGTCCAGTACGGCTTCGAAGAGTTCGCGGCAGGCCACGAGGCGGGCTTCGACTCCCTCAATCTCGCCGAACACCACTACTCCCCCTCGCAGATGACTCCGGCGCCACATATTTTCGCTGCCGCTCTCGGCGAGCGCTTCCCGGATGCGCAGATCGCAATCCTGGGAACAGACCTGCTGCTGCACAACCCGATCAATATCGCCGAACAATATTCGGCACTCGACAATCAGCTCGGTGGCCGACTTCGTTTCGCGCTGCTCCGTGGCACTCCGAACGAATACCTCACCTACGGCACCAACCCGTGGGAGTCGCGGGCGAAATTCGAAGAGGCGGTGCAGCTGATCATCCGCGCCTTCAACGAACCTGAACCGTTCGGCTGGGAAGGCCGCTACTACCGCTTCCGCAACATCTCACTGTTCCCCGCACCCGCACAACGGCCGCATCCGCGAATCATGTTGTCCGGCAACAGTATCTCGTCGGCCGCGTTCGCCGGGCGCATGAAATGCGACTTGGGCGTCAGCTTCATGGCGCCGGAGATCGCCGCAGCGAGTGTGACGGCATACCGTGAGGCCGCGGCAGCGGCCGGCTGGAATCCGACCGCGGACAACATTTTGTATCGCCAGTTCGTGCACGTCACCGAAACGGACGAGGAGGCGCAGCGTCTCGTAGCAGAAACCGGTTGGCCGAACGGCGGCTCGTCCTTCGAATCTCGCAACGCTGAAATCGGTCAGGTGATGTTCACCTCTGCGGCCGCGATAGCGGGCGTTCCCAAGGGCGTCGTTCCCGACATGTCCAAGGCCCCTGCATTCGGCGCACCGTGGCTCGGGACACCGGAGGCGGTACTCGCGCAGATGCGGCATGCAGCCGAAACTCTCGGGGCCGGGCGCCTCGAGCTCAACTACACCGGACTGGGCGGCGAGGCGAGCCACGAATCGGTCGTCCGCTCGATCAAGCTCACCGGCGAGACGATCATCCCTGCCCTCAAAGCCGGCGACACCGCTTCCCACTGACCCTTCCCCTATCGAATACAGAGGCATCACCATGAGTCCCCTTGTCTCCGACGACCCCACCGCTATCGGTGCCGGGTTCACCGAAAAGTCGGTTCAGATCGACGGATTCACCATCCGCTACTTCGAAGCCGGCACCGGAGAGCCACTGGTCGTCATCCACGCCGCGGGTGGCCCCCGGATGACACCCGCACTCGACGCACTCACGGCGCACAACCGAGTCCTGGCATTGGAGGTACCCGGCTTCGGTTCCGAGGCCAATACCGTGCACGAGAACATGACCGAATTGGTCGACACGCTCGCCGGAGCGATCGCAGCCATCGGCGTCGACCGATATCACCTGCTGGGATCATCCTTCGGCGGCGCGGTGGCCGCTTGGCTCGCAGTCACCCACCCCGACCGAATCATCTCCATGGTGCTCGAAGGACCCGCCGAAATTCGCGAGAATTCCACCCCGCCGGTCGGACTCGAGCTGGAAGAACTGGTGCGCCGGTTCCGCGTACATCCCGAGCGCACACCGGCATTCGCGCCGCCCGACCCCGGCGTGAGCGAGCGGAGTTGGCCGCTGGTCGAACGAGTTGTGGGCAGCCGCCCGGAAGTGGACGAAGACTTCACGCGCAGGCTGTCCGACTTCCACGTGCGGACATTGGTGTTGTTCGGTGACCGCGACGGCATCGTGCCGCCTGAGAACGGGCGGACCTGGCGGCGGCTCATGCCCAACTGCGCTTTCGTACTCGTCCACGACGCCGCGCACGACATCCAGGGTGACCGCGGCGAAGCCTTCGCCGACGTAGTCGGCGACTGGCTCGCACGAGGCTGGCAATTCCTCCTCCCAGACCAGTCCACACTCATCAACCCCTGACTCGAGCGAGGCGTCCGGGCGCGGTTCCACAACCCAACCCGGACGCCCGGCTGTGGACCCCGCTGAAAGGCACGAGATGAAACTGTACGTCGATGCCCGCAATGTGCCACCGACAGTAGAGCTACGTGAGCCCGAGGACTTCAAGGCATTGAAGGTCGTACTCGCAACCTCGTCCCACATCTGGGTCGAGCCGGAGAACCTTGCCACCCTGGCGGGCAAGGTCGACGACTCGGCTTGGCAATCCGAGCTGCGCAAAATGATCGATTACGCATCCAGCAAGGGGTGGGTCGACGACGAAGGACGGGTCCGCGTACACGTCGAGGTCCGGCCCGAACAATAACGTCCAGGCGCCCTGCGCTCGCGGCCCGGCGGGAATCGATATCAAAAAGAGGTGGTCCGTGAACAGTGCAGATTCTCTGCAGGTAGCCCAGTCGGAAGCCGCGTATCGATGGCTTCTGAACGAAATTGTCACGTGCAGATTGGCACCCGGCTAATGGCTCACCGAGTGTCGCCTCGCCGGCGAGAGCGGCTTCGGCGTCGCCTCGATACGCGGCGCACTAGCCAGGCTCGGTCACGACGGACTGGTGACCTCGGTTCCCCGTCAGGGCTATCGGGTGAAACCGCTCACCGTGAAGCCCCGTCGACGAATTGTTCGTCTTCTGGTCGATAATCGCACCCGAAATCGTGCGCCTGGGTCTGCGCCGACTCGGTCACAAGGAACGCACGCGGGCCGTAGCCGCCCTGCGTAGCTGCTCTGCGGCCCACAGGGAACCGACGGCACAGCAGACGGCGCGGGACGGAGCCGAATCCGCGCGGCAACTGTTTACCGCACCCGCCGAGGCGACCGGCAACGATTACCTACTTGCCGCTTACAGCCGCGTGGTCGGGGGTCTGGTGCACGGATAGGTGACAGGTTCGGTCAGGCAGCCTGAGTGGCTGGTGTGGTCATGATTGCTTCGTATTCGACCGGGGTCAATCTGCCGAGTCTGCTCTGACGCCGTCGGCGATGGTAGGTCCGTTCGATCCAGGTCACGATTGCGATCCTGAGCTCGCCGCGAGTGGCCCAAGGTCGGCGGTCGAGGACGTTCTTCTGCAGCAATGCGAAAACGATTCCATCGCGGCATTGTCGCCGCAGGCACCGACCCGTCCCATCGATCCAACCATCGCGTGAGCGCCCAAAGCGCGGACGAACTTTCGGGACCGAAATTGGCCGGATTCAACTGATCGTTGCAACACCTCGACCGTGGAGGTGTCGAGGTGGGAATTGGTCCGCAGCAGAAGCGGGTTCGTGAGTACCGGGGCCAGATTCCGTCGCCGGGTCGGCCGACGGTGGCCTGGCGTGAGGATCGGGTGCGGTTCTGGGCGGCGATCGCGCGCGGGGTGATGACCGAGGACGCGGCGGTGGAAGCGGGGGTGTCCTCGCCGGTCGGGTTTCGATGGTTCCGGCATGCTGGCGGCGTGAATCCGCGTTTGCCTCAGTCTGTTTCGGGCCGGT
>NZ_BAFS01000446.1 GCF_000308415.1 Nocardia asiatica NBRC 100129 | reverse complement strand
GCGATCTGTCGAAGGAGTGGCGATGAGTGAGGCCACCTATACGGTGCGCGGTATGACCTGTGGGCACTGCGCGAATGCGGTGACGCGGGAGCTGCTGAGCGTCACCGGCGTGCACGGTGTCGATGTCGATGTGGCCTGCGGCCGGGTCGTGGTCACCAGCGAGCGACAAGTGGGCGAGGACGAGGTGCGCGCGGCTGTGACCGAGGCCGGCTTCGAGTTGGTCGGCTGATGCCCGACCGTCGAGAGCGCCGCGGAGACGATGAGCATGCGCGAGGGTGACAGATGAGTGAGTTCACCGATCATGCGTCCACCGGTGTGCGGCGACAGGTGGAGCTGTCGATCGCGGGAATGACGTGTGCGTCGTGCCCGCCGCGGATCGAACGCCGCCTCGGCAAGCTCGACGGTGTCGTCGCGACGGTGAACTTCGCGACGGGCAAGGCCGAGGTCAGCTACCCCGACACGGTGTCGGAGTCGGATGTGATCGACGCGGTCTCCGAGGCCGGTTACACGGCAACGGTTGCGCGTCCCGAGACCGCTGCCGCGGCGAGCGACGCCGACGACTATGACGAGCACACGCGGTCGATGCGGCAGCGGATGTGGGTCTGTCTCGCGCTCGCTGTTCCGGTGACGGTGCTGGCGATGGTGCCGCCACTACAGTTCACCAACTGGCAATGGCTGTCGCTGACTTTGGCTGCGCCGGTGGTGGTGTGGGGTGCGTGGCCATTGCACCGGGCGGCGTGGGCGAACCTCAAACACGCCACCGCCACCATGGACACCCTGATCTCGGTGGGTGTGCTGGCCGCGTTCGGCTGGTCGCTGTTCGCCTTGTTCCTCGGCGATGCCGGAGTTCCCGGGTTGCGGCACAGCTTCTCGCTCAGCGCCGAACGCGGGATGGCCGGGCAGAACATCTACCTGGAAGTAGCCGCCGTCTTGACCACGGCGATTCTGGCGGGCCGGTTTTTCGAGGCACGCGCCCGCCGCCGCGCGGGCGCGGCGTTGCGGGCGCTACTGGAGTTGGGCGCGAAAGATGTCGCTGTCCTGCGCGACGGCGGCGAGGAGCGGATCCCGATCGACCAGCTGGTGGTGGGCGATCGGTTCCTCGTGCGGCCCGGGGAGAAGATCGCCACAGACGGTGTGGTGGAAGAGGGTAATTCGGCGGTCGATGCGAGCATGCTGACCGGTGAGTCGATGCCGGTCGAGATCGGTCCCGGCGATCCGGTGGTCGGTGCGACCGTCAACGCGGGCGGCCGTCTGGTGGTTCGTGCGGGCAGGGTCGGTGCGGACACCCAGTTGGCGCAGATGGCGAAGCTGGTGGAGCAGGCGCAGAACGGCAAGGCTCAGGTCCAGCGGCTGGCCGATCGGGTTTCGGCGGTGTTCGTGCCGGTCGTCATCGCGATCGCGATCGCCACTGGGCTGGCGTGGCTCGTAGTCGGCGCCGGGGCGGCGTTCGCGTTCAGCACCGGGGTCGCGGTGTTGATCATCGCCTGTCCGTGCGGACTCGGGTTAGCCACGCCCACAGCGCTTTTGGTCGGCACTGGGCGAGGCGCGCAACTCGGTGTCCTGATCAAGGGACCGGAGGTGCTGGAATCGACGCGCCGCATCGACACCGTGGTACTCGACAAGACCGGCACCGTCACCACCGGCAAGATGGCCCTGCTGGAGGTCCACGCGGAAGGCGATGCCGGCGAGATCGAGATCCTGCGGCTGGCAGGCGCGCTGGAAGATGCCTCCGAGCACCCGATCGCCAAGGCCATCACCAGCAGCGCTGTCGAGCGAGTGGGCGCACTGCCCGCCGTCACCGACTTCGCCGGCCTGGAAGGGCTCGGCGTGCAGGGCACCGTCGACGGCCGTGCCGTGCTGGTGGGCCGGGCGATGCTGCTCGAGCAACGCGGGATCGAACTCCCGGCTGGCTTGCGCTCGGTCATGGAGCGCGCCGAGTCCCAGGGGCGTACGGCGGTCACCGTCGCATGGGACGGCACCGCGCAGGGTGTGCTGGTTGTCGCCGACACCGTCAAACCGACCTCGGCGCAGGCAGTTCGCGGCTTGCGGGCACTGGGGCTGCGGCCGGTGCTGCTCACCGGCGACAACACCGCCGCCGCGCTGGCGATCGCCGCCGAGGTCGGCATCTGCGAGGTGATCGCCGAGGTCCTGCCCACCGGCAAGGTCGATGTCGTCAAGCAGCTGCAGGCCGAGGGCCGGGTCGTGGCAATGGTCGGCGACGGTATCAACGACGCCGCCGCGCTCGCTCAGGCCGATCTCGGGCTGGCCATGGGCACCGGTACCGACGTCGCCATCGAAGCCTCGGACCTGACCTTGGTCCGTGGCGATCTCATGGCCGCGGTCGACGCCATCCGGTTGGCGCGCCGCACCCTGCACACGATCAAGGGCAATCTGTTCTGGGCGTTCGCCTATAACGTCGCTGCGCTGCCGCTGGCCGCGACCGGGCTGCTGAACCCGCTGATCGCGGGTACGGCGATGGCGTTCTCCAGCGTGTTCGTGGTGTCGAACAGCCTACGGCTACGGCGATTCCGGCCCACACCCGTTGCCGAACCCGCGTCGGTCACCGACGCTCGCGCCGACGTTGCGCCCGGTGAGGATCGGCTCGGCGATCCTCGTCTCGACGAAACCGAACCGACCGAGCTCGAACATTTGGCGCGCCACGAACGCGGTCCCGGCCGCCGAACGCGACGTACTCGCCCGCCCGATCGTGCATGCCCTCGGCAAAAGCCAAGAACAGCAAAAGACCGGACTCGATAGCCGGGTCCAAACACACGAAATGAACAACCGAGCAAGGAGACAAACCAATGACCCCGAACATGATGGCGAACCTGCAGTCCTGGTGGAACTGCCAGCTGATGATGCTGGGGCTTGGCCGAGTGCGGCATGTGTCCGAAGATGCCCCAGTAGCAGAAGGTTTGCGATGGAATCGCTCCTGGTCACCCTCGCCGTGCTGGCCTGCCCGGTCGGCATGGGTCTGATGATGTCGTACATCCGCGGCCACGGCATGCGCAATCCTGACGACACCACCGACGGCAAGGCCACCAAGCAGGAAATCGCCAGAATGCGCACCGAGATCGAACAGCTGAAGGCTGAGCGACGCGACCACAAGGCGCTGTGATGTCGACCTGGCTCGCCGCCGGACTCGCGACTGCAGGGGCGCGCACCTATGTCTGCTGTATCCACCCGATGCTGCGGGGTAGTTGCCGGATGGGCGCGAAACCGGTCGGCGTCGAGCACGACCTCGCCGAGCTGCGCGCGCAGCAGCGGTCCATGGGTGAGCAGGCCGACAGCGAAACCAGCGAGAGTAGGTGATAAAGGTGACCGAACCGTATCGCGCACAGCCATGGATACGTGCCGGTGATGCTGACCGTGAACGTGTGGCTGCCCAGCTGCAGACCGAGGTCGGCACCGGCAGGTTGACGCTCGCGGACTACACCGAGCGTCTCGACGCGGCCTACCGTGCGAAGACCATCGGCGAACTCGACGGCCTGACGAACGATCTGCCGGTAGCGGACGCGTCGGCGACACCGCAACCCAGCCGATCCCGGGCTCCGGTGATCGCCGCATTGGCCGCTGCCGGAGTGCTCGCCGCGCTCACCCTCGGATTCGTCGCGGGCCCACCCGCCGGCGCACTGAGCGACATGGCCGAGCGCATGGACACCATGACCTCGCAGATGGGGCAGCCATGCCACTGACCATCACCCGGCCGCCGACATAGGCGGCCGCGGGAATCCCGGCGATGCGCCGACAGATCGCAGGCAAGGGCTCTGACAATGGGTGAATTGTTGATCGGCACAACACTATTGGCGTCGTTTCTCGGCGGCGTGGTAGCCCTGCTGGCACCCTGCTGCGTGTCGGTGATGCTGCCAGCCTACCTAGCCACCGGATTCCGGCACCGCGGCGGCGTCGTCGCGGCCACGCTGATCTTCGGTGCCGGCGTGGCCACAGTGATCCTGCCCATCGGCCTGGGTGCCACCGCGGTGAGCAGACTGTTCATCGAACAGCACATCTGGGTGTTCTCGATCGGCGGGGCACTGATGATCATCGGCGGCGTCGCGGTGCTCACGGGCTGGAAGCCGAACCTGCCCATGCCCAGCATGCGCACGGCGCGCGAGGACAGCTACTCCTCGGCCTATCTGCTGGGTGCGTTCTCCGGGATCGCCAGCGCCTGCTGTACACCGGTCCTGGTCGGTGTCGCGGTCCTCTCGGGGGCGTCCGGTTCGTTCCCCGTGGCCCTGACCGTCGCGGCATCCTATGTGGCCGGAATGGTCGCACCGCTGGCACTGGTCGCGCTGATCTGGGATCGACGCCGAGAACGGGCCACTCGACTGTTCACCGACCGAACCCTGCGGATCCGGGTAGGCCACCGGCGGCACGACCTCGCGGTCGGGACCGCGCTGAGCGGCGTGCTGATGATCGGCATGGGCGTACTGACCGGGGTGCTGGCGTTCACCGGCGCCGGAATGAATACCGGCGGCTGGCAGGCCGAGGTCAGCGCGTGGCTACAGCACATCAGCGACCGGATCCAAGACACCGTGTCCTGGCTGCCCGGCGGAGTCGTCGCCGCACTACTCATAGCAACTACAGCCCTGCTGATCCGCCGCTGCCTCCGTCCACGCACACCGACCGCGGACACCCGCGATCCATACTGCGGCGACGAGCACACGCCCGCACCGATACCGGAATCTGTCGAGGAGGACCGACAGTGAACGCCAACAGCGATAAGACCGCCACCACACGACCAGTCGGCAAACGTGACCGAAATATTCGCCGCCGGCGCATCGCCGCCCAGCAGACTGCGGCCCAGCCGCCGGAAGCCGCCGACGAACGACGCTGGCCGACACTCGTGGCGATACTCGCCGTCCTGGCCGTGGGTGCCCTGTTCCTGATCTACCAGAATGCTCGCAGTAACCAAGACACCGCCGCCGACGGCGGCAGCGGCTACCGGCACGTCGCCGGAAACCCCGGGATCGGCGCACCCGCCCCCGATTTCACCCTGACCTCCCACACCGGCGACACCGTCTCACTCAGCGACTACCGCGGACGCAGTGTGCTGCTGTACTTCCAGGAAGGTCTCATGTGCAAGCCCTGCTGGGACCAGATCACCGACCTCGAAAACAACCAGGCCGCACTGAAAGCAGCCGGGATCGACGCAGTGGTATCGATCTCCCACGACCCGGTCGCGCAGCAGGCACGCAAAGCCGCCGACCAGAAAGTGTCGACCCCGATGCTGGCCGACCCAACCCAACAAGTCATCCACGCCTACGACGCCCACAAATACGGGATGATGCGCGAGCAGACCGCCGGGCACAGCTTCGTCCTCGTCGGACCCGACGGCACCATCTCCTGGCGCGCCGACTACGGCGGCGCCCCCAACTACACCATGTTCGTCCCCACCAACAAGCTCCTCGCCGACCTGGCCACCGAACGCAAACCATGACCGCCCCAGTCGCGATCACCCTGCTCACCCAACCCAACTGCGCATTCTGCGACCACGCCAAACAGGTCCTGCACCACGTGAGCACCGACTACGCGCTACACATCACCGAGATCGACCTCGCCACCAACGGAGGCCGCGCGCTGGCACAGAAAGCGGGAGTACTGTTCGCTCCCGGAGTCCTCATCGACGGCGAACCCTTCTGCTTCGGGCGCCTGTCGGAACGCAAACTGCGCCGCACCCTCCGCAAGCGGAACCGCACACTGCCGTCGGACGGGCCGTCACCCACGGGCTCATCGGAGCCCTCCGAATCGACGAGAAACCAAGGTAACCGAAAACAATGACCACGATCGAAGTGCTCACCGTACCCAACTGCCCGAACGCACCCGCCACCATCGAACTACTGCGCACCTGCCTGCACCGGCTGCACCTCAACATCCCCATCCAGCAGCGGATCGGTGAATACCCCTCGCCCACCATCCTTATCGACGGCGTCGACCTGATGGGCACACCGCCCAGCGCCACGCCAACCTGCCGACTCGACCTTCCCACCAAAGAGCAGATCATGACCGCGCTATGCCGTCGCCGCACATAAGACTTTCTCTATCCCGCGACTCGTTTCCGGCGCAGGTCCAAGCGAGTGTCCATCGCACATGCGCTGCTCGAACCCGTCGATGAACTCGGCCGGATCAGAATCGGAGGGCAGCGCTGTTGCCGGTGGTGCAGCCGCCCGGTCTTCTACCAGGACATTCGTTCGCAGTGCTCGGCGGTGTTGTGACGCTCGACCTGCAGGGTGGCGTGGTGCAGGGTGAATCTGTCGGCCAGTAGCCGTTGCGCCGAGCCCAGCACGGTATCGGGGTCGGCATCGTCGTCGATCGCCACGTGCGCGGAGGCCACCTCCATCCCGCAGGTCAACGTCCACACGTGCAGGTCATGGACCTGCCGCACCCCGGTCAGCGCCTCGAGAGCGGCGGTGACGTCGTCCACGTCCGGACCTGCCGGGGCGTGCTGGAACAGGATCCGCAGGGCCTGCTTGCCCAGGTTGTATGCCCTCGGCAGCACGAACTGGCCGATACCCACACCGATGAGCGGGTCCGCGTAGCGCCAGCCGAACACCAGCGTCACCAGGCCGCTGACGAGCACACCGAGGGAACTCGGTTCGGTTGCGCGTCGGGCCGCTCGGGTGGGGTCGAGGATCGCTCGTCGTTACGGCGGGCTCAGTCATCGCGCACCGCCGCGAGTGCATCCCGCACAACGGTGATGACATCGGGGTCCTCGTCGGCGGGAGTCGTGAGCGCGATCTCGTGATCGGTGGTGGTGCGGTCGGGGGTGGGCCGGCTGGGATCGGGGATGGGTCAGCTCTCCTGGATGGGGGTGCTCGTTCTGGGGAATGTGCGGTCGTTGGGGGCAGGCAGTACGAGTTCGATTTGCGTTCGGATCCACTGGTGGTCGGAGGTGGCGTCGTCGGGCGGGCCGATGGCGAGCCCGACCAGGGCGGCGATCAGTGATGCGGCAGTGGTCGGGAGCTCGATGCCAGGGCAGGGTTCGATGGTCGTGGTGAGCAGCTCGGTCAGTGCCGCGTGGATACGGTGTCTGCGGTCGTGGTGCTGTGCGCGGTGTTCCGGGCCGGTGGCGGCGAGATCGAGTTCGAACCAGATCCATTCGGGGTGGCTGGTCACGGTGCGCGCCCACTTCGTCAGCGTCGTGACCAGGTGGCTGCGGTCTCTCGGGTGAGCATCGCGGATGCGGTGTACGGCCAAGGCGGTCAGCCTCTCGGCGACCTCGTGACCGATCAGATGTTTGTAGGGGTAGTGCTTGCCCAGCGCACCGGTGGTACACCCGGTGGCGTCGGCGATATCGGCGATATGGACAGGCCCGTAGCCGTGGGCGAGGAACAGTCGTCGTGCGGTCAGCAGCAGCCGACGCCGAGTCCGTTGCCGGCGCCCGCGACGCGCCGTTGCCGGGGCGGTCACAGGGACCGCACGTTCTGCGCGGCAGGGCCTTTCGGGCTGTCGATGGCATCGAAGGTGACGTGTTGATCCCGATGCAGCGCGTCGTGGCCGTGGACATCGGCTTGACGGACGAACAGGTCCGGGCCGGAGTCGGGTGTGATGAACCCGAAACCCTTCTCGTGGTTGAACCATTTCACGGTCCCGAACTTCACGTTTTTCCTACCTCTCTTGGTGATTCGATGGACGGTCGGCATCGTTTCCGCGGTCGGCCGAGTGGGAGCTGCGCGCGGCGTTCGTGGGTCGTGGTGACCGGGTCGGCGTGGCCTTCCTGGACTTGTGCCATGCGCAGTGCCGCCTCCTGCCGGTGTTCGGCGCTGCTGGCGTGGCGTAGTACGGACCGGGATTGGGCGTGGATCTGCGCTGCGTGGCGGACGACCTCGCCGAGGGATCGCGCGTGTGGCGTTTCGGCAGGGTGGTTGTGGTGTGGGGCGTGGTCAGTGCCGTGCATCGGCCGGTTGTGGGACACGGGTGGGTAGATGGACCCGTCCTGCGGCGACGTCGGCGGCGAGCAGGTCGTAGACCACGGCCTGACCGACCAGGGACTGGTGTGCTCTCGGACCGGTCTCGACCGGGACAGAGGGGTCGATCGCGGTGATCCAGCATCGGCACAGTTGAGACACCTCGGCGCCGAGACCGTTGCGATGACAGGTCGCCGCCCGGTGTACCGGCGGGGCGAGGGTATGGGCGAGATGGTCATCGATCCGGTCGATCAATCGGCCGAGTCGTCGGTGGGCGCTATGCAGGGCGTCGGTAAGAACGTCGATGTCGACGCTGTCGTCGTGGCCGGGCGGCAGCCGCAGTAGCTGGCCGAAGGCGGCCCGGTAGTGGTGATGGGCATCGAGCATCTGCACCGCGATACCGACCAGAGTGGGGAACGGGTAGTCGGCGGCGGCGAATCCTGGTGTGTTCCAGGCGCGGAACAGCACGTGCGCGGACGGGATCGCTCCGAACCAGGACGAGTCTTTGCTGGCGGCCCGTGGCGTCCGTGTGTCTGGTTGGTGCCCGGTGTCGGGGCGTGTGCGGTTCATCGGAGCTCCTGGATTGCTCGCCAGCCCAGCGGTAGTTGGACGCGTCGGGTACGGATCGCGGTGACCAGATCGGCGTAGCCCTGGTGGGTTTGGGCCATCCGCAAAGCGGCTTCGTGGTGGTGTTCGGTGTTGGTGGTGTGGCGCAGGATCCACTGGGACTGGGCGAAGACATTGGCGTAGTGGCTGATCACTTCGCCCAGAGGATGGGTGTGGTGGGCGGCGTTGACAGGTCGGGGCAGGCGGAATATCGCCCACTCGTCGATCGCCGCCATGACCGCGGTCATGTGGTCGCGGGTCGCGATCTCGTCGAACCCGGCCGGACGCCGATCCGGTGACACCGCCGCGCTCAGCAAGCTCGCGTGGATATCGGCCAGCTCCCGCGCCCACCCGATCAGCGACGAACAGCCCTCGACACGGCGTCCGGCCACCGCGAGGTGAAGTTCACGAGCCTCCAGCAGGTTGTCGACCGCCCCGCCGCGATCACCCTGTCCGGCATAGTGTTCCGTCATCGACAGCGGGCCGGTGATAGGTGTTGTGGTGCTCATCGCTGACTCACCGCCGACTCGCCGGTCATGCTCACGCGGGCCGGAAGGGTGCAGCGAGTGATGGTGTGTGCGCCGCTGGGGAAGCGCTGCACACGCTCGCACAAGACGACCAAGTCGTGGGAGGGCTCATCGCTTCGTGGATACGGTTCGTCGAGTTCGACGGCCAGCGCCCCGGTCAGGGTGTCGACCAACGTGCGGATCACCGTGTCGGGGATCGGGGTGGGTTCGAGCCACAGCGTCCGGGTGGCCGGGTGGTGGCGGTCGCCGATGAGGGCGACATAGACCGCGTCGACGCGTTCGATCACCTCGGGCCACCCGTTACGGGTCAGCGCTTCGGCGGCGTCCAGTTGCGCCGCGGCCGGGATCGCGCCGACCCGAGACTCGACCACGACCTGTTCGTGGTCCGCGTCGTGCTCGGGGACCGGACGCGATACCGGAGCCGGTCGGTGCGCGGTTCCGTCGAGATAGTGCAGGGTGAGCGTGGGCAGAGCGGTGAGGTGGGACAGTGCCGCCCGTCCTGACGGTTCGAGATCGGACAGGTGCTGTCGGGAGGGCACCAGGAACCAGACGTCGGTCGCTTCCGGAATTCGCGACAGGATCGACCAGAGCAGATCGGCTCGGCGGTGACCCGGTGCCAGGAGCCGTCCGAGGTCCACCCGTCGCGACCGTGCCAGCGATTCGAGGCGGTTCAACACCGGCACGGTACGGTCGATCTCGGTGAGCAGATCACCGATCAGTGTCTCCGGTGCGAGCGGTTCGAAGAACACGCGGCCGTCCCCGAACCCGTTGCGCGCGGCGAAGTCGTGCACGGATCGATCGAAAGCATCGGCGCCGTGTCTGGACAGCAGGTCCGAACGGGCGTATCCAATCCACATTTCCTGTGACCCCTTTTCGCTGGTTCTCCTCGAAGAGGTGAAGGGCGGTAGTGACCGATGACCAGTGGCGACCCGAAGGGTCTTCGGGCAGGCACGAGATGAGCCTGCGTGTCGCCGACGATGACGTGGGCGGTTCCTGACAACGAGTGATCAGGCAAAGCGGTTCTGGGGAACGTCGGGTTCCGCAGCGCTGATGTGGCTGCCGTCCAGGCGGCGCGTGGCGACTTATCGTGTCGATCCGGTCCGGCGCCGACGTGGCGGGGCGCGGAGTACGTCATCTGCTGTCATAGACAGAGTTAATCGTCGCCGGAGGACTGCCACCATGACATCGCGCAGGGCAGAATCGGGCAAGTTCGCCGACATTCACATGACAGATTCCGACAGCCGGTCCGATGACTCCGGGCACAAGCTGTCGAGGATCGTCGATGCGACTGCCCCCCGGTCCTGTCGGTCGAAGGCCGGTTTGCCGCCACGCGGGATCTAGGTGTAGAGGTCCCAAGGGATGTCGTGCCGGCCTGTCTTGAGCGTGGCCAGGCGGTGGGCGTGTTGGGCGGCGACGCTGGGGCGGTGCTGGAGATCGGGCAGGACGCTGGTGACCATGATCAGCTCGCGGATACGAGACAGGATCGGCCACGCCGGATCGTCGCGGACGTCGCTGCCGTATGCGTGGACGAACTCGCGGTAGAAGTCGTGGCGGTGGAACCGTGTTGCTCCGACCGCTTGGGGAACGAGATCGTATGCGAGGGGACCGATCCCGGCCTCGTCGAGGTCGCAGAGCACGACGGTGTCATCGTCTCGGTGCAGTAGGTTGCCGGTGTGGGGATCGCCATGGATGATGCCGGTTGGCAGCTGGTCCTGGACGCGCCGGAATTCTTGTTCGGCTCGGTCCCATTGCTCGCGCAGCCACCGGGCGTCGGCGGGGGCGAGGACAGCGGTGCCGGCGTGTGCGAGCCGATCGCGTGCGGTGGTGAACGGGTCCCAGGTCGGCAGGACGGTATGGTCGAGGTCGAGGGCGTGAAGTCGATGCAGCGGCGATGCCAGATCGGCAGCGGCCCAGTCTGTTCGCCGGCCGAGTTCGTGCCAGAAAGTCACCGTGTAATCGCCTTCGACCTTCAGCGGTTGTTCACCGTCGAGCAGGGCCGCGATCGGGGCGTTGCGGGCCTGCAACCATCGGGCCATGGTGACCACGCGCTGTCCCCGCGAAACTCCGACCCGGTCGGAAGCGACGCGAAGGACAACGCGTTCGCGTGGGAGCCGGTAAACGGCGTTGACGGTGTATTTGATCAGTTCCGCCCCGTGGGAGTTCAAACCGATTCGGGCGCAGGCCAGCTCGACGATGCGATGCAACTCGGCGGCACGCTCGGCCGCGATATTGGTCGCCACACCCCCAGCCTATGCGCTCGTGGCACGGCCCGTGGTCGGGTGATGTGACGCGCGGGGGATCGCCAGCAGGCTCGCTTTGACCGCGTGGGACAAGTCCCGGACGTCGCTGCGTGGTGTCGCGGTGGTGGCGCAGCGGACCATGTTCTCCAGCCGGTCCGCGACCCTGGCGCTGGTGATCCGTTCGGCCATCTCGACGGCGGCGGTGGCGAAGGACAGGCCGGTGTCGATCTCACCGAGTCGGAAGCAGGCGGTGGCGGCGGTGATGTTGTCGAACAGGATGCTGCGGGCCGGCCGCCCGGGCGCGGAGGCTTGCAGGGAGACGCGGGCACTGTCGAGGGCGGCGAGGCAATAGCGGTCGGCGACGGCGCGGGGCGCGGTGGTGGCGTATTCGTTGTAGATCACGGCCTGGATACCGGTGAATTCGCCCGGTGTGAAGAACACGCGAGTCCATGGCGCGACGATGTCGCCGACGCGGTTGATCTCGTCTTCGGCGCATGCCAAGGCGAAGTTCATGCGGTTCTGATCGCCCAGCATGGCGTGTGCCCACGCCTCGTTGGCGTACAGGCGAGCCGATTCGCCGCCGTCGGCGGCGTCTCGCGCGGGAAGTTGCCCGAGCTGGAACATGCGCAGTGCGGTGCGCGGATCGCGTTCTATCACACTGATGCGGCCCAGCACGTACAGGATTGATGCAGTCAGACTGTCCGCGCCCGCCCGACGCGCGAAGACCAGAGCCAGGGTGGCGAACTGGCGCGCGCGATACTGATCTCCGGCATCGTGAAACGCCCAGCCGATCAATCGGGCCAGGTCGGCCGAGGCAACCAGAATCGCCTGATCGGCAGTCTCGTCGCGACACAGCTTCCGCAGATCCGGTATCGAACCCAACAACGCCGTAGCAGAACCGGTGACCGCGAAGCCGCCGCGTTGTTGATCGAGTGACCGCAAATGCGCCGTGGCCGACCGCACACCATCGGCATCCATGGCCCGCCCGCGGCCGACCCGATCCGTCGCCTCTGCCTCGTCGAGTCGCGGAAGCCACGGGACCAGCGCGGAAGCGGATCCGACGACCGCAGCGGCGACGGCCTCCAACAACGTTGCTTCCGGCGCGCGTCCCAGCTCGGATACGCCTGACCCGACAGACCATGACATCGGTGCCTGCACGGGCACGGCATCGGTGGCGGGTCGCGCGCGTGCAGATCTCTGGTCGTGGTGAGGGACAGGTGCGCCGATTGCCACCAGTAGACGTCGATACGGTGCGCTCGGAGTCCGGACGTCGCCGTCTTCCCACCGTGCGACATGACGCTCGGAACACGCGACGTTGACACGCTCGCCGCTGGCGCGCGCGTTGATGAGCTCGGCGAAGTCCTTGCGACTGATCTGGAGGTGATCGAGCCGAAACGACCGCAGGCGTTCGCCCCAGGATCGGTCGCTCGCCTCAGCGCCGGCCGCGAACTCGGCGGTGGGATCGCGCAACATCGACGGCTCCACCGGTTACCCCTTACCTTCGGACACCACCTGCTGAACCCTGACGCCGCACGCGCCGGTTCGGCGTCCCACATCTCCCTCGCGCGTCGACGCTCAACCGAACATCGACTAACGGAGTGCTCTCTTGCCTCGGACAGATTATCTTGACTGATAATCTAGCCTGATAATCAGTGTTACGGGTGGAAAGAGTCCGATCGAGCTGTGGGATACGGTGGGAGTGCATGGCGAGGACCGCGAGGAAAGTGCTGCTCGGACGGGAAATCGATGACCTGCTGCGGCGGTCGCGTGTCACGCAGGCCGACGCCGGCCGGATCGTCGGTGTCGGCCAGTCGCGCATCGCCGCCGCGATCGCGGGAACCGGCAATCTCACCGCCGAAGCGCTGAAGAAGCTGGTCACCGGATTGGGGATCGGCGATGAGAACTATCTCCAGATCCTGCTCGACCTGCGCGAGGACAGCCATCGCCGCGGGTACTGGACCTCGGGGTACCGGCGTGCCTACATCGAGGACCTGCGACTGCTGGTCGATCTCGAAGCCGTGGCCGACCGACTCCGCGAAACGGCCGCTGAGATCATCCCCGGTCTGCTCCAGCATCCCGACTACATCCGCGCGCTGCACCAACCGTTCCAGCCCGACGACCACGACCCCGACGCCATCACCGTCGACGACTATGTCGAAGCCCGAACCGCGCGCCAGCAGATCCTGTTCACCCGCAAGGCACCGGAGTTCCACGCGATCCTGTCCGAATCCTGCCTTCGCCGCACCTACGGCAACGACCAGGTGATGGTCGACCAGATCAGCCACCTCATCGAACTATCCGGGCGACCAAACATCCAGCTCCAGGTCATGCCCTTCACCCACCAAGCCCCCGGCGCCGGTATGGAAGACCGCTACATCCTGGTCCGTGTCCCCTCACCCGGAGCCGCGGGCGACCTGGAGATGGCTGTCGTCGAAGCGCAAGGCGAAATCCGCTACATCGACGACAAACCCGCCGTCGCCATCCGCGACAAGATCTTCAACCGCCTCACTATGACCGCCCTCAGCCCTGCCGATTCACGGCAATTCATGCACCACCTGCTGCGCGGACTGCGCAACCGACCCACCGTCACGCGATAGCCGACCGCAAGACCACAACCGAACAGGAACCCGTCGATGTCCGAACCCGACTTCGAACCTCGCCACCTCGACACCGCCAAGCCGAGCTCGGCACGCATCTACCTGCACATGATCACCGGCGAGGTCATCTACGAAGCCGACCTCCCCTTCATCGAACAGCTCTATGCCGCGATCCCCTTCTACCCCAAGTGGGCCCGACACAACCGGGCCTTCCTCGCCCGCGCGGTCCGGCACATGGTCGGCAACGGCATCCGGCAATTCCTCGACATCGGATCAGGACTACCAGCTGGTGGCAACACCCACGAAGTCGCCCGCGAACTCATCCCCGACCCCCACGTCGTCTACGTCGACAACGACGAAGAAGCCATCAACCGCGCCCGCGAACTGCTCACCCGATACCAGCTCCTCGACACTACCGCCATGATCGACGCCGACCTGCGCCGACCGACACGCATCCTCGAACACCCCGACACCCGCAGACTGCTCGACTTCACCCAGCCCATCGGGCTGCTCCTGATATCAGTCCTGCCCTGGATCACCGACGAAGACGACCCCGCCGCACTTCTCGCACAACTCCGCGACGCGATGCCACCCGGTAGCCACATCGCGATGACCCATGTCTCCCTCGAAGACGCAGAACCCGAAATCAGGACCCAGGTCGCCGCCGGTGCCTCCGTATTCGCCGACGCGAGTTCACCCGTCACCCTCAGAACCCGACAACAGTTCGCGAGCTTCTTCGACGGATGGACACTCACCGAACCCGGAATCACCTACGCCACCGACTGGCACCCCGACACCCCCACCGACACCGAAGACGACGCACGCCGCTGCAACTTCGCCGCTACCGCCACCCTCCCGTAGCGTGGACCGGTGCGGGAACCGGAAAACACGGTCCCGCGCGCTCGAAAGGAAAGGCCCATGCTGCCGACACCGACCGTAAGTCAATTCCGCAAGGCTGCCGCCAGCTCACCCCAACAGGCATGCGTCATGATCTACCGCGACGCCACCCGCACCATCCTCTGGGACGACAAACTCGCCCACAACGGCGACCACGAAGTCCCCCTCGAGCAGTGCCTGACCTTGGACCACGACCAATTCGAGGCGATCCAACACGCCATCAGGACAGGCCAGCCGGTGCGTCACGCGCTCACGATCACCCGAACAAGCGGCAACGGCTACGTCTTCAGCGCCACCGACGGGCATGCGGGAAGCGTCGGAACGGCCAGACTGTACTTCGACCACCATGAGTACCGCGCCTTCGCCACAGCGGTGCGAAATCGCGAGTTCGAACGCCGGTCTGCTACGTAGCAACCCCCTGTAGCCCTCCGAGCTCGTTCGACTGCCCGGCGGTGCCGCTCCTCACCGTCGCCGAACCACGACAGGGCTGTGGGATGTCCGGAGGCAAGCTGTCGGAAGCAACAGCGGGCAGAACCACCCGGCCGAAAGCCGATCTCACAATCCGACGTCGGGCTCCGGCGAGCCGCTGACATCGGGCTGGTCCAGCCCGGTGTGGTCGAGGGGGGCGTGGAGCTCGTCGGCGAGGCGTATCGCCTGTTCGCGACGTGCCTGTGCCGGTGTGAGATCGGCTCGGCGTTGTTGTTCGGCGTGGACGCGGCCGATCTCGCTGCGGGTATCGGCGGCGAACCGGTCGGCGGTCGCGTCGACGGCGGCTTCCCCGCGGCGAGTGTGGCTGTTGCGGGTGGTGATGTCGTCGGGGCTCGTGTTCAAGACGTCGTCCCATTTGTCGGGCGTTCCGGCGTGGTTGACTGCGTCGCGGTGGGCTTCTCGAGCGTCGCTGCGGGCGCGGGTGCGGGCGCGTTCGTGGTCGCCTTGCTGGCGGACGAGTTCATCGATGCGGGTACGCAGGACGTGACGGACGTGGCGTTTGTAGGTAGGTGTGGTGTCGAGGCGTTGGCGGTGGGTCGCGAGTTCGGAACGGGTGGCGTGCAGCGCGCGGGTCGCATCGTGTAGACGGTGCTCGGCATCGAGTGCTGCGCGGATGGCGGTTTGTGCGTCGCGGTGACGCAGAAGCAGTTCATCGATATCGACGCCCTCGGATTGTTCGGGGGATGCTGGAGCGTAGGCAGCGGCGTAGCTGTCGGTGAGCGCGAGCTGCTGGTGAAGTTCGCTCAACCGGTCGGCGAGTTGCGCGTCGGTAAGCGCGAAGAGTGGATCGGCGACCGGCTGCTGGTGCTCGACGTCGCCGATCGGCGCGGGGTGGGCGCGGATCCAGGCTTCGATCTGGGCGCGGCGGTCGAGATCGGTGACGGCTTTCCAGTCCCGGCGCAGGATGGCGTGCACGGCGGGAAGGGGTTTGGTGGCCGCGAGGTGGTCGGCGCGCGCGATCATGTGTCGGCTCGGGTCGTGGTCGGGGATACCGGTCTCGCCGTTGTCGCGGCATTCTCCGCAGAGCCCGTCGTCGGAGCGGCGCGGCGGCACCGGTGTCGCGTCGCGCGGGCGGCGTTCGATGCTGCACGCGACGCATTCCAGGCCGCGGGCACGTGGGTTGGCGGCTTTGTCGTAGTCGAGCGAATACGCGGCTGGCGTGGGATCTTTGGCTTCGTCACGGCGGTAGCTACGGACGGCGAGATCGGCCTCGCGAGGCGTCGGCACCGCGCGCCGCGGTAGGGGAGGTAGGTGTGAGTCGGGTAGCGCGGGGTCGTCGGTGAGACCGCGGACCTCGTGCGCGTCCGGGCGCGCCCAGGGCTGATCGTCCGTTCCGGCGCGGGTGTCGTGGTAGTCCTGCTCATGGCGGCGGGCACGGACCTGCGGGTCGGGCAGCGGGTCGCGGACGAGGTCACGGTCGACTCGGGTGTCGTTGTCGCGGGCTGCTCGGTAACGGCGAGCGCGGTCGAATACCGGTGAGGGTGGTTCGCGGTCGGGTCGGTCGTCGTGGACGTCGGGGTCGATGGCCGGGGTGCAGGCGTCGATGAGCGCCCGATGTTGCGGAAACTGTTGTCCGGCTTGGCGCAGGCGGGCGGCGGCGACGGGGTAGGCGTAGCGGTAGAGAGTGTCGGTGATCGCGCCGATCACCCAACGCTGCTCGTCATCGAGGTGATCGGCGAATTGCCGGAATCGGTGCACGGCCGCGTGGATTCGGCCTTCGCGATACAGCTGCGCGATGGCCGCGAGTTCCGGATCGAAACCGGAGGCGGTGATGTTCGCCGGAGTAGACGGCACTGGGGCCGGAACCGGGGCGCGGTTTTCGCGGTGACTGTCGGGTTCGAGATCAGGTGGATGCTCGCGGGCCGTCGATGCGGGGGTTGGTGGGGTGGTGGTGTTTTCGCTCATGGGTGGGGTGCTCTCGGTGGGTTTGGTGGTGGGTGTGTGGTGCAGGAGTGCGTCGATGCGCCAGGCGAGAGCGGCGGCGATCTGGTCGGGGCGCAGGCCGGTGCCCTCGTTGTCGGGGGTGGCGGCGAGCAGCAGTTCGTAGGCGGTGGCCAGGATCTGGCGCGGCCTCCATTGCGTGGCGGTGGCGCGGTCGACCGCGGCCACGACGCGTGGCCAGGCGGGGTCGTCGACGACCCGGTCGGCGGTGTCGACGCCGAGAACGTCGGCCAGGTCGGTGATCCAGTTCGGGCGCAGGTTGTGGTCGCGGGCGTCGAGTGCGGAGGCGTCGAATTCCAGACGTGCCCACAGCGCGGCGGCGGGCATCTCATCGGGCAACGGCCGCAACTCGGCGGCGGTGTGAAGTCGCTCGGTGACGTCGATGCCGGCGCGGGTGGCGAGATCGATGCGTTCGGCGATCGCGGGCCAATACGGGTCCTCGACAATGCGGGCTTCGATTTCGCGCACGGTCTCGGCCCACCGGTTGACCGGGCGTGCCGGATCGCCGAGCGCGGCGACGACGCGGGCGTCGAGGACGTCTTGGTGGTCGCGTTCGCGGACGGGGTAGCGGCGCGGACCGGTCGGGCGGACATCGGTGTCCTCGACGTGCAGACTCGCCCGCCAGATGGCGAGTTCGGCCAACAAGCGCGGGTCGGCGCCGAGCAGAGGTCGCGCCCAGACAGGCGCGGTCAACGGTGTCCATGGCGCGGTCGCGGCCCGGATCTGTGCGGCGAGTTCGAGCAGGACACGCGCGCGAGCGTGGACCTGGGTGGCGCTGGTGTCGAGTTCCGGCGGTATCGCGGGTGTCCACGGCAGCGGCCCGGTCCCGGTCGAGTGCGCATCGCTCGGGTCCAGGCGCCAGTCCAGGACTGCGGCGGGATCGGCGGCGGTGTCGAGTTCACGTTCCTCGATCGCCTCGCGCAAGGCGGTGACGGGGTCGGCACCGGTGCGGGCGAGGGTCGCTAGATGCTGACGCAGTGTCGGGTAAGCGGGGGCGTCGGTGAGCCCCGGGTGCAGCAGTTCGGCGGCGGCATCGAGGCGTGCGAGTGCGGGTTCGCCGAGGGCGTGTTCGGCGGCGAGACCGAGGGCATCGAGGTAGATATCGAGCGCGCGACCGATACGCCGGTGCGGGTCGAGCGCGTCACGCAGGTGGGTGTGCGCGGACTTCTGAGCCCCGTCACGACCCAGGATCCGCACGAGATTCTCGACTGCGGTGCGTGGGAAGACCGCGTCCTCGCTGTAGAACGAGCCTTCGTCACCGCTGAGCGCGGAAGGGATGTAGGCGTGGTTGGCGTGCACGCCGCGGGTCATCGCGACGTAGAACTGCTGTCGGGTCTCGCCGCCGGTGAGCGCGACATGACACGCGGTGGTGGTGATTCCTTGCGCGGAATCGATCGTCGCCGCATACCCGAGACGCACATTGTGTGCGACGTAGTCGGCCGGCAACCGCACAATCGCCCCGGTTTTGCTGTGGTGTCGGGCGGTGACACTGCCGTCGGAATGCACAGCGGTGACGGTCCAGGCGTAGCCGTTGCGCACCCAATCCCGCACACCGATACGCAGCTTCGGCGCGTTCTGACGGGTGCGGATCGTGTCACCGACCGAGGCGGCGGTGCTGTCGGCGAGCACCACTTCGGGGCCGTCGAGACCACCCTTGCGCAGAAGTCTGTCGGCCCGGGCACGCTCGTTGAGCGCGGTCACGGTGTCGTGGTTGGCGGCCAACATGATCGCGCTACGCCCGGCCGCGTGGTCGGCGGCCCATGCGGTGTAGGCGTCGTCGTGGGTCGCGCCGGTGTGCCCGCCGTGGATTCGGCCGTTGTCCAGATACCAGCCCAGCGCTGCCGGGTCGCCTTGGCGCAGCATCAAACTCGCCGACGCCTCGGCGTTGGAGGCGAACCGCACGACGTGGGTGAGGGTGAGCGTGTGCTCGGGTGCCGCTGTCGCCATGTCGGCGTCGACGCCACCGGCCTCTATCGCGGGAAGCTGGTGGTCATCGCCCAGACAGCGGATCGTCGCGCCGCGATCGGCGAGGAAGCGCAGCAGTTTCAGGCGTTTGAGGGTGCCGATCTTGACGTGCTCGTCGACGATCACGAGCGTGTCGGTGCCGATGTCGAGGACCCATTGCGGCAGCGGCGGGGGATGCTCCCGTTCGTTGGCGGACCTGTTCGGGTGCGGTGTGTGCAGGTCGATCACGGCGAGGAGTTTGTCGACGGTTTCGCAGCGCGCGCCGATCGATTCGCCCAGGACCGCGGCGGCGTTGGCGGTGGGCGCGAGCCCGAGCACCGTTCCGCCGCTGGTATTCCAGGCGGTGGTGAGCACGGCCATGCCGGTGGTCTTGCCGGTTCCGGCGGGCGCGTTGGCGGTGTGCACGCGCATACCGGAGCCGGCGAAGCCTTCGATCACGCTGCGCTGCCCGGCGTTGAGCACCCGATCCGGGTTGGCGGCGTCGTATCCACGGATCGCCGCGGCCACCACCGCGGGGTCCACGACGCGGGCACCGGGCTGCACCGACAAAGCGATGAGGGCGTCCTCGGCGGCCAGAATCCGGGTGGAGGTGTAGATCTGGGCGCCAGCGGGGGTGTAGCTGCTGGAGTTGTCGCGGCGGCGCAACGCGTCCGGGATGGTGGCCAGTTCGGGCTCGCCGGCGATATCCGGGTCGCCCATCGGAATCGAACGCGCCGGATCCAGGGCCGCATCCAGTACGGCCTCGCTGACGTGTTCCCACTGGCTGCCGCGGATTTTGCCGCGGATCTGGCGTTCGATTTCAGCGCGTACGTTCGCCGCGCGCCAGGTGGAGCGCTGCTCGGCGACGGTCTCGAGGACCCGGTCCGCGGTGCGCGCGATCCACTCCCTGGTGGCGGTGACCCGCGGCGAGCGCACCGGATTCAGCGCCGCCGACACCATCGCGGCGACCGCGTCCCGGCCGCCGAGCAACGCGACGGCCTCTTCGCGCCAACTGCGCCGCTGCTGGGCGAAGGACCGCAACAGGTGTTTTGCGGGCCGGGTTTCCAGGGTCGCCTGCTGGGCCAGATCACGGATCTCGATCGGGGTCGGCTCGCGACCGTGCTCGCGTTGGAACACCGCCGCCAGCTCACCGACACGGGAACGGATCGCGGTTTCGCGCCGCGACCACGCCTGGATCAACCGCAGCGGGATGCCGACGATCTCGCGGACCGGGCGCTTGCCCGGGTCGTTCCCGGCCCGCTCGGCGAACTCCACACCCACCAGCCGCTCGCAGTGGTGCTCGAGGCTGGTGTTGTAGATCTCCGACACCGTGACTACCACCCGGTACAGCGCGGCACCGTCCAAGGTCCGCCAGCGACCGTCGGCGGTGCGGACCCGGTTGGCTATCAACACGTGTGTGTGCAGATCAGGGTCACCGGCACGCGAATCCCTGTGGAAAAAGCACGCGGCGACGATGCCCTCGACGTCGACCTGGCGGACGCCGTTGCGACCGAGTCGGGTGTAGATGCCGTGGCGCTCCAACCACCTCAACGCATCCGCCACCGCGGCGCGGTGGGCGGCCTCGATCTTCGCCGACACCGATAGCGGTGCGACTGCCCACAGCGCCGACACCGACTTCACCGGAGAAAAAGTGATGTCGAAACCCGCGACTGCTGTGGCGGGTGGGCGTGAGTTCTTCGCGATCCATCCCGACAACTCACGCGCGTTCAGTGGTGGCCGTTGGTACTCGTCGGTGAACATATCGAACGCGACATGTGTGCGGATTCGCCTGCGATCCGACTCCGAAAGTGGAGCGTCGGCCGGTCTTCCGTGCGCGATATTGTGTTCGGCATACGCCTTCGCGCACCGTTTACGAAAATCGGAATTCGGTGCGTAAACGCGAAAAGGATTACCCAACCGCGACGCCTTATCGGCCGCATCGCTGGCTTGTTTCGGTGTCGAACCGGCCGCCGAAGCGTGGTGGAAGACCGTCTCCTCGATCGATTCCGCGTCGGGATGGCGACCCAGTCCGAACAGGGACTTCATCTGAGACTCGGTCACTTCCGCGCCGATATCGATCCCGAGCGAGGCCAAACCGGTACCGCTCCACACGCCAGGAGACTCGCCGTGGGCGGAGTAATAATCGGACAACGGGGATCGGCCGCGGGAGTTGATATCGTTCGCGGCTATATTTCGCAGGTAATACTGGTAGCCATTGCCTGCGACGACTTTATGGATCGTCGCGGTCATAAATCCATCGAGCGCCCCCGCCCGACGAAAGTCGAGGAATCCAGGTTATGCAGATTTCGGCTGTTTACGAAAAATCCCAGGACGAGACCGGATCGTTACCAAAATAGGCTTGCGGAGACCCCTGGATGCAAGAGGTGTGCTTGACAAAAAGAAAGGGGGTGGAAGGTGTGGATGGATGTAGATGGTGGAAGCGGGGTGGTGAGGTGGGGTTGTGGATGGCTGGGGAGAGATTGGGAAGCGGTGTGCGGGTGATCGGTGAGGGTGTGTAGGGACGGGAGCGGGTAGGAACCGGAACGGGTGACCCGGTTCCTACCGTGATCACAGCTGTCGGGTGCCCGACGGTCGGGCGGGCACGCTCACCGGTGCTGCCGGGCCTGGACCGCCGCGAGCGGGTCGAGGGCGGGATCGAGGCTGAGGGCGGTGAGGGTGTGGCCGTGGCAGGGTTTGGGCGCGCACCAGCAGCCCAGTACCCGGCGGGCGAGTTCGCCGCGACGCAGGCGGGCGAGGAGGTCGGGTCGGTCGGCGAGGTGGCGGGCGTGGGCGGCGAGTACGTCGTCACGGTTGCCGTCGCGTCCGAGGACGAAGGGGTTGCCCCAGCTGCTGGTGCGATCGATGGGCACGAACAGGTGGTGGCGGCGTGCCCACTCGATGAGGTGGGCGTGTCCGCTGGCGGCGCGCATCGACACCACTACCGAGCGGCCGGTGGCCAGGGTCTGGTGCAGTTCGGTGATCGTGAGGTGCGCGGGGTCACTCGGCGGCGCGGGGTGAGTCATGGCGAGTGGTCCTTCCGGTCGGGGTGCTCGAATGGCGGGGCGCTGTCGGTCGGTCCGTGCACCGCGAGCGCGGACGGCCGGTCGCGGCACGGGGCCGGTCAGCCCGGTGGGGCGGGGACGCGGGTCCATCCGCGGGGCTGACACGTGTAGTGGCGGTCGTCGAGTCCGACGAGGTCGCCGACCGACAGCGACCGGAGTCGCTTTCCGTACCAGGTGTCGGTGTGGATCTGGTCGTCGTCGTGTTCGGGGTGGTCGTTGAAGGCGGCGAAGACGCGCTCGAGCAGAGCCTGGTCGGTGTCGGCGGCCGGGTCGACGCTCAGTGTGTAGGTGTAGGCCAGCGTCACGGATGCGTCGGGCCGGTACCCGGTCAGCAGGACAGTCGGGTCGGTGTTGAGGTAGACCCGCACCCGGACCTCGGTCGGGCGGCGGGGTGCGAGCGGGGCGTCGCGCAGCGCCGCCAGGGCGCGGCGCGCTCGGTTCGGGAGTCGATGCACGGTGGGTGCTCCTGTCGGATCGGGAGTGGTGGACCGGTCCGCCGCAGGGGTCGACACCGCGGCGGACCGGCGAACGGGAGGGAACCGAGCAGGGGCGGGTCAGGCCACCGCTGCGGTGCGGCCGGTGGTGGGCACGAGTCCGAGGTCGATCCGGCAGTCGGTGCAGTAGTTGTCGGCGTGCACGATGCCGTTTCGGGCGCAGGCGTCGCAGCGTCCGATGCGCTGCCCGGCACCGAGCGCGGACCCGCCCCGGCGCGGCCGTCGCGCGGCGGTAGGACGGGGTGCGCGTTCGGGCTGTTCGAGGTTCGTCGCCATCCACCGGGTGATCAGCCGCCAGGTCGGTCCGGTGTTCGCCGCGGCGGCCCGCACTCGATCCAGCAAAGCCCGCACCTGGACAGGATGAGCGGCGGCGATGTAGGCGCAGCGGGATTCGACGAAGGTCTGGATCCCGAACCTGGCGGGCAGGGCGGGGATGCCGGGGTGGCCGTCGGCGCGGCAGACATCGCAGAGCCCGTCGTCGCTGACGATCACTCCGTGGCGGGTGTGGAAGGGGCGGCGGTCGCTGGCGGGCC
>NZ_BAFS01000447.1 GCF_000308415.1 Nocardia asiatica NBRC 100129 | reverse complement strand
TTGCCGCTGGAAGGGATACGTGGGGGCGAGGACGCGGCGGCGGCCGTGCGGCCGGTGGACTTGCTCCCAGTCCACCGACACACCACCGACATACAGGTGGCCGAGCGCCGTCATCATCGTCTCGCGATCGCCGCGCCCGCGGCGCAACGACGCGACGAACCGAGCCGAGTCGCCCAGCACTCGCTTGCCGAGCGCGGACAACGTCGGCTGCGGGCCGATCTCGAGGAACGTTTCGATGCCCAGCTCGGTCATGGCGCGCATGCTTTGGGCGAAGCGCACCGGCTGACGCGCATGCCGCGCCCAGTACTCCGGACTCAGCTCCCCCGCGCGCAGCGGAGCCCCGGTGAGATTCGAGACGAGCGGAATCGCGGGATCGGTCATACGGGCGCGCGCCGCCGCCACGGCGAGGTCGTCGAGGATCGGATCCATCGCCGCCGAATGGAAGGCGTGCGAGACGGCCAAGTCGGCGGCCCGGAAACCCCGGGCGGACAGCTCTTGTCGCAGCGGGTCGAGCGCGGTGCGCGGTCCGGCGACAACCACCTGGGCCGGTCCGTTGTCTCCGGCGATCGACGCCACGGGTTCGTATCGCGCCACCAGCGGCGCGACCTGCTCGGCGGAAGCGTCGACCGCCAGCATCCCGCCGCCCTCCGGCAGCCGCTGCATCAACTGGCCGCGCACGGCGACCAGTCGCAGGGCGTCCTCCACGGCCATGGCGCCCGCCGCGCAGGCGGCGACGTACTCGCCGACACTGTGTCCGAGCACCGCGGCCGGGGCGATTCCCCACGACCGCCACAACTGCCACAGCGCCCATTCGACGGCGAACAACACCGGCTGGGTGAACACCGTGCGACGCAGCAACTCGGGACCGTGCTCCCCGTAGACGGCGTCGATCAGCCCGATGCCGTCCCCGATCGGCCCCAGCACGGCGTCGCAGTGCCGCAGCGCGTCGCGGAAGACCGGTTCGGACTCGTGCAGTTCGCGCGCCATCGCGGGGTACTGCGCTCCCTGCCCGGTGAACAGCAGCGCCACCTTCGCTTTCGATGTCCGTTCCACCCGGCCGCGGATCGAAGTCGGCGGCCGCTCGCGCAACTCCCGCGCGGCGGCGGCGCCGCTCGCCGCGACGACCGCGAGCCGCTCCTCGAAATGGGTGCGCGCGGTGGCGGCGGTATAGGCGAGATCGCCGAGAGGCACACGCGCCGAATCGAGTTCGTCTGCCCAGCGCTCGGCGGTGTCGACGAGGGCGGATTCGTCACGGGCCGACAGCGCCAACACCTGCGCGGCCGACGATTCCGGTTGTGAAGCCGGGGCAGGGTCACCCTGCGCCACGATGACGTGCGCGTTGGTACCGCTCATCCCGAACGAGCTGACCCCGATCGCGGGAGGATGTCCGGTCCGCGGCCAGTCCCGTGCCCGGCCCACGACCTCGAGCGGCAGCTCGGCCCACTCGATGAGCGGGTTCGGTGTGTGGAAGTGCAGGCTCGGCGGAATCCGACGGTGCTGCAACATGAGCACGGCCTTGATGACACCCGCGACACCGGCCGCACCTTCGGTGTGCCCGATATTCGTCTTGACCGACCCGATGAGCAGCGGTTGCGTGCGCCCGGCGCCATATACCTCCGCCAGCGCGGTGGCCTCGATCGGGTCGCCGAGCGGAGTGCCGGTGCCGTGTGCCTCGACGTAGTCCACCGCCTCCGGTCGCAGGCCCGCCTGGGCGAGCGCGTCGGCGATGACGCGTTGCTGGGCCGGGCCGTTGGGCGCGGTGAGCCCATTGGAGCGTCCGTCGTGATTCACCGCGATGCCGCCCACCACGGCCAGCACCCGGTCGCCGTGCCGGCGGGCCTCCGACAGCCGGGTCAGCACCAGCACGCCGCACCCGTCGGCGCGGACGTAGCCGTTGGCGTCGGCGTCGAACGCCCGTGACCGTCCGTCGGGCGACAGCGAGGCCAGACGGCAGAACCCGATGGTGGTCTCCGGAGCCAGCTGCAAGTTCACACCGCCCACCAGCGCCAGATCACAACGACCCGCGCGCAACCCGTCCCAGGCCGATTGCAGTGCCACCAGCGACGATGAGCAGGCCGTGTCCAGCGTCAGCGCCGGACCTTGCAGTCCGAGCACGTAGGCCAGGCGCCCGGCCGCGACGCTCGGCGCCGAACCGATGACGGAATAGGCGCCGATCGCGGCCGGGTCGGCGGCCCGGGTCGGCGTGCCCGGATACTCGCTGAAGCACAGGCCGACGTACACGCCGGTGCGACTGCCCGCCAGACCGCCCGGCGCGCGGCCGGAGCGCTCCAGCGCCTCCCAGCTGGTCTCGAGCAGCAGACGTTGCTGCGGGTCCATCGCGCGCGCCTCCGCCGCGCCGATGCCGAAGAACGCGGGATCGAATTCGTCGGCGCCGTCGACGAAACCGCCCCACCGGGTGTACATCCGGCCCAGCGCCGCCGGATCGGGGTCGTAGTAGGCGTCGATGTCCCACCGTTGCGGCGGCACCTCGGTGATCGCGTCGCGGCCCTGCCACAGCAGATCCCAGAAGTCCTCGGGCGTGTGAACCCCGCCGGGAAAGCGGCAGCTCATGCCGACGATGACGATCGGGTCATCGGCCCCGAGCTGATCCCTTTGCGAGCCGGTCGGATCCGAAAGTGCCTGCTGCGAAATGCGGTTCGGAAGATCGGCCATCCTCGTGGCCTCTGCCACAGGCCCGACGTTCTCCAGATCAGCCCTTGGCGTGGCTCCTGCCGGGGGGCGGCCGTTCTCGAGATCGGCCGTTGGCGTGGCTTCTGCCGCGGGGCGAATGTGCTTCAGATCGGCCGTTATCGGGGCTTTTGCCACAGGCCGGACGTCCTTCAGATCAGCCCTTGGCGTGGCTCCTGCCGCGGGGCGGACGTTGTCCAGATCGGCCGTTGTCGCGGCTCCTGCCCCGCGCCGGGCGTCCTCGACGGTCTCGGCCGGCGCCTCGCCACCAGCGGGAGCGGGCGCGGCTTTCCGGTGCAGCAACCGAGCGATCTCGCGCACGGTCGGGTAGTCGAAGACGAGTCCGGCGGGCAGCGGCATCCCGATCTCCGCCGCCAGCGCGGCCCGCAATTCCATCCCGGTCAGGGAGTCCACCCCGGTGTCGTGCAGCGGCAGGTCCGGGTCGAGTTCGCTCGCGCGGTCCAGCACCCGCATCGCGACGCGCTGCACGAGCGCCTCCCAGGGCGCGACGTCGTCCGCGAGCCGGGGTCGTGTTGACGCAGGCGGTTCGGTGCGCGGCGCGGCCTGGGGCGAGCGGTTGGCGTACCAGCGTTCCGGCACGAAGCCGAACACGCCCGGTGCGGTGCTGTCATGGCGGACCAGATGAGTCAACGCGGCGGCCGCGTCGTCCTGGTACAGCGGCGGCAGACCACGCCGCGTGAGTCGCGTGGTGACGTCGGCGCGGTCGGCGGCCATGCCCACATCGGCGAACGGTCCCCACCCGATACTCAGCGCGGGCAGTCCCTCGGCCCGCCGCCGCCAAGCCAGCGCGTCCAAGGCCGCGTTCGCGGCGGCGTAGTTGGCTTGACCCGGGGTGCCGAGCACGCCGGCGACGGACGAATAGGTGACGAACAGTTCCAGCGGCTGATCGCGGGTGAGTTCGTCGAGGTGGCGCGCCGCGTGGTATTTGGGCCGCAGCACGGTCTCGAATCGCGACCAGGTCTGCTCGGTCACCACGCCGTCGTCCAGCACTCCCGCGCAGTGGACCACCCCGCGCAACGGCGGGAAGCCGGATTCCGCGATGGCGTGCAGCAGCGCCGCGACGGACGCGCGGTCACCGACGTCGGCCTGCCGCGCCGTCACCCGAGCGCCGCTCGCGCGCAGCGATTCCAGCAGCCGCACTCCCGCCGCGTCCGGCGCGCGACGGCCGACCAGGACGAGATGCCGAGCTCCGCGGTCCACCAGCCAGCGCGCGGCCGCGGCGCCGAGGCCACCGAAACCGCCGGTCACCAGGTAGGTGCCCGCGGTCGACCGCGCACTGCCCGCGGCGGTCGGGATGTCGCCGCCGAGCAGGACGACGCGGCCGGGATGGTCGCGGTCCGACATGGCGCGAAACGCCTCGGCGGCACGATCGATGCCGTACACCGCATGCGGCAACGCATCGAGTGCCTTTTGCTCGAACAGCGCCATGACGCCGCGCAGGATCTCCCCGAGCCGCCGCGGATCGGCAGCGGCGGGATCGAACTCGCGATGGTCGACCCCACTCTCGCGAGGGGCGGTTCGGCGCTGCACCGGATCGATGACGTCCACGAGCAGGCCGCCCGGGCGCAACATGCCGGCGGCCTGCGCGGTGAAGTCGTCCCCCAACGTGTGTAGGACGACATCCATTCCGTGGCCCGCGGTCGCCGCCCGGACGTCTTCGCTCACTCCGAGGCGCCAGGTATCGATCCGTGTGACCGTGAGACCCGCGTTCCGCGCCCAGCGACACAGCGCGGCGGTGGCGAACACCTGCGCACCGGCGTGGGCCGCGAGCCGCACCGCGGCCATGCCGACACCGTCGGCGGACCCGTGCACGAGCACACGGTCCCCGGCGCGCAGGCCGCCGACGTCGAACAAAGCGTGCCAGGCGGTGGTGAACGCGTACGGTACGGTCGCTCCGTCGGTGAACGTGAGGTGCTCCGGCAGCGGTGCCACCATGCCCTGGTCGACCGTCACGTGGCGGGCGAGGCTGTCCCGCGCCAAGGCGACGACACGATCCCCGACCGTGAAACCCTCGACGCCCGCCCCGACCGCGGTGATCCGGCCCGCGCACTCGGCGCCGAGCGGTGCTCCCGCTTCGGGATGAAGGCCCGAGGCCACCCACAGGTCGCGGGTGTCGAGACCGGTGGCGGCGACCATGATCTCGACCTCTGCGGCTCCTGGTGCGCGGCGAGCGCCGGGTTCCCGACGCATCCGGTCGAAATCGCCGGAACGGTGTGCCACCAGGCGGTAGCCGTCGGAGGGGGCGGGGCCTTCGGCGAGACGAGCGGTCAGCCAGCGGCCGTCGCGGAGCGCGAACTCGCCGGTGCCGTACTCGCCGAGCAAGCCCGCGATGATCGGCGCGCTGTCTCCGCCGGCTTCGGCGGGCACGTCCAGCAATCGGCACCCGAAGTCGGGGTGCTCGGTGGCCAGCGTGCGACCGAAGCCCCACAGCAGAGCCTGATCGGGATCCGGCCGGTCGGCGGGTGTGACGCGCTGGGCGTTCACGGTCAGCAACCACAGCGCCGCCGGTCGGTGTGGTGCCGCGTCCAGATCGCGCGTCAACCGCAGCGCGGCTTCTATACGGGTCCGCACGGACGCGGCGGTCCAGGCGAAGACAACGCCTCGCACCGAAGGCGTGGTGGTGACAGACGATTCCGAACCGGCCGCGTCCGCCGGGCGGACGATCAAGGTGTCAGCGCCGCGTGCGGCCAGTCCGTCGGCGACGGCGTCGCCGACCGGCCCGTCAGCGAAGATCAGCCAGCGGCCCGCCGCGATCTCCGGCATGGGCGCTGCGCTGTCGGCCGGGACCCACTCGACGTGATGCAGCAGCCTCGCGAGCCTGGACGAGTCCGAATCGGTGGCAGCGGCTCGAGGAGAGGCACCGGATCTCGCGGCCAGCAGACTTACCCCGTGCAGACTGGCGAGCGGTCGCCCCGACGCCGAATACAACGCGGCGTCACCGACGATGACCCGGGTACCGCGTTCGGTCACCCGCACCCGGCAGCGAACGATCGCCTCCCCATCGGTGGGGCTGCCGAAGAATCGAACACGATCGATGGCGGAGGGCAGGAACACTTCCCCCGCGGCGTCGGCGGTCACCACGATGCTGTGCAGGCACGCGTCGAGCAGGATCGGGTCGAGCGTCGCCGGAGGGCGATGCGGCAGCCGGAAGACGGTCTCGGCGTCGGTGTCGCTGACCCGCCGGAACTCGACGGCGCAGCGGTAATCAGGCCCTAGGTGCAGGCCCGACCGCGCCAGGGTCTCGTAATAGGCGGGCCATGCCTCAGGCTCGGTGGCGGCCCCCACTACCTCGGGCGAAGGCCCCGAAACAGCCTGTGCAGCAGTGAATCGAGCGTGCGCGTAGCTCGTCCCGGCATCGTCGGAACCTACGAAGCGCACATCGAAGCCGTCCGGGCCGCGATCGAGCATGACCCGCACCGCTGATTCGGCGCTGACCTCCAGCGGAGTGACCAGGCGCAGTCCGGTGACCTCCCAGCTGCCCGGCAGTTCGGCGGCGAGCGCGTCCAGTTGCGCGCACAGCCAGGCCGCGGGAACCGTCGGCACCCCACGCAGCCGATGCCCTGCGAACATCTCGGGCGTGAGCCGCAAGGTGCGCGAGGACGCGGACCACACCCGCGGCTCCGAACCGGAGGCCACGTGCTCGAGTGGAGCCGCTTGACTTGCGGTGACTCGCCCGGGCCCGCCGGAGCGAGGCTCGAGTTCCAGCCAGTGCCGCTTGCGCTGGAACGGGTAGGTCGGCAGATCGACCTGGCGCCACGGTCGATCGGAATACACCGCCGCCCAATCGATCTCCGCGCCGCCGACATAACGACCGGCCAGCTCGTCCGCACCACCCGGCACCCCGGCCACCGACCCGCTCGCCGTGCGCCCGGTGGCGATGTTCTCCAGCGCGGCACGCAGCTGTGCGCCGGTCTCGAAGACGATCGCCACCCGCTCACCGAAATGGGTGCGGCACACCGCCGCCGACGCACACAGATCCACCAGCGCCGTGTCAGGCCGTGCAACCAACAGTTCGCGATACCGGGCCGCCAACTCTCGCAGGGCGGCGGCGTTCTTCGCCGACAGGACCAGCAGGTGAGGGCCGGAGTCGTCGGCGGAAACGGCCTCGGGCGCCCACGGTGCTTCTTCGAGCACCACGTGCGCGTTCGTGCCGCTGATCCCGAACGCGCTCACACCCGCGCGCCGCGGCCGCCGCGACCGCCGCCACGGACGTTCCGCGGCGACGACCCGGACCGCGACCGAATCCCAGTCGATGTGCGGATTGCCCGACCGGAAATGCAGCGAGGCGGGCATGCGCTCGTGGCGCATGGCCTCGATCACCTTGATGATGTTGGCGATGCCCGCCGCTGCCTGGGTGTGCCCGAGATTCGACTTCACCGAGCCGATCCACAACGGCGCGGCTTCGCTGCGGCCCGCTGCCAGCACCGAGGCGAGCGCGTTGACCTCGATCGGATCGCCGAGCGCGGTGCCGGTGCCGTGCGTCTCGACGTACTCGATGTCCCCGGCCGCGACGGACGCGTCCGCCAGCGCCGCCCGGATCACCCGTTCCTGCGCCGGACCGTTCGGCGCGCTCAACCCCTGACTGCGGCCATCGGAATTGACCGCAGATCCGCGGACCACCCCCAGCACCCGGTCACCGTCTCGCTGCGCGTCCGCCAGCCGTTTGAGCACGAGCATGCCCGCGCCGTCACTCCAGACCACGCCGTCGGCGCGCGCGTCGAAGCTCTTGCACCGGCCGTCCGCGGCCAGGCCGCGCGCCCGTGCGAAGTAGATGTCGAGCGAGGGTGTGAGCACCACGGTGGCCCCGCCCGCCAGCGCGAGATCGCATTCACCGCTGCGCAGGCTGCGCACCGCCGTATGCACGGTCACCAGCGACGACGAGCACGCGGTGTCGATGGTGAGGCTGGGCCCGTGCACGCCGAGGAAATACGACAACCGCCCGGAGGCGACGCTGGCCAGATTGCCGGTGCCGAACCAGGCGTCGGGCGCGACATCCGCCCGCGTCATCCGTTCGGCGTAGTCGTTGGACATCAATCCGACGAAGACGCCGGTCCGGCTGCCGTCCAGGCGGTCGGCTGGATAACCGGCGTGTTCGAGCGCCTCCCAGGAGGTTTCCAGCAGCAGCCGCTGTTGCGGGTCCAGCATCCGAGCCTCGCCGGCGGAGACGCCGAAGAATCCGGCGTCGAAATCCTCGACACCGTCCACGAAACCGCCCCAGCGCGTGTAGGTCTTGCCCTCGGCATCCGGGTCCGGATCGAAGAATTCCCCCGCATCCCAGCGGTGGGCGGGCACTTCGGTCACCGCGTCGGTTTCGGTGGAGAGCAGATGCCAGAGGTCGGCCGGTCCGCGCACGTCACCGGGGTAGCGGCAGCCCATGCCGATGATCGCGATCGCGTCGGTGTAATCGTCCGCGTCCGAGCGGGATTCGGTATGTGTGAGTTGAGTCACGTCCGGTGTGGTAGGTGTAACCGGAAGTTCGGCCGGGTACACCGCGGGAGTGAGTTGCTCGACGGTGCGCGTGATCGGTCGCTGTTCGGCCCGCTCCTGCGCCGCGCGGCGTGGGGCGGCGCTGTCGCGCCCGGATTTCGCGCCGAGCCGGGCGATCTCCTCCGACACCGCGGCGACGGTCGGATGATCGAACAGCAGAGTGGCCGGAAGCCGCACCCCCAGTTCGGCGGAGAGCGCGTTGCGCAAGTCGACGGCCATCATCGAATCCAGCCCGAGTTCGCGCAACGGAGTGCGATCGGCAACGGCCGTGGTACGGCCGAGAGCGGTCATCGCGTGGGCGCGCACCACTTCCAGCAGATCGGCCGAGTCTCGCGAGTCGTGCACGTCCTGTTCGTCGACCTCGCTGATCGGGTCCGGCTCCGCCGTGACGGCGGGGAACACCGCGACGGCTCCTTCCGCGGCCACCAGCGAGCGCAACGCTCGTGCGCCGTCCTCGACGGTCAACTCCCCGACGCCGTGGCGTGCCCACGCTCGGCGAGCCGCATCGCTGAGGGCACCGGCCATGCCGGTGCCCGCCCACGGACCCCACGCGATACTCACGGCCGGGAGCCCTTGCGTCGAGCGCAGGTGCGCGAGCGCGTCGAGGTAGGCGTTCGCTGCGGCGTAGTTGCCCTGTCCGGCGGTGCCCACCACGGCGCTGACCGACGAGAACAGCACGAACAGATCCAGCGAGCGGTCCGCGGTCAGCTCGTGCAGGTGCCAAGCGCCCGCGACCTTGCCCGCGAACACCCGCTCGACGCGTTCGGAGTTCTGCTCGATCAGCAGAGCGTCGTCCAGAACGCCCGCGCAGTGCACCACCCCGGCCAACCTCGGAAGGTCGTCGCCGAAGCGAGCGAGCAGACGCGAGAGCGCGTTCCGGTCGGCGACATCGACCACCGCGGTCTCGACGCGCGCACCCAGAGCGGCGATGCGCGCCATCTCCCGCTCGTCCCCCAGGGCCGGGGCACTGCGACCGGCCAGCACAACGGTGCCCGCACCGGCCTCGGCCAGGATGCGCGCGGCGGTCGTCCCCAGCGCTCCGCGCCCGCCGGTGATCAGATACGCCGCGGCACGATCCAGCCGCGGCGGCATCTCGGCGTCGCCGGAGGGCTGCAGGCGCATCGTGTATCGATGACGTCCGCGCAGCGCGACCACGTAATCGTCTGTGTTCGTAGCGAATTCGTTCACCAGGCGGTGGTCGTCGCAGCGGGCGCCCACGGGCAGGTCGATCAGGCGGCACCGCAATTCGGGAAGTTCGCTGCGCACCACCGCGCCCAGACCGCACAGCGTCGCCGCCGCCGGGCGCACGGGTTCTCCGGGCAGCGCTGCGGTCGCCCCCACGGTCACCAGGTACAGCGGCCCGTCGGTGACCGTCCGAGCCATCGCCCGCACCACGCCGAGCGCGAGTTCCGTTTCCGTGCGCGCCGCGTCGGCACTGTCGTCCGCCTCGATGTCGGCCAGGTAGATCACCGTCCGGCCGTCGCCGGGCCAGACGGCCGGATCGGTCGTACGCTCCACCGCCACCGCGTCGGTGCCCCCGGCGCGCAAGGCGGCGGCCAGGCGGTCCGCCTGCCATCCGACACCGATCACCAAAGTGGCGTCGCGGCGCTGTCCACGCGGCACCGCCGCGGCGGGCACCCAGGTCGGACGATGGAACAAACGCGACATGCGATCCCGATTCTGCGACTGCCCGGCAGTGCCGGACTCGGCGAACCATACGTCTTCGATATCGCCGATCACCGTGTCGGCGGTATCGAAGACGGTGATCCGAATCGTGCGGCCGGTGCGCTCGGCCAGCGCCCACGCACGCCCACCGGCCTGCGCCCCGGACAGACGCAAACGGCCAATGCCGACCGGCAACTGGGCCGCGTGGTTGTCACGGGTGGCCAACGCGAGACCGGTCTGCACCGCGGCGTCGAGCAGGCACGACAGCCAGGCGTCCGGTTCACCGGCGAGTTCCGCCGGGCGCGTGAGTTCGGCGAGCACGCTGTCCGCGCCCAGCCGCAGCCGAGTGATCCAGCGGAACCGCGGACCGAAGGTCAATCCGGCTTCCGCGCAGCGGCGGTAGAAATCGTCGGCGTCCCACTCGGTGGATGGCATGAGCCGCGCCGCGAACGCACTCCCGGAATCACGCGGCCGATTCGAGGCGGCTCGCACCACCGCCGACACCGCGGTGACGGTGCCGTCGTCGACCTGGAACCGAACCTCGGCGCGGTCTTCCCGGCGGGAGACGAGTGGCTCGCTCAATTCCTCGAGCGGCACCGGCCGCGCGGCCACGAAGTCGATCAGCTCGTCGTCGGCGCTACCGGCCGCGCGCAAGGCTCGCAGCGCGAGTTCCGCCGCGGGCACCACGGCTCGATCCCGGAACCGATGCTCGGCGAGATATCCGCTGTCCGCCGACGGCATGGTGATCCGTACTCGTTCGAAAGGGTAGGTGGGCAGGCCGTTGCGCCGCCGCGCCTGCCGGGGTACCACCGCGTCCCAGTCGATCGCCGCGCCCGCGCAGTACAGGTCGCCGACCGCGCTCAGCAGCACCTCGTCGTCCACCGACGCACGGCGCATGCTCGGTACCCACAAGGCGTCCGGGTCGGTCCGGCGGCCGAACTCCAGCAGCACCGGATGGGGTCCCACCTCGAGATAGGCGTCCACACCGAATTCGGCTACCGAGCGGATACCCTCGGCGAAGCGGACGGTGCCGCGGGCGTGCGCACGCCAATACGCCGCATCCATCGGGGCATCGATCCGTGCGCCGGTCACGTTCGACACCAGTGGTATCGCCGTAGCGCGGGGGGCGGGCACCAACTCGGCGACCTGTGTTCGGAAGTCGTCCAGCATCGGATCCAGCAGCGGCGAGTGAAACGCCGTCGTACCGGGTAGACGCACGGTGCGAATCGAACGTTCTTCGGCTGCCCGCACCACCCGGCCCACCGCGTCCGCCGCTCCCGAGACGACGAACTGGCCCGGTCCGTTGACCGCGGCCACCGCCAGGCTCGCCGCCAGTTCCGTGAACAATCCCTCGAATTCCGCGGGCGCGGCGAAGACCGCCGCCATCGCCCCTTCCTGTGCCACCGCCTGCATCAACCGGCCGCGCTCGGCCGCCAAACGCAGCCCGGCGGGGAGGTCGAGCGCCCCCGCGACGGTCGCCGCCACCAGCTCGCCGAGGCTGTGTCCCAGCACGACCCGAGGCCGAATGCCGAACGTCGACCACAGCTCGGCGCAGGCCCATTCGATCGCGAACATCGCCGGTTGCGCGTACTCGGTGCGGGTCAGCGACTCCTCGTTCGCATCGAACAGCACCGAGCGCAACCGCAGGCCGCCGGGCAGCGGTCCGAGTAGCTCGTCACAACGGTCGAGCGCCGCGCGGAAAGCCGGATATCTGCGGTCGAGCGCCGCACCCATCCCCGCGTACTGAGCGCCCTGTCCGGTGAACAGCATCGCGACCCGCGGCTCCCCCGACGCCGGCTCGGTCGCCCGAGCTACCGAGGTGGCCAGTGCACGGGCGGCCTCTTCGGCCGTACGCGCCACCACCGCGCGCCGATGCGCGAAATGCGTGCGCCCCAACGCCGCGGTGGCTGCCACATCCGCGACCGGGACTGCCTCACGATGCAGATGCTCCGCATAACGCTCGGACAGCGCGTCGAGCGCCGAGGCGGAACGCGCCGAAAGGACCAGCAGCGACGGTTGTTCCGATTCCGCGTGAGCCGCCGGTTCGGGGGCCTGCTCCAGCACCACGTGCGCGTTGGTCCCCGCGAAACCGAACGAGCTGACCCCTGCCAACCGTGGCCGTTCGGCGCGCGGCCACGCGACATCGCGGGTCGGCACCGCCAGCGCCGTGCCGTCCAGCGCGATCTTCGGGTTCAGCGTGGTGAAATCGTGCTGACGCGGTATGCGTTCGTGTTCCAGCTGCAGCACCACCTTGATCAGCCCGGCGACGCCCGCGGCCGCCTCGAGGTGACCGATCTGCGACTTGACCGAACCGAGCAGGCACACCGACCCATCCGCCCGCGGCGCACCGAGAACCTGGGACAACGCCTCGATCTCGATCGGATCTCCCAGCGGAGTGCCGGTGCCGTGCGTCTCGACGTAGCCGATCAGGCCGGCGTCGCAGCCCCCGTCGGTCAGCGCGGCGCGCAGCAGTTCGCGCTGCGCCGTCGGGTTGGGCGCGGTCAGCCCCATGGAACGACCGTCGTGGTTCACGCTCGAGCCTCGGATGAGCGCCCGGATCGCGTCACCGTCGGCGATGGCTCGCGAAAGTGTCTTCAGCACAACGACACCCGCGCCCTCACCGCGCACATACCCGTTCGCCCTGGCGTCGAAGGGGCGGCAGTGACCGTCGGGCGAGAGCGCTCCCATGCGGGCCAGCGCCTCCGAGGTGAGTTCGGATTGCAGCAGATTCACCCCGCCCGCCAACGCCACGTCGCACTCCCCCGTGCGCAGACTGCGACACGCCTGATGCACCGCCACCAGCGACGACGAACACGCCGTGTCGATCGCCACCGCGGGTCCGCGCAACCCGAGCACGTAGGACACCCGCCCGGCCACGATGCTCGACATCGTCCCGGTGAGAGTGTGCGCGTCCACCGAATTCACCCACTCCGGTGTGATCGTGCGCTGGTATTCCTGCCAGCTCACGCCGAGGAAGACGCCAGTGCGCGCCGCGGCCGGACCGTCCGGCACGACGGCGGCGTCTTCCATTGCCTCCCAAGCTACTTCGAGCACCAGCCGCTGTTGCGGATCCATCGCCGCCGCTTCGCGCGGCGCGATGCCGAGGAACTCCGCGTCCATGGCATCGATCGGCCCGGCGAGTAGTCCGGCCCGCCGCCGCGCTCGCCGAGGCGCCGAATCCGTTACCGTCCAACGGTTCTGCGGCGCCTCGACGATCGCGTCGCGGCCCGAGGACAGCAGTTCCCAGTACTGCTGCGGGTTTTCCGCGCCGCCGGGGAAGCGGCAGCCGATCCCGACGATGGCGATCGGCTCGCGCTGCGGCCGTGCCTCCAACTCCTGAATCCGGCGGAGTGCCCGTGTCAGCAAGACCCGTAGGTCATACCCATCATCCGACATCTGCGCAGCCACCCACATCTCGCAAAAGTTGTGACGTGGAACATACGACGGGCCCGGTTATGCGTCAATTACATCGGGTGTGCACAAAATTAACTCAAGTTACCAACTAGTAGCTTGATCTTCCGCTGAGCGATGTTGCCCGAGTGAAACATTCACATTTGAAGGATTCACTTCAGAGCTGCTGATGCACCCGCTGCGCCCCGATCCGATCGATCCGGTCGCGTCCCCAGTCGCCCAGCGGCGCCAGCGCGGCGTTCAGAGCGGCGCCGACCTCGGTCAGCCGATACTCCACGCGCGGCGGCACTTCGCGATAGACGGTTCTGCTGACGATGCCGTCCTCCTCCAGCTCCCGCAGCTGCTGGATCAGCATCTTCTCCGAGACTCCCGGCAGGCCCTTGCGTAACTCTCCGAAGCGCCGGACGCTGTGGTTCGCCAACTCCCAGAGGATGAGCGCCTTCCACTTCCCGCCCACGACATCCATCGCGGCATCGATGCCGCAGAAGTATGGTCCCGATCGCTTCGCGCCCACCCGTCCGCCTCTCCACCTGTTTACAAACCCATTGGTAAGTACCCGACAAAATAGTAGGTACTTGTCTCCTTGCCGGGCAACGAGCAATCTTGGTTGCAGCGCGCTGACCAGTACATTTATCGCACCTCAAGGAGTTGAACCCGCCATGGCGGAAACCACGAAGACCCCGGTGACCATTCTGGGACTCGGCGCGATGGGCCAAGCTCTGGCCGCGACTTTCCTGAAGGCCGGCGTGTCGACGACGGTGTGGAACCGCACGCCCGGCAAGGACACCGAACTCCTCGCGGCCGGAGCTGTCGGCGCCGCGACCGTCGCCGAAGCGATCGACGCCGGTGGTCCGATCATCGCCGTACTGCTGGACCACGCGTCGGTGCACGCCACCCTCGACCCGGTGGCCGACCGGCTGGCCGGACGCCAGCTCATCAATCTGACCAGCACCGCTCCCGATGAGGCGCGCGAACTCGCCGCCTGGGCGGCGCGGCACGATTGCCACTACCTCGACGGCGGGATCATGGCGGTGCCTCCGATGATCGGTCAGCCCGGCGCCTCCATCCTCTACAGCGGCTCCCAGTCGGTCTTCGACGCGCACCGCGACACCCTCGAATTGCTCGCCTCCGCCGAATACTTCGGCGACGACGCGGGATTCGCGTCGACCTACGACTTCGCGCTGCTCGCCGCCATGTACGCGATGTTCGGAGGCTTCCTGCACGGCGCGGCCATGATGCGCTCCGTCGGCGTCTCCGCCGCCGAATACGGCGAGCGAGCCGCCGCTTGGGTCAGCGCGATGACCCAGTCGCTGTCCCAGCTAGGAGCCGTCATCGACTCGGGCGGCTACACCGACCCGGTCCAATCCATCGCTTTCCACAAATCCGCGCTCGACGCCATCACCCGCGCAAGCCGCGACGCGAACGTCACTCTTGATTTCGTCGCCCCGCTGAAAACCCTCCTCGACCGCCAGGTGGCCGACGGCCACGGCGCCCTGGGCTTCGAACGCACTTTCGAAGAACTCCGCTAGCCTCCGTACGGGGCCGGCTCTCCTCGCTCGCGCGGACGACATCGAATCGTTGCAGCATCGCTTCAGCTACCAGGTTTCGGTGTCGTCGCCCGGGTAACACGTCCACGTTGGAACGGGACCGAGTAGGAGATCGATCATGAGCAAGAAATCGTTCGGAAAAGGCGACAAAGTCGAATGGAACAGCCACGGCAGCACCACCGAGGGCGAGGTGGAAGAAGTGATCACCTCCGATACCGAGGCGGCCGGCCGGACGGTCCGAGCATCCGAAGACGAGCCGCAATATCGGGTGCGCAGCGCGAAAAGCGGTCGTGATGCGGTGCACAAGCCCGGGGCCCTCCGTCGGCAGAACGATTGACATCGAAATCGGAGCTGTCATGACGGTAGACAACAAAGAGATACGCGCGGAGTTCGACAGCGTCGTCAATATGACACCGAAAGAACTACGTCGGTGGCTCGACACCGACGAGTCGAAGTCGGTGGGACAGAAGCCCGAAGGCGGCGGCGAGTCGACCGGGCACGTCAGCGGCCGCCGCATCCTGGATATCCTCGAGAAAGCCGACCTGACCGACGACGACTACGCGCACATGCGCAAAGTCATCGGCTATGCCCATCGCCATCTCGAGCAGCGGCCCTCCGGAGAGATCGAGAACAGTAAATGGCGCTACTCGCTGATGAACTGGGGTCATGATCCGATGAAGGCGGACACCGAGTAAGCGTGGCACGCCGGTGGGTTTCCCATCGTCGTGTCACCTGTGCCGGTCGCTGTCCGGGATCAACCGGCTGTCCCGGGCGATCTCTTTCGGTCGACCGTAGTTGCCGCGCTCGCCGGACCGCCTGATCGAAATTGTCATCAGGCGATCAGGTCTTACCGAATATCGCATGCTCCGCGAGATCGCCGCCTGCGGTTGATTCGACCCGATACCGATGCGGTCGCGTCGGGAGAGGCTGGGCAACCATGTCCGCGACATTCCAGCATCGGCGCGGGCCCGTGGTTGTTGTCGCCTCGGTTGTTCTACGCGTCTGCGCGGGCGGAGAAGCGTGGCCGGATCGGTTACGTCGGCAAACTATCGGTCGCTGGCAGCGTCGGTGTCGCTGACGCTCCGAGGCGAACCGGTTGGCTGCGCAAGCCGCGCAGGACAGGGCTCGCGATGCCCCCCGGCGCACCTGCAGGGGCCATCGCGGGTACGCGACGTGTGAGTTCTTCGAGGGTGGCCGTCGCTTCGAGCCGGGCCAGGGCGCTGCCGATGCAATAGTGAATGCCCGCGCCGGATGCCAGGTGGTCCTGGATATTCGGCCGATCGAGACGGAATTCGTCGGGGTCGGGGAATCGGCGCGGGTCGCGGTTCGCGGACCCGACCAGAGGAAGGATGTAGGCATCTGCGGGGATCGTCGTACCGCTCAGCTCGACATCGGTTTCGGCGCCCCGCAGCAAGGCTTGCGCCGGGCTGTCGAAACGCAGGGTTTCGGCGACGACGGCGGCTGCCAGTCCGGGTTCTTCGCGCAACCGTGCCTCGATGTCAGGGCGATCTAACAGCGCGAGCGCGGCGTTGGCGATCAGATTCGCCGTGGTCTCGTGCCCCGCCACCAGGAGCAGAATGCAGAAGTTCACGATCTCAGCGGTCGTGAGCGCCTCGTCGCCGGTGCCGGTGACCAGCGAGCTGACCAGATCGTCGCCGAGCGCACGGCGACGCAGGCAGATCGTTCGCTCCTTCGATCCGAAATGCGTGTACAGCGCTCCGGACTCTGGTGACAGCCCCGCGGCTTCCTCGATCGCCGCGACACTGGTCGACGCGTACCCCTGTTCGGCGAAGAGCCGTAGCGCCTCGGCGACGATCCGATCCCGAGTACTGTCCACCCCGGATTCCCCAATCAATCACTTGGACGCTTGCCCAACTCGGCGAAGCAAGAACCACTCCCCTGTCACGACGAGAAGCTCCACACGATCCAACGGCCCGACCCGGCACTTGCGGTCCGCGCCCCGAGCCCGGATGCCACCTCGTCCAACCGCTCCGCCGACACCTCACGAGCACGCCACCGCATCCCGACCCACTTGAGAATCCGCAAGTCAAGGCGCGATTTGGTCCAGACGGAGTGATCCGATAATCTTGCTGAGCACACCGGTCCGGGTGGCGGAATGGCAGACGCGCTAGCTTGAGGTGCTAGTGCCCTTTATCGGGCGTGGGGGTTCAAGTCCCCCTCCGGACACGCAAAAACACGCATTCAGTGCATAGATGCACTGAATGCGTGTTTTTTTGTTGCATCCAGTGTGTGTCCTCGCACATGTTCGGACGTCTTTCGCCCTGTTTCAGGGCATGGGTGCCCCGTTTGGGTGTTTGAAGACTTGCCCGGACACATCCGTGAAGTCGGCACGCGGTTGTCCGCGTCGGGCCCGTGTCCGAGGGGGTTTGTAGCGGTTGACCACGCTGGCGGGGGTGGGGATGCTGGAAGAACGCTGCCTGCCCCCGTGGCAGCGCTGGGGGATTCATCCGATGATCTCGGTCGACGAGGAGATGCGTGAACTGGCCAGTCGATTCCGGAATGTACGGTGGCATCAGCTCCAAGCCCGCGGATCCAGTCGCCGCCCAGCAGCCGGTGTTCCGCCCGTTGCGCAAGCCTGGGCCGCCTGTCGCGCCCGCGGGCGCTGCGGCGATGTACTACACCGTTACCACCATCGGCGGCAACGGTCGCTTGGCCGACAGCTCGCCGCTGAAAAAGCTTGGCTGGGGACCGAATCAGGCTGTGTCGATCGAGGTGGTCGATGAGGTGATCGTCGTGACCGAGAGCAGCGAGGGTCCCTATTCGGTGACATCCCAGCATCATCTGCACCTGCCCGCTGAGGTCCGCCGCTCCTACCGGATCCAATCCGGGGACCGGCTACTGGCTGTCGCCGCACCCGAACATCGACTCCTGGTGCTCTACCCGCCCACCAGCATGCATCTCATACTCCACCGCCAACACCCACACCTATGGACTCGCAGAAACCCCTAGACCCGACCTTCCTCAACCACGCAACTTCCGGCCACCACCCGCACGCTCGTCCCGGCAACAGCTCGCCGCTGAGGGCGACCGAACCGACGGCACAGGACAGCATGACCCCCGACGAGCTACCAGAATCCCTCCGACGCACCATCGACCGACTGGAATATATCGTTCTTCACGGCAAGCGCGATCAACAGCCCATGCCGACCATCCGCGAATACATCTCCCACGTTTCGGCATCAGTGCCAGCTGGCTCCCGCAACACCTACAGCGGCTACTGGAAGCTGGTCGAACAGGCGTGGGGCGAGCTCCGTCTCAACGAGCCCACAACGGCAGAAATCGCCGACCTGGTGAAACAACACCAACGCCGCGCCGCCCCGAGATCCAACGCAACCGGAACCGGTGGCGCCGGCGGACTGATCGACGCCCTGCGCTGCCTCTACCGTTTCGCCGAATACGACGGACTGATCGACCCTCCACAGAACTCAGCTCGCAAAGTCCCCCGGCCACCGCAATCACGCCGATCCAAACTACCGCTGAGCGTCGAGCGACTCCACGAACTCGCCGACATCGCGGAAACAACAGGCAACGATCGAGAACTCGACGGCCTCATTGTGCGCCTGCACATGGAAACAGCCTGCCACCGCCGCAGCCCACTACACCTGCACATCTCCGACATCATCCAAGAAGACTGCACCCTGCGCCTACGCGACGAATCAGGCGACCTGCGCTGGCAACCCATCTCCCCCACCCTCCTGCAGCACCTGCTCGAACACATCGACACCCGCGGCGGCTCCCACACCACAACCCAAGTACTGCGCGACCACACCGGCCAACCGATCACCGACCGCCGCTACGACAACCTCCACAGCCGATTCCGCAAGCACCTTCCCTGGGCAGTCGAAGAACAAGTCACCGTCACCCGAATCCGATACACCACACTGAACTATGTCGAACGACAGTTCGGCAAAGCAGTCTCCCGCGCCTACGGCGGCCTCCACCACCGCAAAGGCAGAAACACCCTTTTCCCCTACAATCGCCCCGGCATCTACGACGTCGCCCGAGCACTGCAATCCCTGACCGGAGAAGAACACCCCCTCGCACACGGGCCCTTTCCTGGGCTCTCTGAGTCGTAGTACACGAGGAGCGCCGGAAGACGGTTCTGGCTCACCCTCTGAGGTGGCCTGTGTTCTAGGTCCGGAGGTGGATGCCTGAGGGGAGCCGACACGTGCCATATCCGTCTTTTGATCAACTTGGTACTGGTGTCGACGCCCGCGACCGGCCAGGCGGTCGAGGCGATCTGTCGGAGTCCCGACCCGGATTTCGTAGTGAACTGCCCCGCCGAGTTCCACAACGACGATGCGCCCCTGGCCCATCGGCGTTCGTGCGCTCTTGCCCCATCCCGACTGCCGGACACAACTGGTGCGGTCCAATCGGTCCTCGAACCGATGTGCGTCGGCCCGAGGACCGTTCGGGGCACCAGCACGTCGATGCGGTCCTGGGTGACCGGGTCGATCACCACCGTGCCGTAGCGGTGGCGGCGCCGCAACCGAAATCGTCCGCACTCATCGCGGCCGGCACCGGCCGCTCGGGCACCGGGATACCCAGCAGCACCCGCGCCGCCGTGTGGCGTGACAGCCCGATCGCTAGTTGCGCCAGCAGTCGCCTCCGGCGCGTCCAGCCAGTTCTTGCACCACCGATCGAAACCTGACCGGTCAGGCGCGCGGTGCGCCGCTGGTAGGGCTCCAGCACCCCGGGAACCTGCTCACGAAAAATACTGCGACAGCTTATGGTCGGGCACACCAACCGTACCTACACTCGCATGCGCACTGCACGACCGTCGAGCGGCATGTCGATGACGGTGCGCTGGTGGTAGCTGTGCGCCTTGCCCGAAACAGCACCGCAGCGCGGGCAGGCCGCTGGGACATCGGGGGTCCGGGCGCATATCCCGATCCAGGAGCCTTCGTCGCTCACCGCCTTCACCAATAGTGGCGACAAACTCGAAACAAATAGGCCAACAGACACATTCACATCGACCACCGGCGCATCGTGCCCTGACGCCCCCGCAGTCACCACCGAAAACGAGACAGAGCCGAAGAAATTACAGTCCCAGGTGGCCCGCCGAAACGGGTGGCGTGTCCATGAGGAGGGACCGTCAGGACACGCCCATAACGAGCACTATCGGATGCGGGTGGAGGCCCACACCGAGTCCGGCCCTGCCTGGGTTCACTAGGAATCCGGTTGCGGGTCCGGGAACGTGGGCTGATCGGCTTTCGCGAAGAGGACACGGTTCGTCCGGCTCGTGATCAGCCAGCCCTTCTCGGCTGTGAATCCATAGAGGGTAGTCGCGGCGGTGATCACGCCCGGGTTTCCTGAGGGTGCGGGCGCCGGGCCTTGCCTGGCGTAAAGGACGATATGGGAACGGGTTTCGGCGGTTTGCTCGGTGCTGCCGATCAGGGAGAAGTTGTGGATGAGGTGGGCGGTGGTGCGGACCCCACCGGTTCGGCGGCGTTCGTAGAATCCGGCGATGGCCGGACGCCCGACGTAGCGGCCGCCGGGGGTGCCGATATCGAAAATCGCGTCCTCGGTGTAGTGGTTCACGGCCGTCGCACCCGCGTTCAGGTCGACATCCGCCCAATAGTCGCACTCTTTGTGCCAGAGTTCGTACCAGAGGTCGATATCCCTGTGGTTCACCGAGCCGCCTCCTCATCGCCGCCGTTCCCGGCGAACGAGACGGTCACGTCCCCGAGCCTGGTGAATGCCGCCCGTGCGTGCTTGCTGCCCCGGGGTACTGCGAACGGTTTCAGCAGGGAGCCGGTCATGATGACCATGCCCGGTTGGAGGCTCGGATCATACCGCGAGAGCCGATGTGCGATCGCGGCCACCACATCGAAGGGATGGCCCATCGCCTCGATCCCCGCAGCCGATCCGATGATCTCGCCGTCGTGGTCGAGGACGACGCCTTCGAGCCGCAGATCCGCCACTTCCGCTGCCGGGCGTGGATCACCCAGGACGACAACACCATTGGACTTGTGCGTGGCGATAGCATGCTGAGGACTCTGCGCACCGTCCACGACACGGGGAGCCCACGCCGCCACTTCGATCGCGGGGCACAGCCATCGCGCGGCCCGCGCGACCTCCAACCGGGTGGGACTACCTGCCAGAGGAGTGTCAATCACCACGGCGATCTCGGCCTCGAGGTACGTCGTACCGGGACGGACGGTGTACCGGTAGCCGCTTGTGGCGGTATGGGATGCCAGCAGTGTGCCGACGGCGGGAACCGGCATGCCGGGGAGCATCGACCGGCATCGCGTGACGTCGCTGCCGCCTTGTAGCCGGTGATCCGGTCGCCGGCGCGCACTCGCCGCGCCATCTGGGCGAACTGCAGCGCATACGCCCGCTCCATCGACAGGTTGGGAGCCAATTCCGTGAGGTCGGTGCATTCAGGGGACCACGGGTCAGCTGTCAGCACGTGCGTGACCAGTTCTTCCTCGACGAGGGGCGAGGTTGTCGATTCCATGACTGTTCCTTCGACGGCGGGACGTTCACTCACGTGCTATTTGCCTCGGGCGAGGTATTTGAGCTCGACGCGGACGAGACGGATATGTTCCGATTCGCTGGGATTCCCGACGAAATGCAAAGCTTCGGGCTCCTTCCAGACCACGGTCTCCAACGGGGTCAGACCGCCGAAATCTCGGGTGTCCATGATCGCCTCGCCGGTGGTCCCGTCGTGATCGACGAGGTATCTGCCTTCGACCAGGTACAGCACGCTCGGCCAGCGGTGGTGATGCGGTGGTTCGACGGTTCCCGGCTCCAGATAGACCTCGAGCACACGGACATCGTCGTTTTCGAACAGCACCCGGTGGAACTGGTGCGCGGCGACCACGGCGTCGAGTTCCGCCGGCCAGTCGGCCGGCGCGTCGCCGCTTGTTCGGTAGGAGATCTGCTGTCCGTCGCCGGACCGGCTGTGTGCGGTACTCATGGGATTTCTTGGGGCATGTGGTGCGGGTTGATGTCACGGGCCCGTCGCCGAGCTGGGTGGGGAGGGATGATCGGCGAGCTGTGAGCATCACTGTGACGTGCCGAACGCTTCACGTCAAGAATTTTGGACCGATGTTTCACATAGTAGACCGATTGCTCGCTTGACGTCGCTACGGCGTAGTGGGTCGGGGTGATCGGCACCGCCTGCCTCGGGCCTCAGGCGAGGACATCCAGTGCGGCCGGGACGATGCTGTCGGTGTCGATGCCGTGGAATCGGTACACCTCGTCGATCGTCCCGGCCTGACCGAATCCGCTCACACCCAGAGCGGTGCTGCGAACCCGGTTGATTCCTGCCAGGAAGGCCAGAGGTTCAGCCGGCGTGCACAGTCGAGCAGCCCGACTCCCCGATCGAGTAGATCGTGCACCGCATGCCAGCGCTGCAGTGTGGTGGTCCCGCCTTTGACCTGTCGATATTTCGGTGCCACGGTCGACCAGCAGCCGCTGTGGGCTACGACCACCCTCTCCACGGCTTGGGCGAGTCCATGCCACGCGGCGTCGGCCGCAAACCCCTCCGAAACGGCAACGTGACACACCTTCTACGTCGCTGACTCCCCTACTGCGAGGCACTGCCGCCAGCGGGACCCCTCTTATCGCAACATCTGTTCAGGAGCCCACCTCTATGCCCGAAGACCACAGCCCCTCATCCGGACCGACATCCCCCACTCCGCGCGGATCTGGAACTACTGGATGGGCGGCAAGGATTATTACGAGATCGACCGCATCGCAGGCGACGCCGGCATCGAGGTCGATCCGGACATCACCACCATGGCGGTGCAGTCGCGCCAGTTCCTCATCCGCGCGGTGCGCTACCTCGCGGGCGAGATGGGCATCCGTCAGTTCCTCGACATCGGAACCGGCCTGCCCACCATGAAGAACACCCACGAGGTCGCCCAGACCGTCGCGCCCGAGTCCCGGATCGTCTACGTGGACAACGACCCGCTGGTGCTCACACACGCGCGGGCGCTGCTCACCTCCACCACACCAGAGGGCGTCACCACCTACATCGACGCCGACTACCACGATCCCGAGCGGATTGTCAACGACGCCAAGCACGTCCTCGACTTCAACGAGCCCGTCGCCGTGATGTTCATGGGCGTGGCTCGTCCATGCCAAGACCTACGACAATCTGCTGCGCATCGTGCACACCGTGCTGGATGCGGTGCCGTCGGGCAGCTACCTGGTGATGTGGGACGGCACCGACGACAGCAAGGCGTATGTCACCTTGTGCGAGAACTACACCGGCACCGGCGGTGTGCCCTATTTCCCCAGGCCCCAGGCCCCAGGCTCGGCTTCGCAGTGCCTTCGACGGCCTGCAGATGGTGGAGCCGGGTTTCGTGTCGATCACGCAGTGGCGTACAGGCGACACCGAGGTCGGTGCTGCCGTTTCGCAGCTTCGTCCAGGAACCGATGCATCACGGCCGACTGGTACTCGCGGGCGACGCCGCGTACACCGTCCCACCGACCGTCGCGAAAGGCCTCGATCTCGCCCTCGCCGATGTGCGGGTACTCGCCGAAGAACTCGAACTCGCGCTCGCCGCGGACGACACCGCACC
>NZ_BAFS01000448.1 GCF_000308415.1 Nocardia asiatica NBRC 100129 | reverse complement strand
CCGAATCGCGGGGATGCCCCGGAGGAGCGATAAGCACCCGGTTGATCGTGGCGAGCAACGCTCAGCAGCGCAGAGCCCCTGCTGGAAGCTCCGTCGCCGAGGTGAGGGGCAGTTCCAGGGAGGTGAGCAAGTCTCTGTACCGCTGCGCCAGCTGCGTCGGCGTGCTGCGGCTGTAGGCGACGATCTCGCGGTAGACCCCGGGGCCGATCGTTCTGGCGTGCCGTATCCAGCCGCCGGGTACGGCGTTGTTGGGCACCAGGGCTACTCCCAAGCCCTCCATGGCGAACAGCAGCGCGGCGGCCACCTGTCCGGTACGCGCGACAGCGCGTGGAGTGAATCCGAGGGCGGTGGCCGTGCGGTCCACTATCTCGCTCATGCCTTGCTCGGGCTCGTAGAGGATCCAGTCGGCTGCGGTCAGTTCATCGCGTTCTACCACCGCGGAACCCGTTTCTCGCCCCGCGGGGCCGACCAGCACCATCTCCTCGTAACCGAGTGACACGACGGGTCCCTCCCACAGTTCGGGCCGCGGTCCGACCGCTATGTCGCCCTGTCCGCCGCGAACCGCCTCCTCGAGCGCACGACGGTGCGAGAAGTCGTGCACCCGCAGGACGGCCGTCGGGAACAGGGAGTGCCACCGGACGGCGCTCGGGGGCAGGATGCCGGAGGCGATCGACCGGACGGTCAGCACGTGCACGTCGCCGCTTCGCCCCTCGACCACTTGGTGCACTGCGTCCGCGGCTTCTCCGACAGCCCGCAGTACCCGCTCGGCGTGGGGCAGGAAGACCCGTCCCGCGGGCGTGAGGGCCAGGCCATGGCGGCCGCGTTCGAGCAGTTGCGCGCCGAGTTCTTTCTCCAGCGAACGCATCTGCTGCGACAGCGACGGCTGCGAGACATACAGGCGTGCCGCGGCGGCACTGAACGATCCGCTTTCCCAGACGGCGAGAAAGTACTCCAGCTGGCGCAGTCGCATCAGACGAAGTTACCGCCGTCCTTGCCGGCCGCAGACATGCAGCGAGCGAGTCACGCGACCCGATTCGCTCGGCTGTCTCGGCGAGCGAGCCGGGCGAGCAGATGGTCGACTTCCGACCGCGCTCGGCTCGAGAGCACGCTGCGGGGCGCGCGCTGGTTGTCGGACGCGAGCAGGCCGCGCCGTTGCATGACGTATTTGCGCACCGCCAGGCCCACACCCGGCTGCTGTTCGTATCGCAGCAACGGCAGATGCGCGTCGAAGATGTCATGGCTTTCCTCACAACGGCCCGCCGCGGTATGACCGACCACATCGACCAGCATCTCGGGGAAGCAGTATCCGGTCATGGCGCCGTCAGCGCCCCGAGCGGTCTCGAAATCCAGGAAGAGTCCCCCGTTGCCGCACAGGATCGACAGTCGTGGCATGTCGCCCTCGGCTTCCAGCTGCCGCAGTGCGCTGATCTTCTCCAGTCCGGGCCAGTCTTCGTGCTTGAGCATGACGCAGCTGGGTACGGCGCGGGAGATGCGCGCGATGACCGGGGCGCTCATGACAACCGAGAACGACAGGGGGTAGTCCTGCACGACGAGGGGAACCGAGTCGCCGAGCACGGCCGCGACGCCCTCGTAGTAGCCGACGATCTGGTCGTCGGTGCGCAAGGTGTTCGGCGGTGCGACCATGACGCCCGCTGCTCCCGCCGACATGACCTCACCGGTGAGTGCGCGCATCGCCGCGTAGCCGGGCGCGGAAACTCCCACGACGACCGGAAGCCGGGTCTTGCGCAGCACGTGCCGCACAATTCGGGTCGCCTCGTCATGCGACAGTTTCGGCGCCTCGCCCATCTGGCCGAGCAAGGTGATCCCGGTGACGCCGACCGCTTCGTAGAAATCGACCAACCGGTGCAGCGAGTCGAAGTCCACCGCTCCCTGCTCGTCGAAGGGGGTGGGGGCGATGGCGAAGACGCCCTTCGCCTCTCGGGTGAGCACGGCCATGGCTGGGATCCTTCGTCGCTGTGAGTATCAGAGGCTGGTGATGAGACCACCGTCGACGCGCACCACCGTGCCGGTGATGTACGACGCCGGAACGCTGGCCAGGAAAGCCACCGTCGCCGCGTATTCGTCCGGGTCGCCGTAGCGGCCGATGGGGATGGTGGCGACGCTGTCGGCCCTGACCTGTTCGACGGTTCGGCCTTCGGCTTCGGCTTTGATCCGGTCGAGATGCTCGACGCGACGGGTTCCGATCCGACCTGGCACGACGATGTTGCATGTGACGCCGTCCGCGGCGACTTCCCGCGCCAGCGTCTTGGACCAGCCGAGCAACGTGGCGCGAAGACTGTTCGACAGCCCGAGACCGGGAATCGGAGCGACCACTCCCGAGCTGGTGCTGGTGATGACGCGGCCCCATCCGCGCGCGCGCATACCCGGGACGAGTTCGTCGCTGATGGCGATCACCGAAAGCACCATGGAACGGAAATGATCGAGCCACACCGCAGAAGGCCGGCCCAGGACCGGCGAGGGCGGCGGCCCGCCGGTGTTGTTGACCAGGATGTCGACCGGGCCGAGGGTTCGCTCGATCGCAGCGACGTTGCCCTCGATGGCGTCGAGGTCGGCGATATCCCACGCCACCGGTATGGCTCGGCCGCCGGCCGCGACGATCGTGTCGCAGCGGGATTCGGCGGCTCGGCGATGGATATCGGCGACGGCCACCTCGGCGCCCTCGGCCGCCAATTTCTCCGCGATGGCGCCACCCAGGCCGCCGCCCGCGCCCAGAACCAGTGCGGTTCGACCGGTGATCTCGAGATCCAAAGTCTACTCCTCGACCGAACGCCGATAATCCCGGCATTTTCCAGATATTTCGCACCGTAACACCGCGCCGACGAGTGCACCCAATACGAATATTCGCTGCACCCTATAGGACAGACTTATACCTGCAGTACAGCGCATGGTCGACGGAGGCTTTCCAGCTAGGGCCGGCTTCGCGTCGTTGGACAGCAAAGAAATCGCTCACATAGCCTCATGGTGGACCATAAAAGGACAATGAAAGGCAAAGTGGTGTCCTTTCCGGAAACAATGCTGGCCGCAGTGATAGGCGAGCCGGGAATTATCAAGACCAAAACCATGCCGGTGCCCCGCCCAGGCCCGGACGACGTTCTTGTACGAGTTCACCGGGCGTCACTGTGCGGCACCGACCTCAAGGTCCGCAGCCGTCGCTTCTTCCACGGAGCCGGCCCGGCGCCGGACACCTTCATTCCCGGCCACGAGTACGCGGGTGTCGTGGTCGCGGTCGGCAGCGCCGTCGACGAGTTCGCCGTCGGCGATCGTGTCGTCACCGAGGCGCATCGGGGCTGCATGCGATGCGTCAACTGCCTGTCAGGCTCCTACACGGACTGTCTGAACTACGGCAACCAGGCCAAAGGTCATCGAACACAGGGGATGACGGTCAGCGGCGGCTTCGCCGAGTATGTGGTCAACCACGTCTCCACGCTGTACCGGCTTCCTGATCACATCGACTTCGACTCGGCCGTCGTGCTGACCACCGCAGGCACCGTGATGCACGCGTTCGACGTGCTCGACTCGCTACTGGTCGGCGCCCGCGTCGCAGTGATCGGTCCCGGCCCTATCGGATTGATGGCCGTCCAGGTCGCCCGCGAACTCGGAGCCGAGCCGGTAATGCTCGTGGGCACACGCAACAACCGGCTGGAGATCGGGAAGCAATTCGGGGCCGACCATCTACTCAACTCCCGCGAGGAGGACGCCGTCGCCGCGATTCGAGAGATCACCGGCGGACTCGGCCCCGACATCGTCGTGGAGTGCTCCGGAGCTCCCAGCGCCGTCGACGACGCGATCCACATGGTCAAGCGCGGCGGCAGAATCGTTTTGGCGGGCTTCTTCGAACAACCGGTGACGGCTGACCTCAATCACGCTGTCATGAACGGGATCTCGATCGACACCATCCGCGGCGAAGGCGCGAACTCGGTAGCCAGGGCCCTGTCGCTGGCATCGCGTGGACGACTGCACACCAGACCTCTGGTCACCCATCATTTCCCACTCGAGAACATCGCCGAAGCATTCGATACTTACGCCGAACGGCGAGACAACGCGATCAAGGTCATGCTCGATGTCACCGGATGAGTCCACGCTTGCTCCGGTCCGTGAGCTGGTCGCCACCGACATGGCTGCCTGCGCGGCAGCATGGCTGGAATCGCTCGCCTCGGATCAACTGAGCCGAGCGCAGTTCGACTCGCCTCTGGCTGCCGACGCGGAGGCCGAGCGGCTCCGTTGGTTCTACACCCCGACCGACCACGGTGGACTCGCGCTGCGCGACCAGACCGCACGTCAGCAGGGCTTGGCGATGCGGCTGGTCGCATCGGGACTGTCCGAGGCCGGATACGCGACCGTCGCCACCGTGATGGGTTTGGAGAACGTCCTCGATCAGGTCGAAGGATGGCAAGTCCGCTGGGGACGGCAACGGGGCCGAGATCCCGGCCTGTACTGGCTGAGGTTGTTCGGCCGACCGGGCGACGCGGTCTGGGCATGGCGCTTCGGGGGCCACCACATCTCGCTGAACAACCTAATCATCGGCGGGCGCGTCGTCTCGACGACACCCTGCTTCATCGGAGCCGATCCAGCCAGCGCCGCGTTGCTCGGCGCAACACTACGGCCGCTGGGCGGGCCGGAAGAGGCGGCGCGGCAGCTGGCCAGGTCGCTGGACTCCGACCGCTATCACACGGCATTACTGCACACCAGCGCCATATCCGACATTGTCTCCGGCAACCGGCCGACCATCGCCCACGGCGACGCGATGATGCACATGCAGGATCTCTGGCGCGGCAGGTTCACCGATCCGGCGCTGCGAAAGCTGGTCGACGATATCGACATGCGCGCCGAAAGCGGCAGCGGATACACCGCGGCCGACCATGCGGCCATGGCGATTTCCTTTCCGCCCAAGGGGCTGGCCGCACGCGATCTCGACCCAGAACACCGGCACCTACTACGCCAGCTGATCAGCCTGTACACCGGTCGCGCGCCGAGCGCACTCGCCGCAGTCCACGCCGCGCACTATGCAGCCGACGACGTACTCGACGAGGTCCACTTCGGATGGGCAGGCAGCCTCGAGGCCGGGGAACCGCACTACTACCGAATCCAGGGCCCCGAGCTGCTCATCGAATACGACAACACCCAGCGCAAGGCCAACCACGCCCACTCGGTCTGGCGCAATCCGCGGTCGGATTTCGGGCTCGACGCCCTGGCCGAGCACCGCCGGCGCAGCGCGGATTGAAAACGCTGCTGGAATGCGGGCGGCAACGGCAGCCTGCGTTGGCCAGAATCACCCGATCGGCATCGCCAGGGAGTCATCTTCGAGTACTGAGCGGCACCGTCCACGCCATGCGAATCGGTGGCGATGAAAAGTCGGAGAACTCGACCTGCCTCGGTGGCGCAAGTCATCGGGGCGTTATCGAGCGGACCGAGCATTCGGCGCGTCCGTATCCGCCCGCGTTCCCCTGGAGTAAATGTTGCCGAATCCTTGCGACATGGGTAGACCAAAAGAGCGACGTCGTGACCGTTATATGCTGATCGGATGTCCAGCCCGCCGATCGGGGAGAATGCGACCGTGCCCACCGCCGATTCCGACGCCACCGAGAAGACCGGCCGCCGCTCCCCCGGCCGCCCCCGGGTTCCTTTCGACCGGATCGTGACCACCGCGCTGCGCCTGGTCGATGAGGAAGGCGCCGACGCGCTGTCGATGCGAACTCTGGCCCAGCGCCTCGAAACCGGTACCGCGGTGATCTACCGGGCTGTGGCCAACCGCGCCGAACTCATCGGCCACGTCATCGACTGCGTCCTGGGCGAGGTCGACATCGATGACGACGCCAACGACGGCGACTGGCAACGCGCCTGCATCGCCGCGGCCGAAGCCATCTTCGCAGCCCTGCACCGCCACCGCGGCGTCGCTCCCCTGCTCATCGAACAAGTACCCACCGGACCCAACGCCCTTCGCCTGCGCGAACAAGTGCTGGCTATGCTGCTGGCCAACGGATTCTCCCCGCGATCCGCCGCCATGGTGTACGCCACCGTGGCCCGCTACGTCGTCGGCTTCGCCGCACAACTCCAAGGCCACGACACCGAAGCGAACATCGACCCGACCGCCCTCGTCGCCCTCTATCGCCAACTCGACCCGGCGCAGTTCCCCGCCACCATCGCCGTCGCCGACTGCCTACCCGCGCAGACCCTGGAAAGCGAGTTCCACTTCGGACTTCGGCACCTCGTCGCAGGCCTCGCATCACTCAACACGGCGGAGACCGGGTCGATGGGCTCCGCCTGATTCGTTCGGCGTAGCGATTCGGCGCACTCGACAACAGTCCGCGCCGACGCTATACCGTGCCCTGCGGAGAAGTCGAGCCTCCGGTGGTGGACGCGGAAACGGGACCCCACACCACTTCCTCGACCAAGACCGGGTGGGACTGCGGGCCGCGTTCGTCGAGCAATCCCTGCACGAACGTGATATCCGGGTCGTGCGGTGCCTCGTCCACGGTCGCCACGATCCGAAATCTGTCGACGGGCAGCGGCGCGACCACCACCGGCCCGGCCGGTGAGAAGAACAGGATGACCTCGTCAGTGGGTACTCCGCCGCTGAGGCGGACGTCGGCGAGGGTGAACGATTTCGGCGTAGTGCCGCCGGTGAATCCGATTCCCGACCGTTCCCGCGCCACGCTGTGCGTGCCGTCCGCCGCCGGTAGGTAGCGCGCATGAAGCGGCCCGCCCTTCGAAAGGGTCGCGGCGACCGAATCCGGCTCCTGCGCTATTCCGGTGACAGTGACGGTGGCCGTGGCATCCGGGATGCGCGCTGCCAGGCGGTCGGCCTGAGAGGCAGCCAGCCAGATGTCGGCGCCGCCCCACAGCACGAGCGTGGGCGCGGCCACCCGGGCGAACTCGGCGTCGGTGAGCCGGAAGTCCATGTTGCGCCACAACGAAGCGCCGGATGTGGTGATCGCCGTCGGCCGCGACCGCGTGATCACATCCGCGTCCTCCTCACGGAACTACGGACAGAACTCGGCCGTTCGGCCAGCGACGCGCTCGCGGGCCAACTGCACGCGACGCTCGAAGGGCCCATCCTGCTGTACCTACAGACCGCCTCGCACCCCGGCAACGCCGTGCTGGAAAGTCTCCTCGTCCCAGGGTGGCGAACACTCATCGCCGCCTTGTGCGGGCCGATTGTTATAGTCGCCCGGTCGGCTGCGCCGCACCGCCCCGTCTCGCGGACGGCCGCCGACGAGCGCCGGAAGGGTCCCGGCGCGTTCGGTTGGGAAGGCAGTGCGTTGACTGTCACTGAGGGCATGGATTTCGCCGGGTATCGTATAGAGCGACGCATCGGGATCGGCGGCATGGGCACGGTATTCCTCGCCCAGCATCCACGCTTACCTCGCAAGGACGCGCTGAAGATCCTGTCCGACGGACACACCGGCGATCCGGTGTTCCGCGCGCGATTTCTGCGCGAGGCCTCCATCGCGGCGCGCGTGCGCCATCCCAACCTGGTCGCGGTGCGTGACCGGGGCCAGCACGGCGGCCGCTTGTGGATCGCGATGCAGTATGTCGACGGTGTCGATCTGGCTCAGTTGATCCGGCGCGGATCCGACGCGCTTCCGCTCGACCGGGCGGTCCGGATCATCGCCGAAGTCACCAAGGGGCTGGACGCGCTGCACCGCAAAGGACTGCTGCATCGAGATGTCAAGCCGGCCAATATTCTCGTCGCCGAACAGGACGGACGCCCGGACCGGGTGCTGGTCACCGATTTCGGCATCGCCCGGCCGCGGACGAACCGACGACATCGCCCGGCGGCGGGCTCAGCGCGACGCTGGCCTACGCGGCTCCCGAGCAGATCAGCGGCGGGCAGGTCGATCACCGTGCCGACATCTACGCGCTGGGCTGCGTGCTCTACGAGCTGTTGACAGGGTCGGTGCCGTTCGCCCGCGACACCCCCGCTGCGGTGATGTACGCACACCTGCACGATCCACCGCCCACCCTCGAGAATCGCGGGCGGCCATCGGGATTCGACGAGGTGATCGCCACCGCGCTCGCCAAGAACCCGGCCGATCGGTTCGCGAGTTGTGGTGCGCTGGCAGCTGCGGCGGAGGCCGCTGCGCAGAAGACGGTCCGGTTCGCGGCTGCCCCTCCGTTCCGCCCGACCACCCGGCGACGCAGACTGATCGCCGCTGCCGCGCTGGCCGTGGCGCTGGTCGCGGTGACGACGTCGGTGCTGGTCGGACTCGGTCGTGACGGATCGCCCGAGCACGCGTCGAGCGCGATCGCCGTCGGCCCGCAGACCAGCGTGGACGTTGTGTCCTGGGGCGCGTATACCTATGTCGCGCAGACCTTCCCCGAATTGCTGCCCGCCTCCCAGTTCGGCACCGGGTACCAGGAAGTCTTCGGCTGCCAACCGGTCGATGAGCGGCTCGGCAACGTCGCGATCGATGTCTTCGTACCGGTCGGCCGGATCATCTGCCAGGGCAACCACGAGCCGGTGCGCACGCTGGAGGTGGTGTGCAACGCCGACCGCGCGCCCATCGCCCCGCCGGTCACCATCGATCGAGCCGAGGGCGACGAGTCCTGGAGCCGTCCATCGGGCACCGGAAATCTGCATTGGGGCACGTATCTCGGATTGGACGGCAAGGTGGTGGGGCACCCTCGGCTGTACTTCGACGACCCGCGCCGCAACTTCTGCTACATAGTCGTCACCGGGTCTCCGACCGGGGCCGAACTGCGGGCCCGCTGGTGGACGGAGGCCCCGTTGTGAAACTCGCGCGCATGGCCCTGGCGCTGGGTGTGGCTCTGGCGGTCGGCTCGGGGTGCACGGTAGCGGGAAAGCCCGTACCCCGACCGGACCCGGGTAGCCTCGACGTCGGTCCCTACAGTCGGAAACCGCTGCTCGCGCCCGAGCACGGCAGCGAATACCACGGCCGGGTGCTCGAGTCGGTGCGCATGGCGGAGATCATGCTGGATCCGACCGACGTGGATCAGGCGTTGCGGATTCCGCTCCGCAGGAGCAGAGCGGTCCCGCTGCCCACCGCGGCGAAAGCCTCCGCGCTACTGGCCGATCCGGTCCGCGCGGTACTCGAACGGCACGGCATGCTTGCCGGCTTCAGTGTCGGCGCCACCGACACCCCGTCGCAGGTAGCGATCGGCGGCGGCCGCCTGCTCCAGGTGATGGTGCTGCGTTTCCCGGATGCCGCGGCGGCGCAGCGGGCCGCCCAAGACATCGATGCCGTCGATGCCGTCGATGCCGCGCTGAGCCCGGACAACGTCGCCGTCACGATCCCCGAACACCCCTCGGCGCGCGGTCATTGGCGTCCAGCGGTGCCGACGATCGCGGCCACGATGGCGCGGGATGTGTTCGTCGTCAGTGTGCTCGCCGGGCATACCTCTACCGACCTGGCCGCGCTGACCACACTGGCGGGCAAGGCCTTCGACGTCCAGGTACCGCTGTTGCGCGACTTCGTGCCCACGCCACCCGACAGGTTCGCGGAACTGCCTTTGGATCGCGACGGCATACTGGGGCGAATGGTGCCGGAAGCGCCGGGGCGATGGCCGTTCCCGGTGGTGATCCTCGGCGACTCGGCGGAGCACGCGGGATGGGGCAGCTTGATCCAAGCCCGTGGCATCGTCTATGGACCTCGCGGCGCCGAGCGCTTCCTCGGTTCTACCCAGGAGCCGGTCGAACTCCTCGGCCTCAACCGCTTCGACCTGCTGATCCGCTTCGCCGACGTGGCCGCCGCTCAGCGGCATTTCGCCCGACCGTTGGTGGCCCGATGCGCCGTTCTGATCGTGGAGGAGAAAGAGGGCAGCGCCGGTGAACGTCGCGGACGGAACGGATTTCGCCGGATATCGGATCGAACGCAGGCTCGGCGCGGGTGGTATGGGCGAGGTGTATCTGGCGCGGCACCCACGGCTGCCGCGTTACGACGCGCTGAAGATCCTTTCCGACCAGCACGCGAGTGACGCGGAGTTCCGGGCACGATTCCTGCGTGAGGCCGAAGCAGCGGTGCGTCTGCAGCATCCGAATGTGGTGGCAGTGCGGGACCGTGGTGAACACGATGGCCGGTTGTGGATCGCGATGCAGTACGTCGACGGCGGCGACGTCGCCGATCTGATCCGGCGTGACGCCGCGATCCCGGTCGAGCGCGCGCTCCGGATCCTGGCAGAGGCCGCGCAGGGACTGGATGAGATTCACCGGGTCGGCCTGCAACATCGTGACGTGAAGCCCGCGAATCTGCTGCTCGCCGAGGAACCGGGGGCGCTGGATCGGGTGCTGGTCACCGACTTCGGCATCGCGCGCATCGCCGGTGCGGAGGGAACGCTCTCCGAGGGCGGGGGGTTCACCGCCACGCTGGCGTACGCGGCGCCCGAGCTGATCAGCGCCGGCACGGTCGATCACCGTGCCGATGTGTACTCGCTCGGCTGCACGCTGTATCAGCTGCTCACCGGTTCGGTGCCGTATCCGCGCAGCAGTCCGGCGGCGGTCATGTACGCGCATCTGAACGAGGAGCCGCCCCGCCCGTCCCGCGAGAACGCGCGGGTGCCGACCGGATTGGACAAGGTCATCGCCACGGCGCTGGCCAAGAATCCGGCCGACCGCTATCAGAGTTGTGGTGCGTTGGCGGCGGCGGCGCAGGCCGCGTGCTCCGCAGAGGCGGCCGCCGGAGCCATGACCGGATCGATGCGTCGCCGCGGCGCTTCGGCCGGTGCGGCGATCGCGGCGATCGTGCTGGTGCTGATCGGTGTTTCGCTGGCCGTCGGCTTCGGTCGGGACGGTTCCGCAGGGTCGTCGGCGAGTTCTCCGACCCGGGTCGCCACCAATTCGGCTGCCTGGGGCGCGGCCGCGCTCGCCGCAGAGACTTTCCCGAATCTGCTTCCGGTCGCACCGGCCGCCGTCGGCTATCAGGATCTCCATACCTGCATGCACTCCGATCAGAACAACAACTTGATCTCCTTCGATCAGCAGGTGCCCACCGGTGGCGTGTTCTGCCTCGGCGACCGGGAGCCCGCCGAAGCGGTCGTGGTGATCTGCAATTCGGATCGCACACCGATTCCGGCGTGGCCACCGATCGCGCAACTGGAAGGGGAGGAGCTGTGGTCTCGTGGCTCCGCCTCCGGGAGGGTGCGGTGGGGAACCGTGACCACGAACGACGGCGTGACGGTCGGCAGGCTCGACGTGATGTTCGATCGTCCGGATCGCAACTTCTGCCGCCTGCGCGTAGGCGGCGCCCTCTCGGGCTCCGCGCTGCGGGAGCGGTGGTGGCCGGATGCTCCGCTATGACGAGGGTGCCGATGTATTCACGTGCTGAAGGAATACGAGTCGTCGCCGTTCTGGCCGCGGCCCTGACAGTGCTGTGCGGGTGTGTGCGCCCCGGCGAGCCGACCCCACAACGCCTGGACCTGTCGACGCTCGACATCGGATCGAACAGCGTCGATCCGCTGCCGCCGCCGCGGACCGGAACCGACAAATACGGGCGGGTGCTGGAATCGATGCGGATGGCCGAGGCCGTACTCGATCCCGTCGAGGTCGATCCGGCGTTGACCAAGGGTGTCGTACACCGGACGGCGCCGTTGCCGACCCCGCGCAAGGCCGCCGGTATTCTGGCCGAGCGGGTCCGTGACGTGCTCGAATCGCACAACATGCTGGCCGGATTCGCGGTCAGCGGCAGCGACGTCGACTTCGGCGCCAAAGCGCCGGAGATCGGCGCGGGACGGCTGCTGACGGTGATCCTGTTGCGCTTCCCCGACGCCATGGCGGCGCAGTTGGCAGCCCGGCAGATGAACGCCACCGATGCCGCGATCAGCCCGGACAATGTGCCGGTGCGGATCGCGGAGTACCCGTCGGCCTTCGTGTACTGGCGCCCTGCGGTGCCGACCATGGCCGCGACCATCGCGCACGAGTCGTTCGTCGTGAGCGTGCTGGCCGGGCACACCGCACCGGATCAAGCGGTGCTGTCCGGGCTGGTGCGCAGGGCATTCGACCTCCAGCTACCCAGATTGCGTGACTTCCAGCCGACCGCGCCGAACCAGTTCAGCCGCCTGCCCCTGGACCGGGAGGGCATGCTGTCGCGACTGATGCCCTACGGCGCTGGACACTGGCCGTATCCCACGGTGATCGCCTCGGACTTCGACGCCAATGCGGGCTGGTCGTCCTATCTCCGAATCAGCGGTGTGGTCCTCGGCCCGCGCGCTGCCCGGCTGATGAAGCACTTCGAATTCAAGGAATCGGTCGAACTCGTCGCGATGAACGGTCACAACCTGCTCGAGCGATTCCCGGACGCGGTCACGGCGCGGCGGGTGTTCACCGAGGAGATGCGGGCCGATTCCGCGACGCGCATCGCCCCACCGGCCGGTGTCCCGGACGTCTACTGCAATGGCATGAACCAGCAGCCGCAGTGGCCTGCCCAGGTCCGCTGCCGGGTCCTGTACGGCCGGTACTCGGCGACCCTCGTCGGCCGGCATCCGACCGACGCGCATCAGCGGATTTCCGCCCAATACGCCATGCTGGTGCGCAGTGAATAGCAGCCTGCCCGCGAGACTTCTGCCGGGCACGATCTTCGCGGGATACCGGATCGAGCGGGTGCTCGGCAGCGGCGGAATGGGCACCGTCTACGTGGCGGCGCACCCTCGGTTGCCGCGCCGGGACGCGCTGAAAGTATTGTCGGCGGAATACAGTACGGACCCCGAGTTCCGTGCCCGCTTCGTCCGCGAAGCCGAACTCGCCGCCCGGCTGGACCATCCGAACATCATCGGCGTCTACGACCGCGGCGTGGAGCACGGGCGGCTGTGGATCGCGATGCGATTCATGGACGGCTCCGATGCCACCACACTGATCCGCCGCCGTGAAGCGGCGCCGCCGCACCGTGTCCTGCACGTCATCACCGCCGCCGCACGCGGCCTGGATCACGCGCATCGGGCAGGCATGCTGCACCGCGACGTCAAGCCGGCCAATATCTTGATCGAACCGGTTCCAGGACAACCCGACCGGGTCGCTATCACCGACTTCGGTATCGCCAAGGCCGCCGCTGGGATGACGTCACTGACCCAGGCGGGATCGATCCTGGCGACCCTCGCCTACGCGGCGCCGGAGCAGCTGACCGGATCGGCGGTCGATCACCGTGCCGACGTCTACGCGCTGGGCTGCACCCTCTACGAACTATTGACCGGAGCGAAGCCGTTCCCGCGTGCGACGACCGATGCGGTGATCGCGGCGCACCTGCAGGATCCGCCGCCGAGACCGACCGCGGCCGTCCCGGAACTGCCCACGCGGATCGATGACGTAATCGCCCGCGCGCTGGCCAAAGACCCGCAGCGGCGCTATCAAAGCTGCGGTGCACTCGCCGAAGCGGCGGCGACGGCTTTCGGCGTCTCCCCGGACCCGGTGTCGTCGATGGTGCCCCGGTCGGCTGGGCGCAGGAGAATCGGTACCGGGATCGGTGTCCTGCTGGCCGTGGCTGCCTTGGCGATCACGAGTGTCGTCGTGCTGAACCGTGTTTCGCCCGAACATTCCGCGCCGGGTCCGGCGGATGCTTCCGGCGTGCTGTCCACGATGGGTCCGGTCGACACGAACTCATGGGCCGCACACGAGCGCGTGATTGCGGCGTTCCCTCACCTGCTTCCGAAAACGCAGAGCTCCAGTGGTTTCCAGGGCCTTCGATGCATCGCTGTGGATGGCGACCAGCGACCGATCGACGTGAGCCAAACGTGGCATGCGACCAATGCGTTGGCATGCAACGGAAACAGAGACCCTGTCTACCGACTGATGGTGCGGTGCGGGATCGATACACCCGCGCAGGACTTCGAGCCATCTCAGGGTGCGACCTTCGTCGGTGCGGAGAGCTGGCAGCGGCCCACCGGCCAGGGGCACGTCACCTGGAACGACACCACCGGCGTGGCGGGGCGCACCGGAGAGTTGCTGCTCCGATTCGATGACGCCGCGCGAGCGAACTGCAGAATGGGCGTGTCCGGCGGCACCTCGGGCCGCGACCTCTACGAGCGGTGGTGGCGCAACGCACCCTTGTGAGGCGAGCATGCCGAGGGCGCGCCCGCTTCGCTCGGCCGAGCTGATCGGTGTTCCCCGACGCGTCCTCTGGTATTCGTGGGCTTGTTCGGCCATCGCCTTGACCGCCGCGGCGTCGCGGCCGGGCTCACCCTGGCCGATCCATCGGCTGGGGCCGGATCCGCCCGTACGGTGCCGACTTTCGCGGAGTACATCCCGCAGGTGCTGGCATCCATGCCGGAAGGGTCCACCAGCGACCGTTACGGGGCGTATTGAGCAAGATCCTCGCCCAGCCCGGACGGGGCGCACGGCGCCTGGGCGAGCGCGGATGTGCAGAGGTTGTGCGAGGCGATCCGCGCGCAACGGGTGATCCGCCGCAGCGACCGCGGGGGACGCGATGTGGCCCGCCATGTCATCGACGTGTCGGATACGGCAGACACCGGTAGGGCGGCATGCACTGAGCCTCCGCCTTACCGGGCCTGTTCCGCATTCCGATCCGCAGGGGCTGGTCGCGCTGTTCGCATTCGGAGACTCGTCTGTCAGCGGCCAGCTGGAATGGCTGGGAGGTGACGAAACCGCTCGTAGCACTGACACGTTTCACCGCCACGGGCATGTGGCATCTCCCGCCCTCGACCTGAGTCCTCAAACCTCTCGAGGGAGTAACGCCTCGGCGGCGGCCCAGGCTCGGGCGAGCCCGAACTCGGCGACGCCGCGGATCAGATCCCGGAAGGTCTCCTCGGTGGCGCCGCCCGCCCTGGCCACCTCGGCGTGCAGACGCAGGGAATCGCCCAGCGTCTGGTAGAAGATGTCCACGACCAGGCAGGCGAGCGCCCGCTCCCGGACATCGAGATACGGGCGGGCCCAGCGCTGGGCGAACTGGTCCCCGGTGAAGGCCGCCAGCCCCGGGTCCACCTTCTCCAGTTCGCGGACCGCGCGCGCCAAGGCGCCACTCAACGGAACCGATGTGACCGGGTCGGTGTCCTGCGCCTCGGGCAGGCCGAGTTCGGTCAGGCGCTGAAAGGCGGTAACCAGGATGGGATAGCCCACGTAGGGAGCCAGATGGCGGAAGAGCTCCCGGATGGCCTCGGGTTCGACACCGTTGGCCGAGGCCATCTGAACATGCATGGCCAGGGGTAGATCCAGATGGGGGTGGCACAGGTCGGCGGTCAGGCAGACGAAGGCCTTCTCGCGCAGGGTCAAGTGAGTCAGGTGCCAGAGGTTGTGGCCCGCACCGACGGCAAGTTGGGCGAAGACGGGATCGAGCGAGGTCAGGGCGTCCGCTCCGGCGAGCTGGTTCATGGCTGGCTCCGTTCAGGAGAGACCGAGCGCGCGCAGGCGCAGGGCGTCGAGCGTGTACTGGGGCAGGATCCGGCCGAGGGTGCTCATCAGGCGAGACTTCTTGCCGGCTGGGTAGCGAGAATGTGGCTTGCGAGCCGTCAGGGCGCGCAGGATGGCATGGGCGACGACATCCGGACTGGAACCAGTGCGCTCTTCCTTCAGCCCGGCGGTGGTCATCGCCCGGTAGGCGTCGCCGTACAACCGCCTGCCCTCCGCACCGATTGCGGCCAGGCGCGGTTCGACCTCGTCCTGCAGTTTGTCGACTGCGGCGGTGTGGATGGAGCCGGGTTCGATGAGGACCGCGGCCACACCGTACGGTTTGACCTCCATGCGCAAGGCGTCGTTGAGCGAGCGGATGGCGTGCTTGGAGGAGCACAGCGGGCCACCGAAGGGCAGAGTGATCCAGCTGCCCACCGAGCCGACGGTGACCACGCGCCCGCGCGAGGCACGCAACTTGGGCAGCATGGCCTGTGTGACTGCCACCTGCCCGAACACGTTGACCTCGTACTGCCAGCGCAGCGCGTCCAGGGAAATGAACTCCAGCGGTCCGGTGACACCGACACCCGCATTGTTGATCAGGGCATCGAGCCGGTCGATGCGCTCGGCAGCCTCGGCGATCTGGCCGGCGTCGGTGACATCCAGCGTGATCGGAGTGATCGAGGCGCCGAGCGCCTCGCCGTCGGCCTCCTTGCGCACCCCGGCATAGACGGTGAAGCCCTCACGGGCGAGCAGCAGGGCGGTGGCCCGGCCGATTCCGGTCGAGGCGCCGGTCACCAACACGGTCTTCGACATCACTTGCTCCCTTCGTCTGATGCCAACAATTGTTGACCAGACACCAGCGCGACGTCAACACTCGTTGGCCTACATGCGTTGACTGAGGTTCGATGGCCATCCGGGATCTATTGGGACCCGTTGCCGACCACTGCGCAGACGGGCTGGCGCGGAGACGGACCGCCGCGGTTGGCTGCCGCGGTGGTCGCTCGTGGCGGGTTGATCGTGCGACCGAGCAAGCGCGGGGCTTGCGACCGGTGCGCTAGGGATTCCGATCGATACACGCATGAGTGACGTACGGACGGGCCGCACGACGGCCGCCACGCGGCTGGATCACCATGGGGTCGCGTCGGCGTCGGGGGTGCCGGTGAGATACCGCTGGACTGTCGGCCCCAGCCAGGCGACGACCTCTTGTCGCGTCATCGCGGCAAGAGGCGGGAAGGCCAGCGCGAAACGGCACAGTGCCATGCCCAGGATTTGGGATGCCGCCAGCCCGGCCCGGACCGGTCCGTCACGGGGGTCGTCGTTCAGGCGAGCGATCAGCGGCCCCAGCTGGGTGGCGAAGATCGAGCGCATCCGTTCCGCGACGGCATCATTGGTCACCCCGGCGCGCAGCAGGATGAGCAGTGCTTCGTCGCGTTCCCAGCGCTCCAGAAAATGAGCGACCAGTGCGGCGCCGACCTGCTCGCGCGGAATCTGCGTCAAATCCGGCAGTTCCAGATCGAATTCGACCGACGCCGCGAACAGTCGCTCCTTGTTGCCGAAGTATCGCATCACCATCGCCGGATCAATGGCGGCGTCCGAGGCGATTGCCCTGATGGTGGCGCGGTCGTATCCGTCGGCCGCGAAGCGCTCACGGGCCGCGGCCAGGATGACAGCCTTCGTCTCGCCGGAACTTCTCCTCATGCCCACAAGTGTAGGCCAACATATGTTGACAACACTGGCGGCGCGTCCTAATGTTGAAGTCAACAAGCGTTGACCTTAATGGGGCAAGGCCATCACCGACACTCGATCACCCTGCACGACAGAGGAACTCATCATGGAAATCGTCAACGACAACCTGGCAGTCAAGGCTCGCCTCAGCACGCCGACCGGCAACGGGTTCCTGCTGCTGGCCGCGGAAATCGGTGGCTGGGCCGGGCCGTTCCCGCTGCCCGCGCGATCACGTCGCCGGATACTCGGGCAGATCCAGCCGGTCTGCCGACGGCTGGCGGCCCGCGATGACGTGATCGAGGCGACGGCGTTCCGCGCGGCGCTGCGTCCGCCCGGCGAAGGCGCGCGGCTGCTGCGCCGAGCTGGTGTACGGCCCGCCCGCTACGAAGTCGTCGTCCTGATCCGCACCGCGAGCGTCGATGACATCGAGGTGGTGCGCACCGACCCGGCATACCTCGAACTGTCGGCGCTGCTGGAAAACGGTGCCCGGCATGTGCACCTCACCGCCGCGAGCAACCCGGCCAGAATCGCCGACGTCGATCACAACCAGCACAGCTGGTTCCTGTTCAACTACTTCTTCTGCCAGGACAGGCAGACCGTGTTCGATGTCTGGGAATACACGGCCGGCTGGTTTCAGCGGAAGACGGCGCTGCCCGACTCTGCGCTGATGCAACCACTGCCGGGGGAACCCGCCGACTACAGCCTCATCAACCACGCCAGCTGGCCGAACCTGCGCACCTTCCTGCCCAGCCTGTTGTTCCGGCCGACCTTCCGCTCCTTCGTCCTGGCCAACTTCGCCGCCAACGACGTTGCCGCGCAGCCGATCATCTACCGACGTCTCCGGTAATCCCGCGACACGTTCGGGCCTGCTGGGCGCGCGGAGGTCGTGTGCGCGGCAAGTGGACCGCGGGTGTCGGCGTGGGTGCAATCATCGGTCGCCGTCCGGTCACTGCTCCTCGCGCGGACTACCGAGCCGTCTCCAAGCGCGGGGCCGCCGACTCCATCAGTACTGCCGCCCTGTTCGTGCGACCGCCGTGGACCTTGGTTGCACGCCCTGCTCGAACTCTCGCCGACATCTCAGTCTTTCGGCGCGGGATTGATTGTGTCGCCATCCCAGCTGAGATCCGATTTCTCGGTGATCTCGAAAGCCTCGAAACGGTTGTCGGCCAGGACCGCGTGGACCAGAGCCCGTGAGCCGGCGACGATCGTGGAGTCGAAGTCGATCTCGCTTGCCACGACCCATGCGTGGTCGGCGGGCCAGAGCAGTTGGGGCGTCACTCCGGGGAAGTCGGCTGTCCATCCCAGGCCCGCCGTATGCACCCAGTCGGGGTCGGCGAGTTCGGAGAGACTGGTGTCGAACAGCATGAAGTCGCGTCCCGGCCAAGGCAGGAAAGGCCCGGCCTGGGCCGCCCGTCTGACCTGCGGCGCGACAGAGGCGGCCAGCTCGGCGTCGATTCGATTTCGCTCGCGCTCGAGGTTTTGTGGATCGCCGTCGGTGGACGCGATGATCACCGCACCCGAGGATGTGTTCAGCTCGCCGAATCCATTCCAAACTCCGGCCGTCACCTCTTCCGGTGCCTCGGTGGCTGCACGAAGGTGGACAGTGAGCGCGGCCAGCAGGCATGGGTCGAACCACCCCTCGACGCTCTGGCCGACTTCCCAGCCGTCGTCGAACGACATCGCCGCTTCGTCCTCACCATCGGTGAGGTTGCGCCACTGCACCAGCGGATGCATTACTCTGCCGTTGCGCGCGGCGATCTCGGCCCATGGCCACATCGCCTCCTCCACGATCGCGGGATTGCCCCACTCGTCGGTGACCGTGACGTCGCGGCGGGTCGCCTCGACCGGGTGCAGGATGCGCGCATAAGCCTCGAAGCCGGTACCGGCGACGCCGCCGACCCCGTGTTCGCCGACGCGCGCCAGCAGCCACCCGCCACGTTCGAAATCCGTTGTGAACTCCACCCGGTCAGCCTAGTGAAACACGCCTGTCGGGCAGCTCTGTCTCTGGCGTCAGTCCCGTCGGGGCTGGTGTAGCCTTCGAGGATCGACCGCGTCCGCTCGAGTCGGTGACACCAAAGGCATCGCTCGGAACTCGTGCACGACATGCCGAGGAGTATGCCGGCATGCTGGCGGTGATCTCCCCATCATTTCTGCCACGCTATCGGTCATCCGCATCTTGCCGCGATCACTCCCGTAGCGGTGGCCGGTCAGTCGCCGTAATGGTCGCGTGTCTCGAACTCGCCGAAGTCGTCCTGGAGCCAGCCCAGGTCGCGCCAGGCCCCCGTGCCGTCGAGGGGGCCCGCATAAACGATCTCCAGGTAGCTGCCAGGCTGGTCGTCGAGCCGCAGGCGGCGGCCTCGGCTGTACAGGAACACCGACACGCTGATGTCCGGCTGTCCGTCGATGTACTGCATGCCGAGTACTCCCTCCCACGCCACCTGGAGGGACGGACCGGACGGCTCAGGACCTCGGACGAGACAGGAGAACCCGTCCTCGGTCTCGCTCGCGTCGACTACGGTCACCCGCTCACCGAGGTGAGTGGCGAGGCTGGCGGCGAGGATATCGATCGTGGACCTCCACCGGCTGGGTGATGGGTTGTCCTCGAGGCCGTTCTCGACCGTCATGACCAATCGTTCCTTTCCCCGCGCTCTCAGTGCGGCGGTGTGGCGCTGGTTGCTGTATCCGGGCAGCGGCTTCGCCGATCAGGTCCTGCGCTCGGGCCGCAACTGGGTCTACGACGTGGGCGCCGCGCACAGAGTGATCATCACGATCGTCGGGATTGCAGGTACTGGAGGCACCGTCGATGACAACGGCTGCCCATTGGTTACAGCCGAACCCAGAGGGGCGGGCCGCTTATCCTCGGAGATCCGTGACGATGACCCGGTCGTCTCGTGGGTCCAACAGATCTTGAGCAGCGGGTAGCACTGTCGTCGCAGGAAAGTAGTCGCGGTCGAGTTCGTACGTGATGCGGGTGCCAGGGTCTCCGATCGGCTCCCGCTCGCGCGGTGACTCGATGGGCGTCGTCCCCTCGAACACCTGCAGCCAGTGCCGATCGGCGGTTCGAATCTCGATCCAGGCCCGAGCGCTGACCGCAAGCAGCGCGCCGAGTGACCATCGGCTCAATGGCAACCCATTCGAGTCGAGCTTGTCCATCTCGTTGACAAAGTTGTCAGTGATAGTGAACCGGTGGTCCGACTCGATGACCACCTCAACGACCACCTCAATCCGCGGGGTCTGCCGATCCGGCTCCCACAGCGTATCCCGCACCACTGCATTGACAACGGCGCCGGCCAGCCCGGGATCCTCACGGCGGCAACCGAAGAACATCTGAGGTCGACCTCGAATAATCTCTCCGGACGAAATCGCGGTAGTGCTCAAAGACGAGTAGTCCTTCGGCTGTGCTCCCACAACCTCCATCCTTCCAGCCAGATCCAACACGATTTCTCCCCGCCGACTTGCGCCCAGAGTCGACCACCAGGCGCTGCGGCCACACGTCGCCCCTGCACTCCTGGACCGGTCGTGATCGCGCCGTCGACGCCTACCTGACCGCTGCGATCACTGACGTATCGAACATCATCGACACGAGGATGGTGCACCAGTGAGCACGCTGCCCGCCTGGAGTCAGACGGGTTGGCCGATCGGACGGATCGTCACCGTGTTGAGGTCGTCGAACCGGACGGCACCCTCGATGTGACCACGAGGTCGCCGTTCTGGCCGGCGCCTCGGTGGAGTACTACACCGAGCTCGAGCGTGGTGCCGGCTCGCAGCCCTCCGACCAGATGCTCGCCGCGCCCGCCCGCGCCCTGCGCCTCAGTCGCGACGAACGCGACCATCTGTACCGGTTGGCGAACCGCCCGATCCCGCACCAGGGCGGGACGGCGTCACACGTCCACCCGGCGATGCTCGACCTGCTGACACGAATCGACGGGACCCCGGCGATGGTGAGCACTGACCTGCACACCGTTCTGGTACAGAACCCGCTCGCCATCGCGATGCTCGGCGACCTGTCCGCGCACCACGGCCGCGCGGCGAGCTTCCGCTACCGATGGTTCACCGACCCGGCCTCGCGGCAGATCTACCCGCAGGAAGACGGCGCCCCGCAGTCACGCTCGTTCGTTGCCGACCTGCGCGCGGCAGTCGGGCGACGCAGCCCAGGCGACGCCGAGGCGACCGAACTGGTGGACGAGCTGCTGCACCAGTCGCCGGAGTTCCAGGCACTCTGGGCCGACCAGGACGTGGAAGTGCGCAGAGACGAGCGCAAGCGGATCCTCCACCCCACCGTTGGCATGCTCGACCTCACCTGCCTCAGCGGGCGATTATGGCGCGGATCGGCACCCAGACCCTCTACTCGTCCCTCGCTGAGCACCGCGCTCAGCCGTCACCGTCCGATCGTGTGCCGAATGCTTTAACGCTGCGTGCAGCGCTCGTAGACGGTATGCAGTGCGGCGATCAACAATACGAAGATCGGTACGGTCAGTATCTCCCACTCGTCTTCTCTGGCCAGCAGAGCCGCACTTCCCGCCAACGCCACGTAGGCCGAGTAGAAGAGCGTGCGAACGACGACCAGTGATGCGCCGACGGGCGGTGTACGCCAGCTCACCGCGATCGCCACCACCTGCACGACCAGCGCGTAGCCGATTGCCGCGCGCTGGACGACGCCGAGACCGGCCCAGTCCGCTACGGCGGTGAACAGGAGTCCGCACCCGATCACCGCGGGAAGTACGGCCTGCATGGCGAGTCCGAATATCCGGACGCGCCGTTCCCGCGCGCGCACCCGCGACGGGTCGACATCGGCCATGTCTATGCGATCTTCCAGCTGGACTTGCCGTCACCTTCGACCGATGCGTCGTTGAAGCTTGTCGCCTGGGAGTCCGGCCATTTGCCGTCGGGGAAGGATCTGTCGATGTCGCCCATGGCTTTGGCCTGCGCGCCGAGAAAGGTCACCAGGGCGGTACACGCGGCAACGGCGGTCGCCATCGTCATCCCGGATGTCGCGGCGACATCGGCGATACTGATCCCCGCCCCGACACCGCTGAGCAATTCACCGATGGCGCGGGCCAGACCGACCAGAAAATTGGCACAGGCCGTAAGAATCGCGGCATAGAACGCGACGCCTCCGACCGACGCATCGATCATGGCGCTCCGCGCCTTCTCGGCGATATCCGAGAACGTGCCCGCTGCACCACTCTGACTCGTGCAGGTTTGCATGTACGAGGTGCGAGCCGCACCCTCCCACCGGCGCAGGGCTTCCACATTGTTGGGATCCAGCGCCTGTTTCACACCGTTGACACTGTCCCTGACGTCCGCCCAGTCCTCGCTCCGCAGAGTTGGTCTTCCTCACCGGCCGAACCGGTGAATCGGTCGGCATCGGCATCCTGACCTTGATCCATCACATCATGCGCCGGCTCGAGGATCCGCTCCAGCCCGAGCGACGGTGCATCGCCGGCGGATTCGACCGCCGGGAACCGGGTCGGAGTAACCGCATTGATGTTGAGGGCCTCGAGTTTGTCTATCGTGCCGATCCGATCCGCCGTGATACTCGTGAATTCCAGCATTCTGTGGTCGGCATTCCGCACGGCACTCACCACCGCCGCCCCCAACTGGCCCGGGTGCAACTGGGCGCGCCAGCTCTCCGCCACGGTGATTCGTGTCAGCTCACCATTTCTGGTCAGCGAGACATCGACTGTTCCGGTTTCGTCGCGGCCTCGCGCATCCGATGGACCGGCATCGAAAGCCTCCTGCATGATGTTCGAGATCTCGGCAGTGTAGGCGTGCAGTCTGGAGAACTCCTCGATCAGATTGTGCAACTGGCCGAGTCCGGAGTTTTCGGCCTCGGCCGCCGCGTCCAGACCCGGCGGCGCGGTGGCCGAGGACCGGTGCTCCGGCGGCTGCGCGGCAACCGGCGGATGTGTACTCGCGGGGTACGACGGGGCAAGTCCGTCGACGGGTTCGGCCGGCGCCGGTGCGCGGTAGTTCGGCATCGGGTCGGCCGGGCGGACATCCGGTAGCCGTGGGGCCGGTCTGGCGGCCGGGCGGATCGGCTCGTCGTCCCAGAACTCGTCGGGATCGTCGTAGTGGTTGAAGAATCCGCCGGTCATCGAAACACCTCGCCGTTTCCATCCATCACGGACAAGAACAACAAAGCCGACTATGCATTGCCCCCGCCCACCTCAGCCACCCTCCGGTGGATGCCATCACCCTTGCTCCCGGACCGGCTTTTGTCAATTGTCACCGCCTCGATCCACGACTCGGCGCCCGCACGGGCTCGGAATGCACCACCCATCGGAATGCACCCGGCGCGGGCACTGCTGGACGCGGGCATGCGGGCGAGACGACCGGCCATGCCGGTGCGGGTCCGCCGCTGATCTACTTGATATCGCAGCTGATACAGCGCGTTTCGACGTCATCGAGCACAGGGAATACATCATGAGGATCACCATGCTCGGGGCTCCCGGAACCGTCGGCGAGTGGTCGTGGAGGAGGGTCTGGCGCGAAGTCACCAGACCACCGCGTTAACGCTGAACGCGGCGTCGGCGCGGGCCCGGCACGACGCGCTACGGGTGGGCGCAGGGCGATGTGCTCGACTCCGTCGCCACCGAGCGCGCGATCACCCGCCAGGACGCGGTGATCTCGACGCTGGGTGACCCGCAAGGGGCGGTTCGGTACCAGGACACCAAGTCGGTGGTGGATATCAGGGCGAGCGCGACTTCATGCTCGCGATCACGATGTCCATTTCCGGCGCCTGATCAGACCAGGCCCGCAGTGACCGGTCCGCTGCCGTGGCTGCCGACCCAGGCCAGGTAGCCGTCGGGTC